>CAMNEB010000122.1 GCA_946536155.1 uncultured Lachnospiraceae bacterium | reverse complement strand
AAGCCCGGAGACGGTTCCGCAAGAGAGCAGGCCGCATCCTGCCAGAGAGTTCTCGGAGGCTGGGCTAACATCGCCAATGAATATGCGACTAAGAGATACAGATCCAATCTGATCAACTGGGGTATGCTTCCCTTCATCATTCCCGCAGGAGAGCTTCCTTTCAAAAATCTCGATTACGTTTTCGTACCCGGCATCAAAAAGGCTGTTGTTGAGAAGGCGGACAGTGTTAAGGCATATACCGTAAACAGCGCATCGGGTGAGATGAAAGAGTTCACCATGACCCTCGGAAGCCTTACCGATGAGGAGAGAGAGATCATCCTTAAGGGATGTCTGATCAATTACAACAGGAGATAAAATGGAGATCAATAAAACAGTTTCAAATCCCATGCTGGTAGGAGCCATGCAGCTGATCAAAGCTGACGGTCCCACCCCCGATCCCGCACATCAGGCTCTCTTTATGGAGCAGCTTGACGAAGCGGAACTCCTGGCACCCGCGGAGATCAAAGCAGAGGTTGACGGCGAAGGCAACAGGATCCCGGGCGGAAAGACCGCTGTACGCTTTCCCGTGCTGACAGCATCCGACGGAAAGAGATTTTTCGTTGTTTTCACAGACAATCAGACGGTGGAGCAGGCCAGGAAAATAGACGGACCTTCAAAACTCCCCGAAGAGTTCTTCAGAGATACCGTTACCGTGAGATTTGTCGATGCGGCAAGGATGATCCTGACGCCCAATCCCGACGGGACCGAAAATCCCACCTTCGGTATCGTGATCAATCCCTTTATGGAAAATATCGTGATACCCAAGACCGCAGTCCTTGCTATAGCGCAGAAGAAAGCAGAGCTTGCACTGGCGGCACGTGAGAAGATCCGTGAAAGAGAGGAAAAGGGCGGAAAGGTTCTTCAGTTTCCCGGCGGATCACCTAAGAAGGACTAATACAAAATAAAAAACAGGCCGATATAAAGAGCAGAGGCATAAGAGCCTTTGCTCTTTTGCTTTGTGAAAATCAAACAGGCAGGAAGGTCAGGCGCGAAAGGATTCAGAAGCCGCACAGGCGGCGGAGCTAAGCTCCGGAATCCCGGAGGCGCTGTTTTTGTTGCCTTTTTTTGCCGGATTGCCCAAAGCGGCGGAAAGGAGAAGTGTTTGAGAATACAGAGTTCGGTCACAGGAATGGAGTCCGAACGCAGCTACTATGCTGTCAGATCATCAGCAGGAAGCTTAAGAAGATCGGGAAGGGGTGCGTATGCACCGGGACAGAAGGCGGCTCACCCGGAAGGCTTTTTAAATTCGTTTTTTGCTAAATACGGTGAAAAATACGATGAGCCCGAAGAGGAGAAAGAGACCGGGGAAGAAACAGGTCCTGCCTCCGTGACAGAGATAATGGAGGGGATGAAGACAGGGATATGGAGGATAGATAAGGGAACGGCCTATGCCGGGAGCGATACGGATCTCAGGGTAAGAAGGATTTCCCTGGCACACATTTTCTCCATACTGTTCAGGGAGTTTGTAAAAAGCCATCATGATCTTTTTACGAATGAAGAAGGCGCTTATACGCAGGCACCTAACGCAGACTACGGAGAAGGCATCATCCTGAAAGAGTATTTCGGAGAGCGGGAGGAGACCTCGTACAAAGCCCGCGGAAAGGCGGTCTGCGGGGACGGGCGTGAGATCGACTTTGATATACATGTCGGGATGAGCAGGGAGTTTGAGAGCCTTGCCGTTAAAAAGCTGGGCTTTGATCCGGGCAGGGCGATAGATCCCCTTGTTATCAATCTGGATACCGATGTCTGCACTCTGTCCGATCAGTTTTTTTATTTTGACCTGGACGGAGACGGGGTGTCCGAGAGAATCCGGTCACTGTCCGGAAAAAGCGGATATATCGCCCTCGATAAAAACGGAGACGGCAGGATCGGGGACGGGACCGAACTCTTCGGTGCGTCTTCCGGTAACGGATTTGAAGAACTGTCAGCCTATGATGAGGACGGCGACGGATGGATCGATGAGGATGACGGGATATTTGAAAAACTTAAGGTGTGGATAAGGGAAAAGGACGGAAGCGAGAAGCTCATATCGTTTAAGGAAGCAGGCGTAGGTGCGGTCAACCTTATGAATTCACCCACAGAGTTTTCGCTTAAGAATAAGGCGGGCAGGACGGATGCCGTGATCAGGGCAACGGGAATGTTTCTGTATGAAGACGGCAGAACAGGAACCCTGCAGCAGGTGGACGCCGTAGTCTGAAGATAAAAGGGGCATCCGGACCGAAAGCAATGCGGCCGGATGTCCCTTAGTCTTTCAAGAAGAGTGCAAAAGTGGTAGAATACCCCATGTGCGTTGTTTTCTCATATGGAAGTGATGAACACGCATCTGCAAAAAGAGATTTGGATATATGAAAGCGGGTTTTTAAATGATTAGATTATTGATCACCGGAATCTTTGTTGTTTTGTTTCTGATCCTTACCATGCCTCTCATGCTCATATGCTGGATCATGGGAAGGTTTAACAGAGAATCGGCGGGAAAGCTGGCAAATTCCGTGGTCATGTGGGGTTTCAGGAGCGTATGGAAGCTCTGCGGTATAAAGGTTGAAGTCAGGGGAAAGGAAAGAGTTCCTCTTGATAAGGCACTTCTTTATGTGGGAAATCACAGGAGTATCTTCGATATCGTCGTAGCATATCCTCTCTGCAAATGTCCGACAGGTGTTATAGCCAAGAAATCCACCGCAAAGATCCCTCTTCTGAACATATGGATGATGCTCCTCGGCTGCCTGTTCCTTGACAGGAACAATACCCGTAAGGGACTTGAGACCATTCTGAAAGCAATCGAGCAGGCTAAGAGCGGAGCTTCCGTGCTGATCTTCCCCGAAGGGACCCGGAACAGGAACTATGAATCAGACGAGCTCCTTCCCATGCATAACGGAAGCTTTAAGATATCCACAAAGAGCGGCGCCTGGATACAGCCCGTTACCATGGTGGGCGTTGAAAATATCATCATTAGGCATATACCTTTTATAAAACCGACAAAGGTCATCGTTGAGTTTGGCGAGCCCATAGATCCTGCGGCACTGGACAAAGAAGTCAAAAAAGACATCGGCGGATATGTCCGTTCGATCATGCAGGATACCTATTCGAGGATAAAATCGGAAACTAAATGATCCAAAAACGTTTTCCAAAAAGGCGGCGGACTGGACAATATAGGGTTTTTATGGTAAATTCACCTTGTATGTATAGCGACAGATTGCTATAAATCCGGAAAGATTCAGGGGCTATTCATGGAACAGTACCTTATTCATGGCGGAAATGCATTGGTCGGAGAAGTGGAGATAGGCGGAGCGAAGAATGCGGCTCTCCCTATCCTTGCGGCATCCATAATGACCGATGAGACCGTTCATATAGATAACGTTCCCGATGTCCGTGACACTAACGTGCTCATGGATGCCATGGGAAATATAGGAATACTCATAAATAAAGAGAACCGTCACAGAGTGACCATCAATGCCGCAAATATCACCAATACGGTGGTCTGCGACGATAATATCAAGAAGATCAGGGCGTCCTATTATCTGATCGGCGCAATGCTCGGAAAGTACAAGCATGCGGAAGTCACTCTTCCCGGCGGATGCGATATCGGATGCAGAGCCATAGACCAGCATATAAAGGGTTTCAGGGCTCTTGGCGCCGAAGTCATACTGGAACACGGAATGATCAAGACCAGGGCACAGCATCTGGTCGGAAGCCATATATATATGGACGTTGTGAGCGTCGGAGCGACCATCAATATCATGCTGGCCGCATCGATGGCTGAAGGCAAGACCATCATAGAGAATGCGGCCAAGGAGCCTCATGTCGTTGATGCAGCCAATTTCCTTAACTCCATGGGTGCCAATATAAAGGGCGCCGGAACAGATGTCATCAGGATCAAGGGAGTTTCCAAACTTCACGGAACCGATTATACGATCGTTCCCGATCAGATCGAAGCGGGAACCTTTATGCTCGCAGCTGCGGCAACAAAGGGTGATATAACCGTCAAGAACGTGATCCCCAAGCATCTCGAGTCCATTACAGCCAAGCTCATAGAGACAGGCTGTGAAGTCATGGAGCAGGGCGACCAGGTAAGAGTCGTATGTTCGAGACCTCTCAGACATACACATATCAAGACTCTTCCCTATCCCGGTTTTCCTACAGATATGCAGCCTCAGATCACTGTTGTACTGGGACTTTCCGAAGGCACCAGCATCGTGACCGAGAGTATCTTCGAGAACAGATTCAAATACGTTGATGAGCTCATCAGAATGGGCGCGAACATCAAGGTTGAAGGCAATACGGCCATCATAGACGGCGTCCGCAAATATACCGGAGCAGGCATCGCAGCTCCCGACTTAAGAGCAGGCGCGGCACTCGTACTTGCGGCACTGTCTGCCGAAGGCGAGAGCGTAGTAGACAATATCCGTTATATCCAGAGAGGATATGAGGACTTTGATCTTAAGCTCAAGGGTCTCGGCGCGGATATCAGCATTGTGAGCAGAGATAACGACTATAAGGGCTTCAAGCTCATGACGGGCTGAGTTTTATGACGATCCGTTTTTTCGGATCACCTGATCTTTGTCTTATAAAGCATATGGACCGATATTGACATATGTCTTAATATATTGTAATTTCTATTCAATTGAATATGTCCCTTATTCAGAGTTGGCAGAGGTACATAGGACCGGTGAAGCCACGGCAACCCCTTTTACAGGAAGGTGCCCACCTGAGCGATTATTCGAACAATAAGAGGCTGAGAGATCTTTTGTATTTACCCGCTTCTTTTTTGTTGAGAAGCGGTTTTTTGTTGGGATCCGGGACATATTTATGGATATGAACTGTTTTGGGCAGTGCCCGGAAAGGAAAGAAATGGAAAAGATTCTTTTTACATCAGAGTCGGTTACGGAAGGACATCCCGATAAGATCTGCGATGCCGTATCTGACGCAATACTTGACGCACTCATCGAACAGGATCCGATGAGCCGTGTTGCCTGCGAGACAGCTACCTGCACCGGCTTCGTACTCATCACCGGTGAGATCTCGACCAAGGCCAATGTGGATATTCAGGACATAGCAAGAAAGACCATAGTCGATATCGGATACGATTCTTCCGAGAAGGGTTTTGACGGCAAGACCTGCGCCGTACTTGTTGCTCTCGACAAGCAGTCCCCCGATATCGCAATGGGTGTAGACAAGGCTCTCGAAGCAAGAGAGAACCAGATGAGCGATGAAGAGCTCGAAGCCATCGGAGCCGGAGACCAGGGAATGATGTTCGGATATGCGGTAAATGAGACTCCCGAACTCATGCCTTATCCCATTTCACTTGCTCACAAGCTTACAAGACAGCTCACCAAGGTGAGAAAGGACGGAACCCTTTCCTATCTCAGACCGGACGGAAAGAGCCAGGTATCCGTAGAGTATGATGAAAACGGAGTTCCCGTCAGACTTGAAGCGGTTGTCATCTCCACCCAGCACGACGAGAAGGTCACTCAGGAGCAGATCCACGAGGATATCAGAAAATATGTCCTTGATCCCGTTCTTCCCGCTGAGCTTGTGGATGACAAGACCAAGATCTTCATCAATCCCACCGGAAGATTTGTCATCGGCGGACCCAACGGTGATGCAGGACTTACAGGAAGAAAGATAATCGTAGATACCTACGGCGGATATGCACGTCACGGCGGCGGAGCATTCTCCGGAAAAGACTGCACCAAGGTCGACAGGAGCGCTGCATATGCGGCAAGATATGTTGCCAAGAATATCGTCGCTGCAGGCATTGCCGATAAGTGCGAGATACAGCTTTCATACGCGATCGGTGTTGCACAGCCCACTTCCATAATGGTGAGCACTTTCGGAACCGGAAGGATCTCCGATGAGAAGCTGGTTGAGATCGTAAGAGAGAATTTCGACCTTCGTCCCGCAGGAATCATCAAGATGCTCGACCTCAGACGCCCGATCTACAGAGCTACCGCAGCATACGGACATTTCGGAAGGACCGATGTGGAGCTTCCCTGGGAGAAGACTGATAAGGCTGAGCTGTTAAAGGGTTACCTCAAATGAAATATGATTATCTGATAGTCGGCGGAAGACTGGGAGTGTATAAGTATTATGATATGGATAAGGTCATAGCTTC
>CAMNEB010000121.1 GCA_946536155.1 uncultured Lachnospiraceae bacterium | reverse complement strand
GGTCCTTTATCGTTCTTTTTACTTTAACGATCTTTTTTTCTTTATCGATTTTTTTCTTTATCGATCCTTTTTTTCTTTATCGATTTTTTTATCGATCCTTTTTTTCTTTATCGATTTTTTTATCGATCCTTTTTACTATAGTTCTTTTATTATTCCCTTATCGTTCCTTCTTCGAATCTTCTGTTTAATCCGTCCGGTCTCGTACCGCGCTCCTTTATCCCCAGAAAAAGCATCTTCCGGGCCTTTGCAAAGGGATAAGCGGGTTCATATTCCCTGCGCATCTTGAGAAGCCAGCGGATACCCCACAGCCATGCGGCCTTGCCGTACAGGTGGTTATAGAGAACGCCCCTGTCGTAAAAAAACTTGTCGGTAAACCCGTTGAACCACGTGGAGGGTCTGGGCACCTCTTCTCCAAGCACGACGGGAGTCGAGAACATCCTGAGCCCCTTATCCAGACAGTTTTTCAAAAACAGCGAATCCTCACCGTTAGAAAATCTCGCGCCGCCTCCGAAGAGCAGGCTGAACTTTATCCCGTTTTCCTTCAGTGCAGCGGATCTTATCGCAATGCTGTAAGCGGGATATCTTCCGCAGTTGTACCATTTGACCGGGGCAAAGGATTCGATCCAGTAGGTCCTTCTCTCATCGCACACTCTGATGTTAAAAAGAAGAACATCCGCTTCGGGGTGATCCGCAAATTCCTTCATGACCAGCCCGGCATAACCCTCATCATATACGATATCTTCGTCCGCAAAAAGCAGGACATCGGCACTTGAAAGCTCGATGCAGGTGTTCCTGTTTATACCGACCCCTTTGGTCTGCGTCCTGAAAGCCGTGATCCTGTTTCCGTTATAGTCGAAAGTCTCTTCGGAACTTGAATCCTCAAGCTGGGATACGATGACTGCATCCGATGCGATATGCATTGTTTCGGCAAGTTCATGCGGGTCCTTCTTTACGCATGAGACAAGTAATTCAAATGTCATTCTTCTTTCGTCCTTTTGAAGACTTATTTTCGGGAAGCTCTTTGAAACGGTCGAGCATGTGTTTTACATATAATCCCGTATAGGATTCTTTTACCTTTGTTATCTCCTCGGGGGTTCCTTCGGCGATGACCGTTCCGCCTCTGTCTCCGCCTTCGGGTCCCATATCTATAATGTAATCCGCACACTTGATAACATCAAGATTATGCTCGATGACAACGACGGTATTTCCGCCTTCGGCAAGTCTTGCGAGTATCTCAACGAGCTTGTGCACATCCGCAAAATGAAGACCCGTGGTAGGCTCATCAAGGATGTAAATGGTCTTGCCGGTGGCGCGCTTTGAAAGCTCCGTTGCGAGCTTGATACGCTGTGCTTCACCGCCGGAAAGCTCGGTGGAAGGCTGTCCGAGCTTGATATATCCAAGGCCCACATCATAGAGAGTCTGGATCTTGTTTCTGATGGCCGGAATGTTCTCAAAGAATTTGAGTGCTTCTTCAACCCTCATATCCAGCACATCAAAAATGCTCTTACCCTTGTATTTTACCTCAAGAGTCTCTCTGTTATATCTCTTTCCTCCGCATACTTCGCAGGGCACATACACATCGGGAAGGAAATGCATCTCTATCTTGATGATACCGTCACCGGAGCAGGCTTCGCAGCGTCCTCCCTTTACATTGAAAGAAAAACGGCCCTTGCTGTAACCCATGCTGCGGGCATCTTCGGTGGATGCGAAAAGATCCCTTATCATGTCAAAAACACCGGTGTAGGTTGCAGGATTCGATCTGGGAGTCCTTCCGATGGGGCTCTGGTCTATGCATATGACCTTGTCCAGTTTTTCAATTCCCGCGATACCCTTGCTCTTTCCGGGGATCGTGTGGGCACGGTTAAGCTTCCTTGCCAGTGTCTTGTAGAGGATCTCATTTACAAGCGAAGATTTACCCGATCCCGACACGCCTGTCACACAGGTGAAAACACCGAGAGGGAACTTCACATCGATATCCTTCAGATTGTTTTCGGAAGCGCCCTTTACCGTGATCCATCCGGAGGGTTTGCGTCTTACGGAGGGGACGGGGATGACTTTTTTGCCGGAAAGATACTGACCGGTTATGGACTTCGGACACTTCATTATCTCCTTGGCAGTTCCGACTGCAACTACCTCTCCGCCGTGGGAACCCGCACCGGGACCGATGTCCACGATATAGTCGGCAGCGAGCATGGTATCCTCATCATGTTCAACGACGAGAAGAGTATTTCCGAGATCCCGCAGATGCTTGAGAGTGGCAAGGAGCTTGTCATTGTCTCTCTGGTGAAGACCGATGCTGGGCTCATCGAGGATATAGCACACTCCCACAAGGCCGGAGCCTATCTGTGTAGCAAGCCTTATACGCTGGGCCTCGCCTCCCGAGAGAGTCGAGGTAGCTCTTGAAAGCGAGAGGTAATCAAGTCCGACATCCACAAGGAATCCCACACGGTTCTTTATCTCCTTCAGGATCTGGGCACCTATCAGTGACTGCTGTGAAGTGAGTTTAAGATCTTCGATGAACTGCTTGAGGTTCACGATCGACATCTGTGTCATTTCATAGATGTTCTTTTCACCGACGGTGACGGCGAGTGATTCCTTCTTAAGCCTGCGTCCTCCGCACTCCGAGCAGGGCGTTATGCGCATGAAGGCTTCATACTCCGCCTTGGCGCTTTCGGAAAATGTCTCGCGGTATCTCCTCTCGACATTTTTGACGAGTCCCTCAAAAACAGTGGGATACACGCCGGAACCGCGCTGTCCTGTATAGTGCACGTCAACACTCACATCGGTTCCCCATATGAGGATATCCTGTATCTTGGTGGGATATTTTTCAAAAGGTGTGTCGAGACTGAATTTAAACTTTGCGGCAAGAGCCTTTAAAAGTGCATTAGTAAAACTGCCGTCCTGATTGCAGGACTGCCAGCCGTTTACGATTATGGCTCCGTCATTTATGGAGAGCGATGTATCCGGGATCATGAGCTCGGGATCGAATTCCATCTTAAATCCGAGACCCGCACACACGGGGCATGCTCCGAAGGGATTGTTGAAGGAGAAGCTCCTGGGCTCGACCTCGGAAATGCTGACACCGCAATAAGGACATGCGTAGGAAGTGCTGAAGGAGATGCTCTCACCTCCCACAACATCAACGTTCAGCTGGCCGTCTGCCACCTTAAGGACATTCTCCGCAGAATCGGTAAGTCTTCTCTCAATCCCGCTCTTTATGATGAGTCTGTCAACTACGATGTCGATGTTATGCTTGTCATTTTTTTCAAGGACGATATCCTCGGAAAGATCGTACATGATGCCGTCCACGCGGACTCTTCCGTAGCCGGCTTTCCTGGCCTGCTCCAGGACTTTTTCGTGCCTGCCCTTGCGCCCTCTGACAACGGGAGCCATGAGCATGATCTTCGTTCCCTCGGGCAGTTCCATTATGCGGTCTACTATCTGGTCAACGGTCTGACGCTCTATGGGGCGTCCGCATTCGGGACAGTGAGGGATTCCGATCCTTGCATAGAGAAGTCTGAAATAATCGTAGATCTCCGTCACGGTTCCGACGGTGGATCTGGGGTTTTTATTGGTTGATTTCTGATCTATGGAGATTGCGGGGGACAGGCCTTCGATGGATTCCACATCAGGCTTTTCCATCTGGCCGAGGAACATCCTGGCATAGGAAGACAGAGACTCCATGTAGCGCCTCTGGCCCTCAGCATATATGGTGTCGAAAGCAAGTGATGATTTGCCGGATCCCGACACTCCTGTCATAACTACAAGCGAATCTCTGGGTATCTCAACCGAGAGATCTTTCAGATTATTTTCCTTTGCCCCTCTGACTATGATCCTGTTCCTGGGCAGCATTTTTGAAGCCATATCTTTTCCTTCCGATATTTTTGTAAAAATATTAAAAACACAGGCGCCTTTACAGCCGGGCCTTGAGTTCAAACAGCTGATCCCTGAGCATCGCTGCGCGTTCGAAATCAAGATCTGCGGCAGCCTTCCGCATCTCGCTCTCGGTCCTTGAGATAAGTGCCTTGATCTCCTTAGGCGACATGGACTCGGGATCTTTCTTAAGCGCAACATCATCCGCTTCGATCTTCTTCGAAATGCTGATCAGATCCCTGACAGCCTTCTCGATGGTCTTGGGAGTGATGCCGTGTGCTTCGTTGTAGGCCTGCTGTATCTCGCGTCTTCTGTTGGTCTCGTCGATAGCAGCCTGCATGGACCTTGTTATGGTATCCGCGTACATTATGACGTGGCCTTCGGAGTTTCTCGCAGCTCTTCCCACGGTCTGTATCAGGGATGTCTCGCTCCTTAAGAATCCTTCCTTGTCCGCATCGATTATGGCGACAAGAGTTATCTCCGGGATATCGAGTCCCTCCCTCAAAAGGTTTATTCCGACAAGAACGTCGAAAACATCGGTCCTCATGTCCCTTATGATCTTCGCTCTTTCGAGAGCCTTGATGTCCGAGTGCATGTAGTTGACACGAATGTCAGCTTCCTTAAGATAATCCGTAAGATCCTCGGCCATCTTCTTGGTAAGGGTTGTTACCAGCACCTTGTGATGGTTTGCGGTCTCTTTTCTTATCTCACTTATAAGGTCATCTATCTGTCCCTCGACGGGCCGGACGCTTATCTCAGGATCAAGAAGTCCGGTGGGACGTATGACCTGCTCGGTCCTTAAAAGCTCGTGCTCCGCTTCATAATCGGAGGGAGTCGCGGAGACAAAGAGCATCTGATCTATGTGGGATTCGAACTCCTCGAAATTAAGAGGCCTGTTATCAAGTGCCGAGGGCAGTCTGAAGCCGTAGTCCACCAGGGTCATCTTCCTGGATCTGTCGCCCGCATACATCGCCCTTATCTGGGGTATGGTCATGTGGGACTCATCGATTATTATGAGAAAATCATCCGGGAAGAAGTCCATGAGCGTAAGGGGCGTTGCTCCCGCGGGAAGACCGTTTAAGTGCCTTGAATAATTCTCGATGCCGGAGCAGAATCCCGTCTCTTTTAACATCTCCACATCAAAGCTCGTCCTCTCGGATATGCGCTGCGCCTCGATCAGGCGGTCCTCACCCTTGAAGTATTTAATGCGCTCTTTTAATTCCTCCTCTATCGCTTCGCATCCTTTCAAAAGAGCGTCCCTGCTGACGACATAATGGGATGCGGGGAAGATCGCTATGTGCTCGAGAGTGTTCAGAGGCTTGGCATTAACGGGATCCACCTCGATGATCCTGTCGATCTCATCGCCGAACCACTCCACCCTGATCAGCTTATCGCCGCCCTGTGCGGGATAGAATTCAAGAATGTCGCCGTTGACCCTGAAAAGTCCGGGCTTTTTCTCCATATCATTGCGCTCGTACTGCATGGCGATGAGGCCCTTGGCCACTTCGTCCCTGTCGATCTCCTGACCCGGCCTTAAGGACATGATCATGCCCTTGTACTCATCGGGGGAACCCAGGCCGTATATGCAGGAAACCGATGCCACCACGATCACATCCCTTCTCTCCGCAAGAGAAGCGGTGGCGGAAAGCCTGAGCTTATCTATCTCGTCATTTATCGAAGAATCCTTGGCGATATAGGTATCCGACTGGGGAACATACGCCTCGGGCTGATAATAGTCGTAGTAAGACACAAAATACTCGACCGCATTCTCAGGGAAAAACTCCTTCATCTCGCCGTAGAGCTGGCCCGCGAGGGTTTTGTTATGGGAGATTATGAGCGTGGGTTTATTCAGCGCAGCAATGACATTGGCCATGGTAAAGGTCTTACCCGAGCCCGTAACGCCCAGAAGGGTCTCAAACTGATTGCCGGCTTTAAATCCGTCCACCAGCTCTTTGATAGCCCGGGGCTGGTCTCCGGTCGGTTTATATTCGGAGTGAAGTTTAAAGTCCATTTCCTTAGTCACCTGTCAAAAAATAAGATGGTACACTTTTCACAGTATACCATCTTTATACTCTGATGTCGAACATTTGTTTGATGGAGTTAGGGGACTTTTCTCCTGTCACGCTTTGAAGACACATTCAGCCCCGCATCGTAACTCATCTGCCGTGCACACGCCTCTCGGCTCAGGGTTTTTCTCGTAGCGGTTCTAAATTCGAACTTCGCAAAGCTCGTTCTCATTAAGAACCGACGGAAAAACATGGTGCACTCACAGATAAGTTACGCTGCGAGGCTGTTATAGTTTTCGG
>CAMNEB010000120.1 GCA_946536155.1 uncultured Lachnospiraceae bacterium | reverse complement strand
TCATATATATGCCCATGTAGGGAAGTACTTCCTGAAGGATATCCCTGCAGAGAAGGCATGCGTATTTAACATTATCCTGCTTTGCAAAATTGGGTCTGTCGATAACAACGTATATCGCTATCTCGGGATCGTCCGCAGGAGCAAATCCCATGAAGGAGATGACTATCTGACCGGTCTCACGGGGAATGGTCTGTGCGGTACCGGTCTTGCCGCCGATGGCATATCCGTAAGGTCTTGCGTTTCTTCCGCTTCGCCTGGATCCGCCCTCTTCCATGACCGTTGCCCTGCAGTACTGTCTCATCCTCTCGGAAACGGATTCGGAGACTGTCTGCTTTAAGATCCTGGGCTCGATATTTCTGATGACCGCGCCGGTGGAATCCGTGATCTGGCTGACAATATGAGGCTCATAATAGTATCCGCCGTTTATGAGTGAACAGAATCCGGTGATCATCTGGATCATGGTAGCGTTGAAATTCTGTCCGAAGGAATTGGTCGCAAGGTCTACAGGTCCCATGGTCTGAGTGTTGTAGACGAGGGTATCGGTCCTTGCCTCTCCGGCGAGGTCGATATTTGTTTTAAGGCCCAGATTGAATATCCTCTGGTACTTGCACATATTCTCGGTTCCGAGAGCCTGTGCGATCTTCATCAGAGCAACGTTACAGCTCCATGCGATGGAATCCTGGACCGTGACAACGCCGTCACCGCCGGAATCATAGGTGTGGCACTTGATGTAGTAATTGGCAACCTGAAGTGCTCCGTTGCAGGTATAAACCTCATCTCCGGTGATGGAGCCGGTATCAAGAGCCGCTGCAACGGTAAAAGGCTTTGCGGTGGAACCGGGCTCATAGGTGTAGCTGATACACTGATTCTTCCAAAGATTGTACAGATTGACGTTTATCTGCTCGGTAGTCATCTGATCGAGCATTTCCTGTGTGATGACGTCGGGACTCTTTCTGTATTCGATATATCCCGCGGCATTGGTGATCGCTTCATAATTCTTGCATCCGATGAGGGGTGCGGTGTTCATGTAATCACCGGGATTGTAGTTCGGGAAATCAGCCATTGCGATTATCTCGCCGGTATTGACTCCCATGATGATGCAGCCGATGTTTTCGGCACCGTTACCCTGACGGTAATTATCGGTATACTTCTCGTTGAATTCGCTTATCTTCTCTTCTACGATGCTCTGAACGGTCGCATCTATGGTTGTATGGAGAGTATAACCGTCGACAGCGGGTTTGATGGTCCTCTCGAGAGTCGCATCTTCCGTCTGATATCCGTACTCTCTTCCGTCCGTTCCTGTCAGGACAGACTCATAATACTCTTCGAGTCCGTACATCCCGCCGGAATTGGTGTTGCCGGTGGTATAGCCGAGCACCGTCGAAGCAAGGGTTCCCATGGGATAGATCCTCTTATATTCCGCCTCAAATGTGACTCCGCGAATATAGGAGTTATTTTCCTGCATGGTCAGAAATTCGCTTATCTCACCGTAGGAAAGTCTCTTTGCAAGGATCCTGTAATGACTGCTCTCGTTGTTTACGACAAAATTCCTGAGTTCGGCGATATTGATATCGGGGAAACATGCTGCAAGAGCATTGAGAGTGGGATCAAGATATCTGTGATCGTCATAAGTCATCATAACGGATGCATCGACGATCATGTTATAGACCTTCTCGCTGGTCGCGAGGATCGTACCCTTTGAATCAACAATATCCCCTCTTCTGAAGGGGATTATCGTAGAGTCATATCTCTGATTGGATAAAACAATTCTCTGATATTCTTCGCCGTGGTCACTGACTATCTTCACAAGTCTCACGGCAAGCAGTACCAATACAATCATTAAAGCGGAAAACAAAATACCCAGCTTCATGAATCTAGTTTGTCTGGCTGTAAGTGTTCCCCGCTCGCTTTTTTTATTTTTCTTTTTTGATGCCATCAGATCAGTTCCCGTATCTTCTCATGTAATCACCGGTCTCTCCCGAGTAGAAGCAGATCTGTCCTTCACCGGCATAGGTCATGCCAAGTTCTCCTCTGGCAACAGCCTCGATGGACTTGAGATCCACGCTCGCCATGATACGGTTATATTCCGCATCATTCTGAGAGATCATGTTGTTGAGCTCGCTCCTCTTGGCGGTGACGCTTCTGCTCATCTCCGAGAGATCGCTCCTGAGCCTTACATATGATACCATCATATATGCACAAATTACAAAAGAAAGAATGGCAAGCATTGCGGATGCCGCAACGGGAAGCGAAACACTGCTTCTGACAGCCTTTCTGTGTACTTCCTTCTTCTCAACGGGATGCACATAAGGTCTGACGGGAGCAGCCTTTCTGACCGTGTTTCCCTGTACGAAATCTGAATATGATGTGCGAATAGCCATTCTCCTGTACCCCTTTAAATTCTTTTTTCAAATACCCTGAGCTTTGCGCTTCTTGATCTTGGATTTTCCGCTATCTCCTCATCTGAGGGGATGACGGGCTTTTTTGTTATCACTTTCCCTTTTGAAACCTTCCCGCATACACACTTTGGAAAACCGGGAGGACATTCACAGGGATTTTCAAACTTCTTAAATGCGTTCTTTACTATCCTGTCTTCGAGGGAATGGAAGGTTATTATGCAGAACCTTCCGCCCGGATTAAGGAAATCGGTCATTTCTTCGAGGGACCCTTCGAGCACATCCAGTTCTGCGTTGCAGGCGATCCTGAGTGCCTGAAATGTCTGTCTCGAAGGATGACCTCCCGCTCTGAACTTTGCGGGTATCGAACTCTTTATGATCTCATTGAGTTCGAAGGTGGTCTCTATCTTCTTTCCCGACCTTGCCCGCACGATGTTTCGTGCTATGGCAGGTGCGAATTTCTCTTCTCCGTAATCCCTGAGGATCCTTTTGATATCCTCCTCGGGATATTCGTTGACGATCGTGGCGGCGGTCAGTTCCTTCCGAGTGTCCATCCTCATGTCGAGCGGAGCGTCACTGTTGTAGGAAAAGCCTCTCGATCCGTTGTCAAACTGGAAGCTGCTGACCCCCAGATCAAGCAGTATGCCGTCAACTCCGGTCACCCCCATCTCTTTGAGGATTCCCACCGCATTGCGGTAATTGTCTCTGATGACCGTAACCTTTTCCGACCAGGGCTTAAGCCTTTCCGTTGCTGCCTTTATGGCGTCCTCATCCTGATCCGTTCCGTAGAGATGACCCGTGGTGAGCTTTGATGCTATATGGGAGGAGTGGCCCGCCCCTCCGAGGGTTCCGTCCAGATACACCCCGGACGGGCGGACCATCATGTAATCAATGGTTTCATTCAAAAGTACGGAAGTGTGTTTGAATTCCATGTGTCAGATCACTATTCCTCTTTCGAAAAGATTCTTTGCCGCATCCTCGGGGCTTACATTTCCGTTCTCGGAGTTCCATCTGGATGTATCCCAGACCTCTGCTCTTCCGTCTGCGGTTCCGACTATGGTGACATCCCTTGTGAGTCCCGCATATTCAAGAAGCGGTGCCGGAACAAGTATCCTTCCGTGAGAATCTATGTCGACCCTTGATGCGCCCGATCCGAAGAATCTCTTGATCTGGCGGGCCTGGGGATCGAACGAAGGCAGAGAATTCAGTTTATCGGAAAAATCATTCCACTCGTCATCCGAATAAATGACGAGACATCCGTCAAAGCCCTTGGAAATTACAAAAGAATCGCCCAGAACGGTGCGGAATTTGGAAGGGACTGATAAGCGGCCCTTGGCGTCGATCGTATGATTATATTCGCCGATAAGGCCTGCCATTTTTACTCCTTGTACCTCGATCTGTCCCACTTTATGGGGCAGACATCCCACTTTGTCCCACGAACAATTAGATAATACACAAAAAATGCAGGATTTGCAAGGGTTTTTAAAGGTTTTTTTAAGATTTTGTTTGGGTAAAAAGTGACAAAAAAACACCCTCGAAATGTGTATTTCGAGGGTGTTTAATGTGCAAAAATACTATATGTAGATTTTAGTGGGATGAAGTGGGGCAAAAAACGATAGATTTTAATTTTCCGCGCCCGATCATGACCCTTATGAGGATATCCAGGATCACGCTTCCGATCAGCATGACAATGGCCAGGACCTGTGAAACGGCCAGTTCGGTGCCCGGTATGAACAGTGTGTCCGTGCGGATCCCTTCTATCCAGAACCTGCCGGCGCCGTATCCCGCAAGATACCAAAGACCGCCTTCTCCGTAGAATTTTCTCTTTTCGAGAAAGATGACCATCAGGATCACCACAGCAATATTCCACAGGCACTCATAAAGAAAAGTGGGATGGACCTGGATAAAGTTCTCTCCTGCTCCCATATGCTGCATAAGACCTTCGGAGATATCCCTGGCCCTTACGGCGGCTACGGGAAGTCTCATGGCAAAGATATTATCCGTATATTCTCCGAACACCTCACGGTTGAAAAAATTTCCCCATCTGCCTATGGCCTGTCCCAGCGCAAGCCCGGGAACACAGTAATCAAGGAGCCTCAGTCCGTTCAGTTTCTTGATGCGGCAGTAGATGAAAACAGTCAGGAAAGCGGCAATGACTCCGCCGTATATGGCAAGGCCTCCCTGTCTGATATTAAAAACCTGTTTGAGGTCATCTTTGTAATAATCCCAGGCAAAGATCACATAATAGACCCTTGCGCCCAGAACTCCGAAAAATACGCCGTAAACGAAGAAATCCCATATATAGTCGGACTTCCAGCCTCCGCGCTGCGCAAGCCTTCCGGCAAGTGCGCCGCCCGCAAACATTCCGATCACGACAGCTATCGCATAAAGTTTTATCTCAAAGCCGAATACGGTAAACCCTGTAGGAACATTCTCAAAGTAAAGTCCCAGATTCGGAAATGATATATCGGTCGCATTCATCATACATTAAACCTGAAAAGGATAACATCTCCGTCCTGGACAACGTATTCTTTTCCCTCTATACGGACAATGCCCTTCTCTTTGGCGGCTGCGATGGAGCCGTTATCCAGAAGATCCTGATAGTTGATGACTTCAGCCTTTATGAAGCCTCTCTCAAAGTCAGTATGGATCTTTCCTGCGGCCTGAGGAGCCTTGGTTCCCTTTTTGATAGTCCATGCACGGCACTCATCCTCGCCTGCCGTGAGAAAGCTCATAAGTCCGAGAAGATCGTAGCTTGCTTTGACGAGTTTCTCGAGTCCGGATTCTTTAAGTCCGAGGGCATCGAGGAATTCCTTCTTCTCTTCATCGTCGAGTTCGGAGATCTCCTCTTCCGTTCTCGCTGAGATGACAAATACTTCGGAGCCTTCGTTTGCCGCAAATTCACGGACCTTCTTAACCTGGTCGTTGGAAGCTCCGTCATCCGCAAGATCGCCGTCTTCCACATTTGCGGCATAGATCACGGGCTTATCGGTGAGAAGGTTGAATTCCTTACGGAACTTTATCTCATCCTCATCATCCGTAACAAGGCTTCTTGCTGCGTTATTAGCCTCAAGATGAGCCTTGAATCTCTCGAGCAGATCCAGTTCCTTGGCTGCGGTCTTGTCCATTCTGGCAGTCTTGGCCACTTTGGCGATACGCTTCTCGAGGACTTCAAGATCCGCAAAGATGAGCTCAAGATTGATGGTCTCGATATCTCTTATGGCATCAACGCTTCCGTCCACATGAATGACATTGTCGTCATCAAAGCATCTTACGACATGAACAATGGCATCAACCTCTCTGATATTTGCAAGGAACTGGTTTCCGAGTCCCTCACCCTTCGAAGCGCCCTTTACAAGTCCTGCGATGTCAACGAACTCGATGGTCGCAGGGGTGACCTTCTTAGTGTTGTAAAGCTTTCCGAGCTTCTCAATCCTCTCATCGGGGACTGCGACAACACCCACATTGGGATCTATCGTACAGAAGGGGAAGTTCGCAGCCTGCGCTCCCGCTTTTGTGATCGAGTTAAACAAAGTACTCTTTCCTACATTCGGAAGGCCGACGATTCCGAGTTTCATTTTCTATATATCTCCTTCTAAAAGTATTGATTTTACTGTGTTTTTAAAAATTGATGATGCATTGGTGAAAATCTTTTGTATATTACCACATTTCTATTTATTTCTCTACCCTGGGTAAAAATAGACCAAAAACGCTTAACCATAATGATTAAAGGTTCAATAAGCAATTACTTAGTTCATCTTTTTCCAGCAGTTCTCTTTTAGAAAATCACTAATGTCACTTATGTCGTTAC
>CAMNEB010000119.1 GCA_946536155.1 uncultured Lachnospiraceae bacterium | reverse complement strand
CGATTCATGGTATAATCCATACAGTTAAGGATTTTTGACAGGCATGCCGCGGGCCTCAGAGTTTAGGCAGCGCATGCGTTTTTTGAAAAGGAGAGGCAAAGTGAGTTATAAGGAAAGAGTCAGGGTATCGGATGATATCGTATTTATCGGGGCGGATGATCCCGAACTTGAGATCTTTGAGAGCCAGTATCCCACGGAAGGCATCTCATACAATTCATATGTGATCCTCGATGAGAAGACCGCGGTCATGGACACCGTGGATGAGAGAGGTACGGAGCAGTTTTTCGCAAATCTGGATGAGGCCCTGAAAGGCAGAAAACCGGATTATCTGGTAGTTCAGCATATGGAACCCGACCATGCCGCCAATATCGGAAAGCTGGCAGGGATGTATCCCGATATGAAACTGGTGGGGACCGCCCAGACGGGGAAGATGCTCCCGTTATATTTTGATGAGGATCTCTCCGGCAGATTTCTTGCCGTAAAAGAAAATGACACTCTTTCTCTCGGAAAGCATACACTGCGTTTTATCATGGCACCCATGGTACACTGGCCCGAGGTTATGGTCACATACGAGGAGACGGAAAAAGTGCTGTTTTCCGCCGATGCATTCGGCACCTTTGGCGCCCTCGAAAATAATGAAGAATGGATCGCAGATGCAAGCCATTATTATTTCAATATCGTCGGAAAATACGGAGCACAGGTACAGGCGCTCCTGAAGAAGGCTTCCGCACTTGACATAAGTGTCATCGCACCTCTTCACGGTCCCGTTCATAAGGATGATATTTCTTTCGTTGTCGGAAAATATGATACCTGGAGCAGCTATGAACCTGACAGAAAAGGGATCTTCATGCCTTATGCATCGATCCACGGCAATACCAAAAAGGCCGTACTTAAGTTCGCGGAAGAACTTGAAGCGGCGGGAGAGACCGTCGTGACCATGGACCTGACGGAAGAGGATGTGTCCGAAGCTGTTGAGCAGGCATTTCTCTATGACAGGATGATCATTGCGGCATGTACATATGACGGGGAACTGTTCCCTCCCATGACAGATCTCCTTCACCATCTTAAGATCAAGAATTTTCAGAAACGTAAGATCGGCATCATAGAGAACGGTTCCTGGGCACCTGTTGCGGCTAAGAAGATGAGAGAGTTCCTCGATTCCATGAAGGATATCACCGTTGCTGAACCTGTGGTGACACTCAGGGGCGTACGTAAGGCTTCGGATGATGAAAGCTTCAGAGCTCTTGCACAGGCTATGAGGGCTGATATGTAAGTCCCTTCATTATTTCTTCGGTGAGTATTTCGGTGAGCCTGACGGTGACCACATCTCCCGGAGCGCACTCGCTCCCCGCTACCGCCGTCATGATATAATCCGGTGTGTGCCCGAGCATATATTTCTTCCCCATTATTATCCGGGGTTCTTCGATCAGCACAGAGGCGGTCTTGGAAATGTGCCGTTCCATGTACTGTTTTTGAAGTTCCATGGTCAGATCCAGCATTTTCTGACTGCGTTCGTTTTTTGCTTCTTCGGAGATCTTACCGCCCATGGAAGCGGCTCTTGTATTTTTCCTCGGAGAGAATTTGAATATGTGAAGATCCGAAAATGCGACCTTCCGGACAAAGTCATAGGAAGCTTCGAATTCTTCCTCCGTTTCTCCGGGAAAGCCCACGATCACATCCGTTGTGATGGCGGGATCGTCAAAATACTTTCTGAGAGCCAGGACACTTGCGTAATATTCATCCGAAGAATAGTGCCTGTTCATCCTCTTTAACGTGGCATCGCATCCGCTCTGGAGAGAAAGGTGGAAATGGGGGCAGAGGGATTTGACCTTCGAAAGCCTTTCCGCATTTTCTTCCGTTATGATACGGGGTTCCACGGAGCTTAAGCGGAGCCTTTCGGGATGACACCTTTCATCTATCTCCTCGACCAGATCGATGAGCCTGCTCTTTCCGCCGTAATCCCCGGAGATATTGCCTGAGCCGTCAAGGTCGATACCGTATGACCCTACATGGATACCGGTCAGCACTATCTCCCTGCAGCCCTCGCTTACGAGAGTTGCGATCTCGGATATGATATCTTCCCTGCTCCTGCTGCGGACCCTTCCTCTTGCAAGGGGGATCGCACAGAAGCTGCAGAACTGGTTGCATCCGTCCTGGATCTTTACGAAAGTCCTCACCCTGTCCGAAACCTTTTCAAGGGACATTTTCTCGTAATCTGAGGGGAGTCCCAGATCTTCTGCAACGGTTTTATCTTTAAGCCTGCCGGCAAAGTACCTGTCAAGGATCTCCGTAAGTTCCGACTTGTGATTGTTTCCGATGCAGATATCCACAAGGGGATCGCTGAGCAGCTCATCTCCGCCGGTCTGGACATAGCAGCCGACTGCCACTACCACCGCATCGGGATTGAGCTTTTTGGCTCTGTGGAGCATCTGTCTGCTCTTTCTGTCCGCAATATTTGTCACTGTGCATGTATTGATAACGTATATGTCAGAAACTTGTGAAAACTGCACAATCTCATACCCTGCAGATTGTGCGTTCTGTATCATTATTTCCGTCTCATATGCGTTGACCTTGCAGCCCAGGTTGTGGAAAGCGATAGTTTTCAAAGTTTTTTCTCCGAAAAGTTTGGTTTTCTTTTAGTACCCCTCAACCTTGACATTCTCTTTGCCGTCCGATATTATGACAGCGTAACAACGAGAGATGAAAAATAAGCAGAGAAATAAGGAGGTATTTATCATGAAGACAGTAAAGATTTCTCTTAATTCAATTGACAAGGTAAAGAGTTTTGTAAACGATATCACCAAGTTCGAGTATGATTTCGATCTTGTATCCGGAAGATATGTAATCGATGCTAAATCGATCATGGGAATCTTCAGCCTCGATCTTTCCAAGCCCATCGACCTCAATATCCACACCGAGGGCGGAGCAGAGGATGTTCTCGAGGTTCTCAAGCAGTACGAAGTATAATGACCCGTTGTTACGGAAAGTGTGACCGGAGGCTTCAGGCCCCCGGTCATTTTTTTATCTTCCTATCTCTACGATCTCATCGCTCTCGTAGGCTTTTGCGAGGAGATCATCAATAACGTCATCAAGATTATGCTCGTGCTTCTGTATGACATTTCTGCTCGGATTGGTCACGGGGTGCTTTGCCACAAAGATGGTGCAGCAGTCCTCGTAGGGCAGGATGGAGGTTTCATAGGTTCCGATCTTCTCGGAGATCTCAACGATCTCCTGCTTGTCAAAAGCGATAAGAGGTCTGAGCACCGGAAGAGTACATACTTCATTGGTGCAGACAAGAGATGAAAAAGTCTGTGAAGCGACCTGACCTACGCTCTCACCGGTCACAAGTCCGTGGCATCCGCTCTCATAGGCCAGATGCTCCGCAATCCGCATCATATATCTGCGCATGATTATGGTCAGCTCGTCATGAGGGCATTTTTCGTAGATGGCCAGCTGGATATCCGTGAAATTGATGATATGAAGACGTATGGGGCCGGTATATGCAGAGATGATCTTCGCAAGATCGATGACCTTCTGCTTTGCTCTTTCCGAGGTATAGGGAGGAGCGTTGAAATAGACCGCATCTATGGATACACCGCGCTTTGAGATCATATATCCCGCAACGGGAGAATCGATGCCGCCGGATAAGAGGAGCATTCCCTTGCCGTTGGTTCCCACGGGCATTCCGCCGGGGCCGGGTATGGTCTCCGAGTATATGTAGAACTTATCCCTGATCTCCACATGAAGCGATCTCTCGGGAGTTCTTACATCCACCTTCATTCCCGGAAAAGCATTTATGACAGCTTCTCCCACATCGGCGGCGACCTCCATGGAATTTAAGGGATACCCCTTGTTACTCCTGCGGCAGAATACCTTGAAAGTCCCGGATGCATCCTCTCCGTACATATCCTTCCAGTAGCTGACACATCTTTCCCTGAGGAATTCCTCACCCTCATTCTCCGTGACTATGACGGGACATATATGGGCTATTCCGAATATATGTGACAGCTTCTCTACAACTTTGTCAAAATCGTATTTTCCGCCGTCGCGGCCATCCTCACACTCAAGTATGATCCTTCCCGGTGTCTTGCGGGTAAGGTATCTTCCCGGAATGGTCTTCATTGCGGCGTTTATATGAGCTACAAGTGCATCCTCAAACAGATATCTGTTGTCGCCTTTGATACCTATCTCGGCGTACTTTATCAAAAATGTGCTAAATAATGAAGTGTTCATAATACCGATCCTGCTCATATTGGTTAGCTTTTTCGTGCGGACACATTTTATCAGTTTGAAGCCGTCAAGGCAACTTTGTGTTTTTTGCCTGTAAAAAAATGCGAAAATAGTTGAATCAGGATGGTGTGTAATGTCCGAAAAAGTGTTACGATGATCTCGCAGGCATTACTAACAAAAAGTTTGAGGAGGGCTCAAGTATGAATTACAGAATTGAAGGCGGAAATCTTCCGGTTGCGATCATCGGTCTCAATCCCGGAGAATCGGTGAACTGTGAATCCGGATCCATGGCATGGATGACCGACGGCATCAAAATGGAGACCTCGACCGGAGGCGGACTCGGCAAGATGTTTGGAAGAATGGTCACCGGTGAGTCCATGATGCTCAATACCTATACCGCACAGCAGCCCGGTGAGATCGCATTTGCTTCTTCTTTCCCCGGATCCATTAAAGTGGTCGAGCTTAACGGAAACTCGATAATGGCCCAGAAGGGTGCATTCCTTGCTTCCTTCGGAAACATAGAGCAGACTGTCGGCATACAGAAGAATGTGGGCGGCGGCTTCTTCGGCGGAGAGGGCTTCCTCATGCAGAGATTTTCCGGAAACGGACTTGTTTTCCTTGAGGTCGACGGAAGTGCGATAGAATACGATCTTCAGCCCGGCCAGAGGATGGTCGTGGATACCGGTTACACCGTGATGATGGATGCTACCGTGAACCTTGAAGTCGAGATGATCAAGGGCGTCAAGAATGTTCTCTTTGGCGGCGAGGGACTGTTCAATACCATCCTGACAGGTCCCGGACATATCGTTCTCCAGTCTATGCCCATCGCTTCAACTGCTATGGCACTTTACAGATACATGCCCAAGAAGAACGGATAACGGCTGCGGGAACGCCGTTACACGGGCAGAAAGCGGATATACGATGCCTCCGGCTGCGGAAACGCTGTCCGGGGGCATTATTTCTTGAAATAACTGTATATTTGGGGTAAAATTACTATGTATGAACTTTACGGCGGGAGGTGATCTTTTTATGGCACAGGAGAACACACATACTCAGTTTTTTGAAGTACCTACCGATGATTCGGGAGCTGCGGAGGTTCTCGGAGAAGTATATGAGGCACTTCAGGAAAAAGGCTATAATCCCGTCAATCAGATCGTCGGCTATATCATGAGCGGAGATCCTACTTACATCACCAGCCACAAGGGAGCAAGATCCCTTATAATGAAGGTTGAGCGTGATGAGCTCGTCGAGGAACTCCTTCTGGAATATATTGACAGCAAGGGCTGGAACTGAAGGAAAGGATCTGTGGCAGATACGGATCGTAAAAGGTTAATGGGGCTTGATTTCGGGTCGAAGACGGTTGGTGTGGCGGTCAGCGACCCGCTTTTTCTTGCAGCAAGCCCGGTGGAGATAATAAGGCGCGAGCATCCCTCAAAACTCCGCAGGACTTATGCCCGGATAGAGGAACTTATCCTGCAGTATGACGTGGGGGCCATAATACTCGGCAATCCCCTGATGCCCTCGGGCGATGTGGGAGAGAGGGCGGCACTGACCGCGGAATTTGCCGATGCGCTCCGCAGAAGGACCGGACTGCCCGTCATCCTGGAGGACGAGACACTTACCACGGTAGAAGCCGATGAGATAATGGATGAGACCGGCATCCCGAAAAGCGAACACAAAAAATATGTTGATATGATAGCCGCGCAGCTTATCCTGCAGAGCTACATGAACAGGGAAACCTATAAACATGAATGAAATGAATGAAGAAAAGAAACTGGAAAAGATAATCTTTAAACCCGAGGGAGCGGACCCTGTCGAATTCTTCGTACTGGAGCAGACCAGGCTGGGCGGACACGACTACATCCTGGTGACCGATTTTGAAGAAGGCGACGGAGAGGCTCTTATCCTCAAGGATATGTCGGAGGAAGGCGAAGAGGAGAGCAGATACGTGATAGTATCCGACGATGACGAGCTCGACGCCCTGGCACCTGTCTTTGAAGATCTTCTCGACGACATCGCACTCGAGCGCGATGATGAAGAGGAGTAGTCTGTTCGGGTATCTTTTCCTGAAGAGAAAGGAAGTTTTTGTTTGAGTAACAGTAAGAAAGAGATTCCGACGTCAAAGCTTAAGATAATCCCTCTCGGAGGTCTTGAGCGGATCGGAATGAACATCACTGCCTTCGAATACGAAGACAGTATTATCGTTGTGGAC
>CAMNEB010000118.1 GCA_946536155.1 uncultured Lachnospiraceae bacterium | reverse complement strand
AGGAGTCCGTTGATTCCGACTATGTTCCCGGTATCGTTACCGGATCCTTCGATATAGCTGTTCCTTCCATCAGTGATGATGTTGTCAAGGCTATCAAGGATGCAAACGGCGGAGAACTTGTAGGAAATACCATCACCACCGAGCTCGTTGACTACCGTGGATACGGATATCTCGGAATCAGCGCAGATCTTGTCAACGTCGGAGGAGATCCTTCATCCGAGGCTTCCAAGAATCTTCGTAAAGGTTTCATGACTCTGTTCTCGGTTTATCGTGATACTGTCATCAATTCTTACTACGGAGACCGCGCAGCAGTCATCCAGTATCCTATCTCCAACACTTCATGGGCAGCACCCCAGCCTGCTGATGAGGGATATGTTACCGCTTATTCCGTAGATGTTGACGGCAATGCGATCTATGATTCTTCCATGAACGAAGAGCAGAGATATGCAGCTGCAAAAGAAGCTGCCATCGGATACTTCAAGGCAGCAGGCTTCAACTATGATGAAGCAACCGGAAAGTTCACCGATGTTACCGAGACTTATGAAGTAATGATCCCCGGACAGGGACAGCAGGATCACCCCGCATACGGCGTTGCCGTTGCAGCATCCGAAGTTCTTGAAGAGCTCGGAATCAAGCTTCAGGTCAATGACGTAGGAACCAGCGTCTGGAACAATGCTCTTGAGTCCAACACCGCTATGATGTGGGCTGCAGCTTGGCAGGCTTCCGTCGATCCCGACATGACCCAGGTTTATTCAAGTGCAAACGCTCACGGCAACGGAACCAACTCCAACCACTACGCTGTAGATGATGCTGAACTCGATGCTCTCATCAAGGCAGGACGTTCAAGCGCCGATACCGAAGAGAGAAAGTCCATCTACAAAGAGGCTATGGAGATCATCATGGATTGGGGCTGCGAGCTTCCTCTCTATCAGAGAAAGGACTGCACCACATTCTCGACCGAGCGTATCGACGTAAGCACCATTCCTCAGGATATGACTCCTTATTGGGGATGGTATGCTGAGATCGAGACCATGGCTACCAAGTAATCTTAAGATCTGAGTATTAAAAAATAAGGGAGGGAACACCCCCTGTTCCCTCCCATATCCGGTTAAAAAGGCAGGAACCGAAATGGCTAAATTCATCATCAAGCGTTTATTGTACAGCGTACTGATACTTTTCTTCGTAATGTTTCTTATTTATGTACTGATGTACAATATGCCCACCAGTTTTGTGGAGACCAAGGCAAGAGAACTCGCATCCCGTCCGGGTGCCACCAAGAGTTATACCGAATGGCTCTCCGAACTGAATGCACAATACGGAATGGACAAAGGAGTCGTTCAGGGTTACTTTGTATGGCTCGGAAGTGCGGTCAGGGGAAACTGGGGAGACAGCTGGGTCTGGACCGTTCCTGTTATACAGAAGTTCAATGACACCATATGGTACAGCTTCCTGCTGGGACTTGTATCATTTATATTTGAGATCATAATTGCCATACCGCTGGGCATAACAGCGGCCAAGAAGCAGTACAGCTTCACGGATTACTTCACCACAGTCGTCGCCATGGTGAGTATTTCCCTGCCCACATTCTTTTTGGCGACACTTCTTAAATATGTGTTCGCGGTCAAACTGGGATGGGTCGACCTGACCGGTATGCAGGGCCGTGACTATCAGTTCTTATCTGATTTCGGAAAATTCCTGGATATGGCGAAACATTTCGTTCTTCCCGCAGTGACGCTCACTGTTGTCGGAATAGGAAGCCTGATGCGCTATACCCGTACAAATATGCTTGAAGTCCTTAACTCCGATTACATCAGGACAGCCCGTGCAAAGGGTGTTCCCGAGAAAAAGGTCATCGGAAAACATGCTTTCAGAAATACTTTGATCCCCCTTGTCACCATGCTCGGAGGTTCACTCCCCGGACTTTTCTCCGGTGCTCTCATTACCGAGACTCTTTTCGGTATCAGAGGAATAGGATATGCCTCATATAATTCCATGACTCAGGCGGATATTCCGTTCATCATGTTTTATCTTGCATTTATCTCCGTCCTGACGCTCCTCGGAAATCTCATTTCCGATCTTCTCTATGCTGCAGTCGATCCCAGAGTACGTCTGAGCTGATACGATCATTATTTTACGAAAAGGAATCTGAAAGATCATGGCTTCATACAATCTGAATGAAATGCTGAAAAAGAAAGAAAAGAGTGCGGGGACACCTGACGGGGCGGTAAGCCTTGATGATGTGTCACGTGTAAAGGTTCTTTCTCCCGGAAGACAGGTATTTAAGAGATTCATCAGAAACCGTCTTGCGGTATTCGGAAGTGTACTTCTGATCACGATGTTCGTGTTCTCCTTCCTGGGACCTCTGTTTTATCCCTACGGACAGAAGGAGATATTCTATAAATATGACACGCAGAACGTAAACTACGCTCTTGCCAAGGAGATCACCTCCTATACCGGCTATGCGGCAGAAGGAGGCATCTCTGTTCCCAGGACCGTTACGACCTCCGTCAACAGTTCCGCAAAGAAGCTCATCTCAGCGGATGAGGATGCATTCATCATCACCTCGGATGACGGTGACTACGTTCTCAGAAGAGTTAATAACGATGTGTTCACACTCTCTGCTGCGGAAAGCAGGAAGGTGGCTTCGGCGGGAACGGGCTCCGCAACTGTCGGAACCTACGATATGATCGACGACAAGATCACTTTTAACGGAAACAGCGTCGAAGGCCTTCTGGAAGCTATGAAGCAGAACTTCAACCGTGCGGGAGGAGAGTTTACCTTCGAAGGCATCACATATGTCTATGAGAAGGCAGTCGGAAAGACCTATACCATCTCTTACGATATGGACGGTGTGGTGCTGTATGACACGACTCTTCCCGTAAGCTTTGAAAGCGCATTTGAAAAGGCAGCGGATGCCGGAAAGTTTTCTTTCACTTCAGGCGGCAAGACCTACCTGCTGAATTCGACTCCCGGCGGATGCGATGCATATTCCGTGAGCGGTGAAGATACCGCAATGGTATTTACAAGACTTACATTCAATACCATCTCACCCGATGTAAAGATCTCCGATTCCTTAAAGGCCGCAGCTCTTATGCATATCACAGACGGAAAATCCTTCAAGGATAACGGCAGCAGCTACAAGGTCACAGAGAACGAAGGACTTCTGATACTGACAGACGCAGAGGGCAGCGAGCTTGCTGAACTTTCCGGTTTTTCGGTACGCCGTTATACCGGTGAGGACAGTATCGGATACGATCTGAAAAAGGAGATAGAAGAGCTCGTGCTCGACATGAACGAATCGGGCTCTAAGACCGCGACTCTTGTATATAACATTCCTCTTCAGGATGAGAACGGTCTTTATACCTATGATGATGATGGCAATCTTCAGTATTCCGAAGCTGAACTTAAGATCACCAGAAGGGATACCGGAGAATATATCATCAACTGCGATCAGATAATCTATCTCATAGACATGTTCTCGCCCGCGTCAAAAGAGCACATCCTCGGTACAGACGGTGACGGATTTGACGTTCTCGCGAGAGTCATGTACGGCGGAAGAGTATCACTCATGGTCGGATTCGTAGTCGTCTTCCTTGAGATCTTCATCGGCATCATCATGGGAGGCCTTGCGGGATACTACGGCGGATGGGTGGACAATCTCATCATGAGACTGGTCGATATTTTCTACTGCCTGCCTTCACTTCCCATAATGATCATACTCGGTGCGACGATGGATTCGCTCAGGATGGACACCTATATCAGACTCATGATAATGATGGCGACTCTCGGTATCCTCGGATGGGCGAGCGTTGCGAGAATGGTCAGAGGTCAGATCCTCTCCCTGCGTGAGCAGGAGTTCATGGTGGCGGCTGAGGCTACCGGCATCAAGGTAAGGGACAGGATATTCCGTCACCTCATCCCCAACGTTATGCCCCAGCTCATAGTCATTGCTACCATGGGAATGGGTTCCGTCATTCTCACGGAGTCGACACTCAGCTTCCTGGGTCTCGGAGTCAAGCACCCGCTCGCAACCTGGGGAACGATCATCAACTCCGTATCGTCCGCTACGGCAATGGCTCATTACCAGCATATATGGATCCCCGTAGGACTCCTCATCTGCCTGACCGTCATAGCGTTCAACTTTGTCGGTGACGGATTAAGAGATGCATACGATCCCAAGTCCAAGAGATGACCATTTTTTCACGCGGGGCTGAACTGATTATTTTTCATCTGTATTAAGAGGTTGATCATGGCTGATAACAAAGAGAAAAAGGAAGAAAAGAAATCCTCATATATATCCGCTAAGGAATCAAGACGCATCACGAAGTTTAACCGCAAGGTGACCAAGAAGCTTGAGGCCGACAGGGCAAATGCAAAAAAGGATCCTTCCCTTTATATGACACATATGAAGGATGACAGAAACGTTGTGGAATTCGACAATGTCTGCACCTATTTCTTCTCGGATGTGGGAACCGTAAAGGCGGTTGACGGAATATCCTTCAATATCCCCAAGTGCTCCACCGTCGGAGTCGTGGGAGAATCGGGGTGCGGAAAGAGTGTCACAAGCCTTTCGCTCATGCAGCTGCTCCAGAGACCCAGCGGTCAGACCGTCGGAGGCGAGATCAGATTCAATCTCGGAGACGGTACCGCATACAATATAGTAAATACCCCCACAGCCAAGATGCAGGAGATAAGAGGCAACAAGGTATCCATGATCTTCCAGGAGCCCATGACGAGCCTCAATCCCGTATTCAAGATAGGCATGCAGGTAAATGAGGTGCTTGAGCTCCATCATCCGGAGATGAGCAAGGAAGAGATCAAAAACCGTACACTTGAAATGCTCGAGATGGTTGGAATAGCCAACAAGGAAGGCGTGTACGAGATGTATCCCCACGAGCTTTCCGGCGGTATGAGACAGCGTATCATGATAGCCATTGCTCTTGCGTGCAGCCCCGAGCTGATCATTGCGGATGAGCCCACCACCGCACTTGATGTTACGATCCAGGCTCAGATCCTCGAGCTCTTATCGGAGCTTAAGAACAAGATCAATTCATCCATCATGCTCATCACCCATGACCTCGGAGTCGTGGCCAGCATGGCGGATTACGTGGTGGTAATGTATGCCGGAAGAGTCATAGAAAAAGGAACCGCCGATGATATTTTCCATCATCCGGCTCATCCCTACACCATAGGACTGATGAAGTCCAAACCCGTAGTCGGAAAGAAGGTTGATTCTCTCTACAACATCGAGGGAAGCGTACCCAATCCCGTTGATATGCCCGATTACTGCTATTTCCGCGACCGCTGCGAAATGCAGTGTGAGAGGTGTAAGGCCAAAGTCGGAGGCGCAGGTGCGGACTATCCTCCCGAGATCAGAATATCCGACACACACTTTGTATCATGTTACAGATTCTATGATGAGGGCGATGTGCTGGGATATCCCAAGACGGTTAATGCAGAGGAGCTTTTAAAATGAGCGAAGAGAAGACTCTGGTGCCTTTAGAGGGTGCAGAAAAAGACAGTGAAAATCTTCTTGTTGTAAAGAACCTGAAGAAATACTTCCCGATAAAATCCAGTTTTTTCAAAATGACGGTGGGTAACGTAAAGGCCGTTGACGGTGTTTCTTTTGCTATAAAAAGAGGAACCACCATGGGACTGGTGGGTGAATCGGGATGCGGAAAATCCACCACCGGAAGGACGATACTCAGACTCCAGGACAAGACCGAGGGTGAGGTTTTTTTCGACGGCCGGGATATCTTTAAATTATCCAAGGAAGAGCTGAGAAAGCTCCGCCCCAGGATACAGATCATCTTCCAGGATCCCTATTCGAGCCTCTCACCCAGACTCCCCATCGGAGAGATCATAGCAGAGGCTGTAAGGGAGCACGGCATCGTTCCCGCAGCGGAACTTGACGATTATGTCACAAGAGTCATGGAGGCCTGCGGTCTTCAGGAGTGGCACAAGAACAGATATCCCCATGAGTTCTCCGGCGGACAGCGCCAGAGGATCTGTATTGCGAGAGCCCTTGCACTCAATCCCGATTTCATATTGTGCGATGAGCCCGTCTCCGCGCTGGATGTTTCGATACAGGCACAGATCATCAACCTGCTCAGGGATCTTCAGAAACAGTTCGGTCTCACCTATCTGTTCATATCACACGATCTGTCTGTGGTTGAGCACATATCCGACACCGTAGGCGTAATGTACCTGGGTAACATGGTTGAGTATGCGGATACGGAAAGCCTTTATTCCCATCCCCTCCATCCCTATACCGAAGCTCTTTTTTCCGCGATACCCGTACCGGATCCGGACTACAAGATGAACCGTATAGTCCTGCAGGGCAATATCCCTTCGCCCGCAAATCCGCCCGAAGGATGCAAGTTCCACACCAGATGCGAAAAGTGCATGGAGATATGCAAAAACAGGGCTCCCGAAATGAGAGAAGTGGAACCCGGGCATTTCTGCGCATGCCATCTCTATGACTCTGAAGCCATTAAAGATGCAAAGGCT
>CAMNEB010000117.1 GCA_946536155.1 uncultured Lachnospiraceae bacterium | reverse complement strand
AGATGATACATTTTCAGCCCGCGATACGGCAATTACTAAATTCGTTGACTATAGATTGTATGATCCGTCAGGTCTTATTTCGACCGACGGGATGAGGAAACAGATCAGACCTTGAAATTGCCTGCTTTTCTCTGAAGCTCGTTTGCCATAATGCCAAGTGATTCGGTATGTCCCGCAAGGTCGATGATCTTGCCGTTCTGATCGTCAAGCACACGGTTGGCTTTCTGGACAAGGGAATTGCTTTCGCTCGCATTGTCCTCAATCCTGATGAAGGCTTTTTTGATGGCTTTCTCAGAATCCATTACAGACCTGAACTCCTCGGACAGTGAAGAGACATTTTCAAATACTTTCTCAAGTCCCTCGGATAATCTGCCGAACAGTTCCTCGGTCTCTGCGGTCCCGTTCCTGTTCTGGGTAAAGAATCTGCTGACATTCTCAACCATATCCGCGATCTTCTGAAGACCGTCATACAGCTCTTCAACGATCTTGGTGATCCCGCCGATGGAGCTTGCGGTCTGTTCGGAAAGGATCCTGATCTCATCTGCGACAACAGCAAAGCCTTTTCCGGCAACGCCCGCTCTCGCCGCTTCTATCGATGCATTCAGTGCCAGAAGATTGGTCTGGTTTGATATTCCTCTGATGGTGTTTACTATGCTCATGATCCTGTCGGAATTGGCGTGTATGGACATAATCATCTCGCCGAGTTCGCCTATTTTCTCATTGGAGTATGCCGTATCGGCCTTCATCCTCTCGACGGCTTCCTTGTTGGATTCGATGTCGCGCTCCAGCTCTCCGACTTCTCTGCAGAGTGCACTGAACCGATCTCCGAAATCGTCAGATTTGCCGATGAAATCCGTAAGTGAATTCTGACCTTCATTAACGGCATCGATCTGTTCGGACATCTTGCCGGATACTTCCAGCATAACGGAAGCAGTGTCCTCCGCGCTCTTGGATATAGCACTGAGATGTTTGCCTATCTGGACTGAGGTATCGTTGACACCGTCGGAAACCTGAGCGACCGAATCAACGACATCACGCAGCTTGCGCATCATGAGATTGAAATTGGAGGTTAGGGTACCTATCTCATCACTGCTGGTAACCTCCAGGTCTTTTGAGATATCACCGACCTCAACTGTCTTGCCAAGCTGAAGGATTCCCCTTGTCAGGACATTTGCGGATATGACGGTGATGGTGACGCTTATGACTATCGAAATCAGTGCCGCGATGACAAATCCTTTGATAAGATCGTTCTCTGCGCTGTGAAGCTCGGCTTCGGATGTTGCTATTCCGACATACCACCCGGTGCCCGGCATCTGAGAGACCACCACGCCCCTCCTCACTCCGTCATAGTCCTTCAGGTATACCATATCACGGGAACCGGATCCCATCGTTTCCACTACGCTCTCATAGGGTGCATCCTGCACATCGAGTATGCCGTAGGGTTCATCATCAAATTCATATTCGGAATTGGGATGAACGACCATTCCAAGATTCTGATCCACCAGGAATGCGTAGCTGTTCTCCGAAACCTCCGCTTCACTGATGATCTTCACGAGAGTATCGACAAATATATCGGCAGCAAGAACGCCGCACAGTTTTCCGTCTGTATAGACCGCTTTTGAAATGGTGATGACGGGAAGTCCGGAGTCAGCATCCATGTAGGGAGCGGAATAATAGAGGTCACCCGTTGCGACCGCCTTCAGGAACCATTCTCTTTCATGGGCATAGTCAACGGAACCGTCCGAGATATAATCGGAGGCACAGACCATGATGTTGGAGGGATTTGTAAAATAGATATCGTAGATATAACCTTCGGTATTGAGAAGGTCGTAATTCTTTAGAAGATATTCATGGAAAGCGGAGGTTGAACGCTCGGATATCCTGCCGGATCCTATCTCCGCTGCCATGGTATCGATTATGGCGGCATTTGTACAGATCCAGGCATTCAGCTCCTGCATATAACGGTCCGCTGCCATGCCGTAGGTCTTCTCCTGCTGGGTCATCAGACTGTTCTCCGCTATCTTAAATCCTATTATTGAAAGCAATACGGAACAAACCAGCACAACGAGGACAACAACAAGTGTCATTTTTGCTCTTATACTCTTCATGATCTGCCTGCCTCCATGATCTGTGGATTCAAGTCATACGTACGTATTTATTTTACAAAAAAACATATGAAATAGCAAAAAATATATGCCGTTAAAGGGGCCTGTTTTTGCAGGATCCCGACAAAAAATAAGGACCCGGAAAAACGGGTCCTTATCGGTATAAATCCGGTCTGCATATTTATCCGGTCTGCATCAGCCGCCGTATCCTTTAAGGACATCGGCCGAGGCGTTCAGTTCATCCATCATGGTATTGATGTTGTCGACGATCTTCTGATTCTGTTCGCTTATGGAATATGTGGTGCTGGCATGAGCGGTAACTTCCTCGGTGATGGCGGATATCGTCTGTATGCTGTTTACGATCTCCTCATTTGCCTTGGACAGGTTATTGACCACTGTCTCCATCTGCTCGGATCTGCGCATGATCTCGTCGACACTTGCGGATATCTGTCTGAAGCTTCCTGCGGTCTCACCGGCACATCTGCTCTCTTCCTCGCCTCTTTCAAGAAGGTACTCTATGGTCTTGGTCATATGGCCAAGCTGATCGGTAACCTCACCGATGAGTCTGTTGATATCTCCTGTGGCATTTGTGGTCTGTCCCGCAAGATTGGATATCTCCGTAGCGACCACTCCGAATCCTCTTCCCGCTGCTCCCGCTCTTGCGGCCTCGATACTGGCATTGAGTGCAAGGAGCGAGGTCTGGTCCGCAACATTGTTGATGAGCTCGGTTATGGAATTCATCTGGGATGCGGTCTCATGGAACTTCTTAAGTGCATCGGCCACATCCTTGCCCGCACGGTCGACCTCTTCGGTCAGCTCATCCATTCTGACTATATGCTTCTGGCCTTCCTCCACAGCCTTCGTGGTGGAAAGTACATTATCGCCTATCTCTTTTGAAGCCCTCTCAACATCCTCTATATGATTCTGTATCTCTTCCGTCTTGATGAGCTGGTTCTGTATAGCTTCGGCGGATTCTGCGGTTCCTCCGTTCACCTCGTTCATGCTGATGAGGGTCTGATCTACGGAATTCTTCAGAGTCTCCATCTCACCGGTCATGCCCGTGACGGTATCGGTCATCCTGCCGGATACGTTCAATGTTTCATCAAGAAGTCCCTTTATCTTAAGTTCTTCAAGAAGGAGTCTGGAAAACCTTATATCCTCGAACTTTCTTGTGGCAAACGCGACCACTATGAGGGCTGCTGAGATAAAGAACATAAGGACCACTCTCATGGGGAGTGTTGTGACTTCATCGGGATCCGTGACCCTGCCTGCGGCAAACTGCACGATCATGTAGATGAGATTCACGATAGCTGATCCGAGTGAGAAAACAAGGGTAAACTTCACATCACTGTACAGGGCTACAACTATCAGTATGGGGACCACATACAGAAATACCATCTGGGTATCCGAGGTAAACAGGATATATGTATAGACGAGCAAAAAGCCCGCTCCTATCACAGTCTTGATATGCCTGCTCTCTTTATTCCCGGAATACATAAACCAGCAGAGCACGCTCGGAGCTGCTATGAGCAAAATGGTGATGATACCGACCGATACCGGAACAAGACCGGCGATGACGATGATCAGATACGTGACCGATATGAACACGCACAGGACGGTAAGGGCGATGGTTCCGAACAGATTGGCCATCACAAATTCGGACTTTTCGCTGAGGGCTTTGAGTTCCTCAGAATTCATTTCCCTGACGGTTTTGGACATAATGCCTCCTCTCAAACAAAGCATTTGCACAATACGTATATATTATACCTCAAATAAATTTTTTTTGTGTAAAACGGCGGACAAATGCGGAAATCTCCAATCATTTATTTGTTGTTTTTTGACCGTTTTTTGTTATCATTTTGACTATGGATAAGAAATCGGAAGAAAAAATAATATTTGATGCATCCTCATCCATTTCCGTCAGGAATGATGCGACTCCGGAGACATATCCTCTCCACTGGCACGATGCCGCGGAGTTCACTCTGATACTCAAGAACGGATGCCGCTACAGGGTCAACGACACCCTGTTTGAACTGAGTAAAGGCGATGTTCTCCTCATATGGCCCCAGCAGCTCCACGAGACCGTGAAGATTCCCAGGGGTGGTGCAACATTTCTGCAGTTTTCGGGCAATTTTCTCGAGAACAATCTCGATCTTATCTCCGTGTCAGGATTCCTTCATGCCTTTAATGTGATCTCACATAAGGAAGAGCCCGAACTTGCGGAGTATATCTCCGAGAGGATCACGGAGATACAAGAAATACACAGCTCCTCCGATCTCTTCGCAGAGACCAAGAGCAAGCTGTGTATCTATGATATGCTCCTTAAGATCGGGGAGCATGTTATGTCGAAACGCAAGAATACCGGGGATACCGGACCAAACACAAATGCAGGCTGGGGATATATCCGCGCAGCCTGCAATTACATAGCCGAAAATGCATCCGATGATATCACACAGACCGAGGTTGCTTCGCATGTGGGTCTGAGTTCATTTTATTTTTCCAAACTGTTCGGTCAGTACATGCACATGTCATTTCCCGCATACCTGGCCGACATACGTGTCAAAAATGCCGTCACTCTTCTTCTGGATAAGAATCTCTCTGTGACGGAATGTGCGTTCCAGTCGGGATTCCAGTCCACAACCACCTTCAACAAGGTATTCCGCGAGATAACAGGATATTCACCGAGGGACTATCGCAAGCTGTACAGATGAGCATGTTATCCGGTGATCACTGTATCCGGCGATCACCGCATCCGGTCATCACCCGATCTTCTCTATATACCACTCTTCCGTACGGCCATCCTCGTAATAGTACAGAAAATCACAGAGTATATATCTGTCTCCTTCGGGAGTTTTAAAATAATAAAATGTCACGGGTGAGGAATCATCTTCCGGATAGGGCTGATAAGTCGGCTGGGCCACTCTGTCCATATCGGCATTCGTATCTCCGAAGGTCTTTACCTCTTTACCCAGATATTCAACATCATCTCCGAACCTGTACCTGGCCATCTCTTTATAATATTCGGTCGTTTCCTCCTCCGGCGTGATCCATCTTATCTCGGGAAGGATCACTTTTCCGTATCGTCTGTCATACAGGTAATCCGCTTTTTCGTCAGCGTAGCAGATAATTGAAAAGGTATCGAGCCTGTTTTGAAGATTATATTCCTGGATCTTCTCCGCACATTTCAAAGCTGCCGATACAGCGCGTTCCTCATCATCCGATCTGATGATGAGAAGCGGATCCCTGTCATACATACAAACAACTCCCTCTTCATCGCAGATCCGAAGGATATCATCTTCGGTGAGGGATCTGACCTTGTCTATGAGAGCTCCGGTAAATCCGTCGGCGGTGTTCTCATACGTTCCGAATGTCGCTCCGTCTATCGACAATGAATTCATCCGGCTCGAAACCCGGTAATCAAAATCCTGAAGTGTATCATGGAGCACCACGGCGGTATATTCTTCGGTCTCCTCTTTGGATACCACCGTACAGTCCCCGTGGCTATGCTCCGCCTCTCTGATAAGTTCCTTAGCTGTTTTTATCCTGCCGCATCCCGTCAAAAACACAAGGACCATGACCACGGCGATGATCATCTTTTTCATGTCGGCTCCTCCCCTGTAAAAAAGCAGATTCCCATGCGGGGATCTGCTTTATAAACTCAGTTCACGTACCGGTATGACTCAGCTCACGTACTGATCTATTGCCTGTGCAAACTGATCTGCGCAGGATGTTCCTCTGCCCTTGCAGTCGTTTCCTCTGAGGATGTCCGCCACCTCTCTGGCATCCTTGCCCTCAACGAGCCTGCCGATAGCCTTGAGATTGCCGTTGCATCCGTTTATGAACGCAACGTTATGAAGCTTGCCGTCCTCAACATCGAAATCGATCTGTATAGAACAGACTCCCTTTGGTTTAAATGTGTAATGTTCCATTATGACTCCTGTATTCGGATGATCCCGTGATCATCCCTGAAGCTTTGCTATGATACCGGGAAGTTCGGCATCGATCTTATCGTTATCAAGCTGGCAGGTTCCCGCAGCGGCATGTCCGCCTCCGCCGTATTCAAGGCAGAGATTTCCGATATTTACCTTAGAGTTCTTGTTGATGATGGATCTTCCGATCATGACTGCGGTATTCTGCTTCTTGAATCCCCATGCGACATGTACGGAAACCTCAACCTCCGGATACATCGCATAGATCATGAAACGGTTGCCCGCATAAATGGTCTCTTCATTTCGAAGATCGATCACAACGACCTTGCCATCGACTTTCGCGATTCTCTTAAGCTGGGCTTTGAAGAGCTCCTGCTGTTCGAAGTAAAGATCAACTCTCTCCTTGACATCGGGAAGTTCAAGGATCTTGTCAATGGGATGATCCACACAGTAGGTGATGAGCTCCATCATAAGATC
>CAMNEB010000116.1 GCA_946536155.1 uncultured Lachnospiraceae bacterium | reverse complement strand
CGATATGTAAAAAAGTACTGCACGTGAATCATCACGTGCAGTTTTCATTTCAGATATTTTCAGTTCTGATAAAGCCGGATCTCATACGGAACAAAAGATACGGTCAAAGAGTCTCGAAAGTATCTCTTATTGCCTTGATGAATCCTTCGGAATCAAGGATAACAGGGTTCTTGCAATCCGAGATGAGGGAAAGTGACTTTGTCATCTTGCCGTCCTCTATGGTCTTTATGCAGGCCTTCTCAAGCTTTTCCGCAAACTCGCAAAGCTCAGGGATCTCATCGAGCTCTCCCCTCTTCTTGAGTGCTCCGGTCCATGCAAAGATGGTAGCGATGGAATTGGTAGAGGTCTTCTCACCTGCAAGGTGCTTGTAGTAGTGTCTCTGTACGGTTCCGTGAGCCGCCTCATACTCATAAACTCCCTTGGGAGATACAAGGACGGATGTCATCATGGAAAGATCTCCGTAAGCGGTAGCGACCATATCGGACATGACATCACCGTCATAATTCTTGCAGGCCCAGATGAATCCGCCTTCGCTCCTGATGACTCTTGCTACGGCATCATCGATAAGAGTATAGAAATACTCGATGCCTGCAGCCTCGAACTTCTCCTTATACTCCTTCTCGTACATATCCGCGAAGATATCCTTGAAGTGATGGTCATAGATCTTGGAAATGGTATCCTTGGTAGAGAACCACAGATCCTGCCTGGTTGAAAGAGCATATTCAAAACATGCCTTTGCAAAGCTCTCGATAGACTTGTCGGTATTGTGGATTCCCTGGATGATACCGGGAGCATCAAATTCCTGTATGGTCTTTCTGGTCTCGGTTCCGTCGGCAGCGGTGAAAACAAGCTCTGCCTTGCCTGCTCCGGGTACTCTTATCTCGGTATTTTTATAGACATCACCGTATGCGTGACGCGCAAGAGTGATAGGCTTGGTCCAGTTGGATACATAGGGTCTGATGCCCTTTACAAGGATGGGAGCTCTGAATACGGTTCCGTCGAGGATCGCACGGATGGTAGCGTTGGGGCTCTTCCACATTTCCTTGAGATCATACTCTTCCATTCTCGCAGCATTGGGAGTGATGGTAGCGCATTTAACGGCAACACCGTACTTAAGGGTCGCATTTGCGGAATCTACGGTAACCTGATCGTTCGTCTCGTTCCTGTGCTCAAGTCCGAGATCGTAATACTCTGTCTTAAGATCGATATAGGGAGCAAGGAGCTCATCCTTGATCATCTGCCAGAGGATCCTGGTCATTTCATCCCCGTCCATCTCAACGAGGGGTGTTTTCATCTGAATCTTTGCCATATTAACTCTCCTGTATATTTATTCTGTATCAATCGGGCTTTATAAGTCCGTTATCGATCATGTTCCTGTATGCGTTGATCATATGCTCGTTGGCAAGTCTCTCGGCATCATCGGCATTTTTGTTCTTGATAGCCTCAAGTATGGCTTCATGTTCAAGGTTAGACTGAGGTCCCCTCTTTGCGCTCGCAAGGGTCTTTTTCCTGATCCTGAGAACATACTGGTGATAATCCTTCAGCTGATGCTCAAGTATCTTGGAACCGCATGCCTCATAAAGGATCTCGTGGAAACGGTTATCAAGCTCGAACATCTGCTCAAGATGGCCCTTTTCGGTGTGGAACTTGGCAAGGTATACATTCTCTTCCATTTCCTCAAGCTGTTCGTTGGTGATATGATCAACTGCCCATCTTGCGGCAAGTCCTTCCAGCCTGGACCTGAGGATATATATATCTCTGACATCCTTGTCGCTTATTCCCACAACATATGCTCCCTTGTTGGGAATGATGCGGATGAGTCCTTCCAGCTCAAGCTGCCTGAAAGCCTCCCTTACCGGAGTTCTGCTGACTCCGAGTTCTTCACCTATGGCAATCTCCCTGAGTTCAACTCCTTCATCGTATTTTCCGTTAAGGATATCCTCTCTTAACCTGGAAAAAACCCTTCCTCTCAGTGAATATTTATCAGAGGCACTTTCTTTTACATCCTCTTCCATTTTTATTCCTCCAAAAAATGCACAAAAAAACACAGCCTAAAGTCTTGTATCATTGTATACAATCCCTCGGGCTGTGTCAAATACAAAAACATTTATTCTTCAGGGTTGTCCCGGCACCTTATCCGTATCATCTCATAAAAGAATCTGCTATAACCTGCATCTGTTCTTTTGTCAGATCCTCGTCACATGTGGCTCCTATAAGAGTCCGGCCGTCATAGATATAATACTTCTGCATTATCCCGCCGTAATTACCCCTTATATTCCAGACCGTGATACCGGCGGACTCAAGCTCCGGTCTGCGCTCAGCTTCACCTATATCAAAATTGATGCCGTATAATCTGAATCTTTTCTCCCGGATATCATCAGCCATAAGATCATATACGGCCTGTGATCCCGGCCTTAACACATCAAATGACCAAGTATGATTTACGACGACCTCTTCGGGCCTGTAGTCAGGATCTTCAAGCTTTTTGGCACCCTCTTCATCATATGCCTCGATGGTATATCTGTCATATGCCATAAGGAAATGCCCCCAGTGGACGTCCTCTCCCGTTCTTACGGCAAAAACCTGAGGATCGCCGAACAGTTCAAGATCTTCGCTGCTTATGACAAGCTCGTGCTCTTTGTTTTTTCCGTTAAGAAATATTACAGATGCGGTAATGAGTATTATTATCACCGCTGAACAGCCAAGCGGCAGCAGGACCGTATAAAGAATGCGGAAGGTATCCCGGTCAAGCCTGTGTTTTTCCGCATATGCGGAGAAGCAGTGAAGCAGAAACATCGTAAACAGCAATATGATCCAGATAAAAGGATATATGAGCATTTCCTTCTCATCGAATCTTATTCCGAAAAACAAAACAGCGGCCGTGTGAAGAAATGCGAGAACAGCCAAAAGTACGGCTGCGGATCTGAAGTTCAGATTAAACCGGTTCGGAGGGATCTTCCTGCCCGCAGCCACCTCTCTGCGCGCTTTAATGAGCCATCGCAGGTACATACAGACTGATATGATATCCAGAGCCATAATGAAAACCCACAGAAATACGGAAGTAAAATGGAGAGAACTTATGAACACCAGATTGCGTGATGCGCCCAGCTGTGTGATCAGAAATACCAATCCCATAAGGATAAACAAAAGCGGTGATACGATCTTTGTCATCATCAGTGGTTTTTCTAATGTCTTCAGTTTATATGCCTGATCCGATTCGATCTCCGGGGTGTTTTTGTCTGCGGACATGAAATAATCGATCTTTCCCGCAGAGCAGATAAAGGTCCAGCCCGCTTTTTTGCAATACTCTATATATTCCAGATTGCTGTCTATGGTATATGTGTCATATACGCTGCCTTCCGAAAAAACATCAACGGAAAATACCACATCCGAAGGCTCGCATTTTTCGAATTCAAACTTAACAGAGCCTGTAACATGACGGAGCATCCAGCCTTTGGCCGCCATCTCCGAAAGAAACTTTTCCGTTTCTTCAAGGTTATCAATGTGTACGAAATGATATTTATATAAAAAGCCTTTATCTTTCATTATTCTCCCTCACCCATGTAACTCTCATAATCGGATACCTGAACCTTAAGGCGCATATATTCCTCAGCCAGTATCTCCCTGCCCGAATCCGTAAGGATATAGCTGCGCTTTCGCCCTTCAACCGCGGTTTCCCTGATAAAACCCTGTTTTACGAAATCGCCCAGAAGCGTATAAAGTGTTCCCGGACCGATCTTTACTTTTCCGCCTGTCATATCGGATACCATATCCATGATGTCTATGCCGCAGCACTCTTTTTTCATGCACATCAGGATATAAAACATCTGCTCGGTCAATGTTTTGTATTTTAATCTGGCCAATCCCGCATCTCCTTCCGCACGCTAAAAAGCTTTGAACGTGCATTGATCATTTCATGAAATGTTTTATCGATAATTGATATCGATATTCAATATTGATTATCGATATAATATACCCTGTCAGGTATGTTGTCAATACATTCCCGGACAATTCACTGAAAAAAGATATATAAAAAGCGTGCGGAGCCTCCCGCACGCTAGTAAGAAAACACCTATTCTTCCCATCCTTTGCATACATCGCACCATCCGTCAGCGCCCGATGCCTTCTCGAGTTCTTCGGGAGTAAGGCTGACAGATGTAAACTCATCTCCCGCAGCAGGATGTATGATCTTAAATCTCTTCATCGATATGTCAAGCCAGACCGGGATGCCTTCCGGAATTCCGAAAGGACATACGCCACCGGGTGCAAATCCCACCAGCTCCTCTACCCTGTCTCTCGGTATCATTCCGGGCTTTGTATGGAACTGAGCCTTGAACTTGGAGCTGTTGACCTTGCCGTCACCTGACATCACCACGATGACCGGTTTATCATCAACAAGAAAAGACAGAGTCTTTGCTATCTCAGCTTCACTGCATCCTATCTGCAGAGCCGCATGCTCAACGGTATCAATGGTCTCTTCATGCTTTGTTATCCTGTCTGAAAATCCCCTGGAATCCAGCCAGTTATATACTTTCTCGTTCATCTTACGGGATAAACCCTTTCATATCGTTTTACCGCTCGTGTATTACTCCGGACATCATCTCACTCCGGGCATCATCTTACTCCGGGCATCATCCGGCCTGTTCAGCGCTCTGCTCTCATGGGATTGTTAAGGAAATCCTCATAGGATTTCTTAAGTCCCTCTTCGAGTTCGGTGTGATATTTCCATCCGAGTCCTTCTGCCTTGGATACGTCAAGCAGCTTGCGGGGTGTGCCGTTGGGCTTGGTGGTATCCCATACGATCCTGCCTTCATATCCGACGGTCTTCGCAACAAGCTCAGAGAGTTCTTTTATCGTAACTTCCTTGCCGGTTCCCGCATTTACGGTCTCATTACCGCTGTAATTGTTCATGAGAAATACGCAGAGCTCAGCCAGATCGTCAACATACATGAATTCTCTTAAGGGTGAGCCGTCGCCCCAGCAGACTACCTCAGGATCACCGTTTACCTTGGCCTCATGAAATTTCCTGATAAGGGCAGGGACAACGTGTGAATGGGTCGGATGATAATTATCATTGGGACCGTAGAGATTGGTCGGCATTACCGAGATATAATCCGTACCGTACTGTCTGTTTAAGAACTCACAGTATTTAAGTCCCGATATCTTGGCGAGTGCATAAGCCTCGTTGGTCTTTTCAAGCTCTGATGTGAGCAGGCAGGACTCCTTCATGGGCTGGGGAGCAAGCCTGGGATAGATGCAGGAAGAACCAAGGAATTCCAGTTTCTTTACACCGTTTACGAATGCACTGTGAATGACATTCATCTCAAGCATCATGTTGTAATACATAAAGTCGGCAAGCGCCTCTGCGTTTGCAACTATACCGCCCACCTTGGCAGCCGCAAGGAAGACATACTCGGGCTTTTCGGTCTCGAAGAAATCCTCAACAGCTCTCTGATCGCACAGATCCAGTTCGGAATGAGGCATAAGAACAAAGTTCTCATAACCCTGTTTTTTCAGTTCCCTGAGGATGGCACTTCCCACCATTCCCCTGTGTCCGGCAACATATATCTTACTGTTTTTTTCCATTTTCGCCTTCTGCTCCGTTATCGGATAAGATTTTTACCTGCGTAAATCATTCGACTTTTCTTCCGGCCGAGTATACAATGAACACAGGACTTATAAATTATAACACATAGCCCCGGCATATACTAAAAAAGATGATAGATCCCGTTTCCAGAGTTCAATCATATACTCCAAAAGTTGACCAGACTTCCGCCAAAAACACGGGAGCAGGCAGCGGCATACCCTTCAGCATGGATCAGGCTGTCGCAGAGGAAGCAGCCCGTGATGAAGGCGTATTCTACGAGCGCGGCGGAAACGCATCGGATCTTAAGAACAGTGATAAAAAACAGAGCCCGGATCCGGAGAAGGAAGATCTTATTGAAAAACCCGGACCCGATGCCCCTCTCGGAGCCGTTAATACAGCTGAGCTGCTTAAAGGGATCAGGAACTTTTTATCCGGAATATGGAACAACCTGATCAGGATCTTCGGAAACATATGGGAAAGCAAGCCCCTAAACGATGGTGCCGGGACAACAGGCGGCAAGGATGCTACAGAGGAAGCGGCAGATGCCGAAAATATTACGGATGAAATGGATTTTGAGGTTGATCCTCTTCACACGGAAGATTCACTGAACTTCCACAGAGGCACTTCAGGATCTGAAGCCCCGGATCAGGTGCCCGGAGATGCATTCGATGAGAACATCTCCTCCCTCGAAGAGGAAATGGACGAAGAAATGGCAGGCGGGATCCCGGAGGATCACATCAAGCCTTACGAAGACAAAGCGATAAAAGATGCCCTTTTATCAGGTGATGATGAAAGGTTCCAGAGGATAATCACAAGGGGCGGCGAAAGAAAACCCGCAATATCCTCTGCCCTGCTCACACAGTATGATTCCAGGGGCAGGATCATAAGCATAGATCCGTCGGATGAAAATATGATACTCCACGGAACCGACAGGACCAGACGCGGATATAACAAGAAATAAAACA
>CAMNEB010000115.1 GCA_946536155.1 uncultured Lachnospiraceae bacterium | reverse complement strand
TCCCTTCCTGTAAGGAGCATCAATGGAAAATACGGCACTCCTTGTCTATGCACGGGAGGATATCGAAAAAAACAGATGGTTCATAGGCAGGCTGACAGACCTTGCCGCAGAGCGCGGTACAAAGCTGCAGCTCATTACTCCGGGTGATGCGCGGGAGTTTTTTTCCTGCGTAACGGACCATCCCGCATATGTGATCAACAGATCGAGAAATGCGGAGATATCAAGGGCTTTCGAAGCATCGGGGATTCCGTCGTTTAATAATCCGGACACGATCCTTTTGGGAAATGACAAGCTGCTTGAGTACGGTTTTTTCAGGGGAGCAGGTCTTCCCGTCATGGATACTGTCTGCGGAGATACAGAAGAAGAGAGGATCGCATTCGATCCTCCTTTTGTCGTAAAGCACAGAAGAGGGCACGGCGGCAGCAGGGTCTTTTTAGCGGGTTCTTTTGCGGAAGCTCTGCGTATCATGAATGGGACAGACCGCAGCGAATGGATCGTACAGAAGATGTGCGATGAACCCGGGTGCGACCTTAGGCTTTATATCCTCGGGGGCAGGATCCTTGCGGGAGTACTCAGGAGATCTGAGGGAGATTTCAGGAGCAATTTCAGCCTTGGAGGGAAGGCGGAGCTTTTTACGCCGGATCCCGTCATATGCGGGCAGGCGCTTAAGATCTCGGAGTATCTGGATGCGGACTACATAGGGATCGATCTGATCCGTGACGGAGGCAGATTTGTATTCAACGAGATCGAAGATGCCGTGGGGGCCAGGATGCTGTATGAAGTTTCTGACCTTGATCCGGCCGCTCTGTTCATGGACCATATTTATGAAAAAACTTTTCAAATAGCAGAAAATGGGATAAAATAGGCAAATGTTCGGGGGTTATGAGAATGCCCCGTCTGAAAGGAGACCCAAATGTCCGAGAACAAGGAAAGTGCGGCAAAAGAAGAAGTAAAAGCTGTCAAAACGCACTATGATCTGAAAAAGGAACAGCGTGAAAAGAATAAGAAGCGCGAGCAGAGGGAACTGATGCTGTGGAAGATCGCAGGTGCTGTGATCATACTTGCGATCGTTGCCTTTATTGCATATTTTCCCGTCAAGAAATATATGACGATGAATGAGACCGTGTGCACCATCGGCGGAAGAGACATAAGCCGTATTGAGTATGACTATAATTACAATATGGTCAAGAATGCATATCTTAACAGCTACGGCTCATATCTTTCCATGTACGGAATGGATCTGAACAACATCGAGAGCCAGTATTACGATCAGGTCCTCACCTTCGGAGATTACTTCCAGAAGGAGACCGTAGAGAGGATCAAGCAGACCGTTGCACTCAGCGAAGAGATAAAGGCTGAAGGCTACACATGCGATGTCAGCGAAGATTATGACAGGTATCTCGAGAATATGAGGACCGGTGCCGAGGCATCACAGATGAGCCTTGGTGACTATTACAAGGATTCACTCGGAGAATATGCCACCGAGAGAAGAGTTGAAAAGTATGTAAAGGAAGCTCTTGTCATTTCCGAATTTACCGATCACAAGCAGAATTCCTTCGAGCCCTCGGATGATGAGATAAGCGCACGCTATACCGAAGATGCCGGAGATTACGACCTCTTTGATTACAGGATCACCAAGGTCGATGCGGTCCTTCCTACCGAGCCCACAGAGCTTGCGGACGAGGGAGCGACTGTTCCCGAAGGCGGAGTATATACTCCTTCACAGGCAGAGATAGATGCAGCCATGGCTGAAGCAAAGACTGCTGCGGATGCTGCGGAAAAGACGGTAAATACCTCAGGAGAACTCCATGAGGGTGAGAAGTCTTCCCAAGCCGTATATCAGATCAGGAACTGGCTCACCGATCCTTCCAGGGTAAAGGGAGACACCACGGTCATAGAGGCAGAGTATTCCAATTGCTATTATGCTGTGGGATATATCGGAAGATATATGGATGAGAAGACCACCTATAACATCAGGATGATCGTTTCTGAGGAAGCAGACGGAGCCACCATTTACGGAGAATATGTGGCAAACGGTTCCACAGAGGATGCATTTGCCGATCTTGTTCCTAAGTACAGCATGGCAGATAACGGAAACGGCGGACTCTACGAAGGAATTGAAGGAACCGAGCTTTCGGACGGACTCAATAAGTGGATCACCGATCCCGCCCGTGTCTACGGAGATGTAACGACCTATGTGGATGAGGAAAATTCACAGACTTATGTAGTATATTTTGTGGGCGGAGGCAAGCCTTCATGGTATTATACTATCAGGAATCTCATCAGGTCGGAGTCCATGGACGCCTACCTCAGCGGACTTACCGCAACGGTAACGGTAGACGATCCCAAGGGTAATCTGAAATATATAGCTTTAGAGGAAGCAGCCGCATTCCTTGAGGAGGCTCAGGGAGTGACTACCGGCGAATGATCCTTCCTGCCGCAGAAGTCTGAACCGGCAAAAACGACGGCCGTGGGATTACAGGTGATGAACCTGCCATTCCTGCGGCTGTTTTTATATGATGAAGATAAATATACCTGAAGGCGCAAAGTACATACTGGACAGGCTCGGGAGCAGCGGCTTTGAGGGCTATGTCGTGGGAGGCTGTGTAAGAGACAGTCTTCTTGGCGTTGAACCGGAGGACTGGGATATCACGACCAATGCGCTTCCCATGCAGGTAAAGGAGCTTTTCGGAAGGACCATCGACACCGGGCTCAAGCACGGTACCGTTACGGTGATGAGGGAATCCAAAGGATATGAGATTACCACCTACCGTACGGACGGCGATTACTCTGACGGACGGCACCCGGACAATGTCACTTTCGTGCCGGATCTTAAAGAGGACCTTAAGAGAAGGGATTTTACCATCAATGCGATGGCATATAACGATTCCGCCGGACTTGTGGATCTTTTTGGCGGACAGGAGGATCTTAAGAACGGAGTGATCAGATGCGTGGGATCGCCCTATGACAGATTTTCCGAGGATGCCCTTCGCATGTTAAGGGCCGTGAGATTTGCGGCAAAGCTCGGGTTTACTCCGGATAAGGAGGTCCTTGAAGCGATAAAAGAGCTGTCCGGAACCCTCTCAAAGGTTTCTGCGGAGAGGATCACGGGAGAACTCATAAAGCTCCTTACATCCGATAATCCGGGAATGATAAAGATCGCTTATGAGACGGGACTTACGAAGGTATTTTTTCCGGAATTTGATGCCGCCATGGCAACTCCCCAGAATCACCCCCACCACTGCTATAATGTGGGCGATCATCTCATTGAATCGGTTAAGGCATCAAAAAACGACAGGATCGTCAGGCTGGCGATGCTGCTCCACGATATAGCAAAGCCGGATACCATAACGACGGATGAAAAGGGACTTAACCATTTTCACGGGCATGAAGCCTTAAGTGCCAAAAAGGCCGGGGAGATCCTCAGAAGATGGAAGCTTGACAATGACACGATAAGGCGCGTATGCAGGCTCATCGGGCTGCATGATTACGGCATCGGGGAGGCGGTTACGCCGAAGATGGTAAGGCGCGCGGTATCGGAAACTGAGGGTGATTTCCCTCTCCTTCTTGAAGTAAAACGCGCCGATGTGCTCGCACAGAGCGATTTTAAAAGAGAAGAAAAGCTCGCGGCCATTGACAGCTTTGCAAGGGAATATGAGAACATACTCAAAGCGGGAGACTGCTGTTTTCTCCGGGATCTTAAGATAGGCGGGGAGGACTTAAGGAAAGCCGGCATAAAGCCCGGCCCCATCATGGGCAGGATACTTACGCATCTTCTGGATATGGTGATAGAAGATCCGGACTTTAACGAACCCGGACTCCTCCTTAAAGAAGCGGAAAGGTACGCGGAATCTGAAGGAAAGGTATGACGCCGCATAAGAATATGGCAGGAAATACGGAGAGAAAAAAGAACAGATCGAGGCAAATCATAAGGACCCTCTTTTTTGCATGCGTCCTTATGCTGTTTCCTGCATCCTGCACCGGGCCTTCGCAGACTCCCGCTTCACAGGGGCAGGCCCCCGTACAGGAAACGGGCGTAGTGCTTTATGGGACTTATGATTACGATTCTCTCGATACCGCCGTTTTAGCGGACATAGATACCGAAGAGGGCACCGTTACCTTTATCAGCACCGCGGTCCCGGGGAGATATACCCTCGGCTACGACGGGACAACTGTTTTTTACGACAGATACGGACGGATGATATCCCTGTCCCAGATAAGGGAAGGCGATGTCATGGATCTTAAGTTCATAAAGGGCAGGAGACATCTTACGGCCGCTTCCCTTTCGCAGGAGGCCTGGACCAAGGAGTCTTCATCCCAGTATTATTTTGACAGCATTAAGGGAGAGGTGACCATAGGCTCCGATATCTACAAGCTCTCCGATTCTCTTTTCTGTATATCCGGAAATGAAGAGCTTATGTATGAGGAGATAAACAGCGTCGATGTGCTCACTTTCCGCGGCATAGGCACCGAGGTGGTCAGCATAGGCGTAGAAAAGGGTCACGGTTATCTGAGGCTTTCGGGACATGAGTATTTTGTCGGAGGCTGGATCGAGATAGGTACCAAATACATCCGCAAGATCACGGAGGATATGCTCCTTACCGTTCCCGAAGGGACTTACAATGTGGTGGTATCCGCAGACGGTACAACGGTTGACAGGAGTGTCACCATAGGAAAGGGACTTGAGACGGTGCTGGATCTTTCAGATGTGGTGCCCGAAGCTCCCAAGGAGGGAATGGTCCTGTTTTCACTCACGCCCTCTGATGCCGTGCTTTTCGTGGATGGTGAGAAGGTTGATATCTCAGCTGCGGTAACCCTTCCCTACGGACTTCACCAGCTGATGTGCACATGTGACGGGTATGTCACCGTCACCAAGTATCTGAGCGTGGGCGAAGAGAGCGCGGGCATCAGCATAGTGCTTGAGAAGGAGTCAGAGGATAAGGAAGATAAGGATGAAAAGGATGCCGGAGGCGATAACGCCACTCCCGCTGCCGGCGATGTGACGACCGATTCCGGAAGAGTGTTCATCAATGCACCGGCCCTTGCGGAGTGCTATGTTGACGGCAATTATGTGGGAGTCGTGCCCTGTTCTTTCAAGAAGAGTGAAGGATCCCATGTGGTCACTTTAAGCCTTGCAGGATACAATACAAGGAGCTATACGATAACCGTGGATTCGACGACCGCGGATATGACTTTTTCATTTACGGATCTCGAACCCATAAACCGCGTAACATGAGCTCCGAAAAGGCTCCAAAAGCCCTAAATATCTTGACAAAAGGGCATAAACTGTATATAAATAGGTGTAGTGATTTTGAGGAAAAAGATCACGAAAACATTCTTATTTAATTCAGGAGGAGTTACATCATGAACAAGACCGAATTGGTTGCAGCAATCGCAGATTCTGCTGATATTTCCAAGAAGGATGCTGAGAAGGCTGTCAAGGCTTTCACCGACGTAATCACCAAGGCTCTCAAGAAGGGTGACAAGGTTCAGCTCGTCGGATTCGGAACTTTCGAAGTTGCTAAGAGAGCAGCAAGAGAGGGAAGAAATCCCCAGACCGGAAAGGCTATGAAGATCAAGGCTTCCAAGGCTCCTAAGTTCAAGGCAGGAAAAGCTCTTAAGGACGCTCTTAACTAATTCCAGGTTGTCAATATCAGCGCACCCGTCCTTAAAAGACGGGTGCACTTTTGTATCAGAGGAAATATAATGAGACTTGATAAGTATCTCAAGGTATCCAGACTCATCAAGAGAAGGACCGTTGCAAATGCGGCCTGCGATGCCGGGAGAGTTACGATAAACGACAGACCGGCCAAGGCATCTGCCGAGGTGAAGGCCGGTGATATCCTTGTGATCTCTTTCGGAAACAGGGACGTGAAGGTAAAGGTGACGGATGTCCGGGAAACCGTCAAAAAAGATGAAGCCGGAGCAATGTACGAGGAATTATAATGCCAGCACCCAACGGACGGATCGCGAAAAACAGAATGACCGCAATGGAGAAACGCCGCAGAAGATCCGGCGCTTCGGGTTATATCCTCATTGCCGTCATCATTTCGCTCATTTCCGCCGTTGTTTTTATACAGATTCAGGACGTCAGGGCCAGGCTCAAGGTATATGAGGAGCAGGACATGGCTCTTGACGAGCAGATAGCGCAGCAGCTCGAAAGAGCGGAGGAACTCAACGAGCTTGAGAAGTATGTCCAGACCAAGGCATATGCCGAGGAACAGGCTCACGAAAAGCTCGGACTCGTCAACGAAGGTGAGATAATCTTCAGATTAGAGGGCAATTAGTGAAAACAGGAGCCGAGAACTCTTTTAAAAAATATATGGATGAACTCACGGTGACAGGCGAAGGTCTTTATGTTGTCATCGGAGTTTCCGGCGGGGCAGATTCAATCTGCCTTTTATTTTTAATGCTGGACCTTTTGGGCCCTGAGAGGATCAGGGTCGTCCATGTAAACCATATGATCCGGGGCGGTGAAGCGGACGGCGATGCTGCCTTTGTAAGGGATCTGTGCCGCAGCAGGGGTATTTTTTTCAGGGAAGTAAAAGAGGAT
>CAMNEB010000114.1 GCA_946536155.1 uncultured Lachnospiraceae bacterium | reverse complement strand
TTTACTCTGAATACCATATATGCCTTATCACTGGATGAATCGGTGGAAAGAGCATACATATACTCAAGATTGATGGACTCGGTGGCAAATACCTTGAGGATCTGGTTAAGTCCGCCGGGCACATCGGGGATCTCTGCAACAACAACGCTCGTAAGCTTGTTGATATATCCTCCGTCCTTCAGAACGGTGGTAGCCTCATAGACATCATCGACGATGATACGGACAATGCCGAATCCGTCGGTCTCCGCAAGTGAAAGACCACGCATGTTGATCCCGCGCTCCGCAAGGACCTCTGTCATCTCACACATTTTTCCGGGCTTGTTCTCAAGGAAAATGGAAATCTGTTTAACGCTCATAGGTTACCTCCTTCGTCAGATCTTTCTCTTATCGATAACACGGACTGCTTTGCCTTCGCTTCTGGTGATGCTCTTGGGAGCGACCAGTGTGACCTTTGCCTTGATGCCGAGCATATTGACAAGTCCCTGCATAAGCTCGTTCTGAGCCTTGGTGATATCGGAAACATTGTCGGTAAACATCTCGGGAGTCATCTCCACATGGATATCGAAAGTATCGGTGTTGTTCACACGGTCTACGATGATCTGGTAATTAGCCTGATATCCGTGCTCGAGGAGAACGGTCTCTATCTGTGAAGGGAATACATTCACACCGCGGATGATGAGCATATCATCGCTTCTTCCCATAGGCTTAGCCATTCTGACAAAGGTTCTGCCGCAGCTGCACTTCTCTCTCGATAACCTGCAGATATCCCTGGTACGGTATCTCATCATGGGGAATGCTTTTTTATCTATTGCGGTAAAAACAAGTTCACCCTGAGATCCTTCGGGAAGGACTTCAAGTGTCTCGGGATCGATGATCTCCGCAATGAAGTGATCCTCGTTGATATGCATGCCGTGCTGCTCGCTGCACTCATATGCAACGCCGGGACCGGACAGCTCGGTCAGTCCGTAGATGTCATATGCTTTGATACCGAGGGTCTCCTCGATGCTCTTTCTCATCTCCTCGCTCCAGGCTTCGGCTCCGAAGATACCTGCCTTGAGAGGAATATCCTTGGGAGAAAGACCCATTTCCTTCATGGACTCTCCGAGATATGCGGCATATGAAGGAGTGCAGCATATGACGGATGCGTTCAGATCCTGAATGAACATGATCTGTCTTTCGGTATTTCCGGAAGACATGGGAACCGTCATACATCCGACTTTTCTGCTTCCTCCGTCAAGTCCCAGACCGCCGGTGAAAAGACCGTAGCCGTATGAAACCTGTACCACATCCTCTTTGGTCGCACCTGCAGCCACAAGTGCTCTTGCGCAGCAGTCCTCCCACAGATCAAGATCTCCCTGGGAATAGTATGCTATGACTCTCTTGCCTGTCGTTCCGGATGTTGAATGGATCCTAACAACATCCTCTCTTGGAACGCCGAGAAGTCCGTCGGGATAGGTTTCTCTCAGATCCTTCTTGGACATAAAGGGAAGCTTATGGAGATCATCTACAGACTTGATATCATCGGGAGTGACTCCGGCTTTCTCCATCTTCGCACGGTAATAGGGAACATTGTCCCAGACGTGCTTTACCTGTTCGACGAGCTTCTTGTTCTGAATATCGAGTATCTCATCCCTTGAAGCACACTCGATATCTTTCTGAAAATAATTCTCCACTGTTTCATCTCCTGTTTAGCTTATGCATTCTTTCCGAGTTCAAATGCCTTTTTATTCATCTCGAGGAATTTCGCGGGAACTATGGCTTCCATAGCTTTCTGCCATGCTTCCTCGGGCATATCAAAATAGTGGGAAAGACGTCCCATCAGGACTATGTTGACCGCCTTGGAAGAGCCGGCCTGCTCTGCGAGTGCAAGACAGTCAAGTGCATCGACCTTTGCTCCGGTGCTCTTCATTTTTTCAACCAGATCCTCAGGATACTGCTTTGCTCCGGTGATGACGGGCATCGGATCTATCTGCTGGATATTTGTTACGACGGTTCCGTCCTTTTTCAGATAAGGCAGCCATCTTGCAGCCTCAAGAAGCTCAAAGGATACGATGACATCAGCCTCTCCCCTGTCAATGACGGGTGAATAGACATGCTCGCCGTATCTTACGTAAGTAACAACGCTTCCGCCTCTCTGGCTCATTCCGTGAACCTCGGAAACCTTTACATCATATCCCGCATCGAGAAGAAGACGTCCGAGAAGCTTACTTGCAAGGAGCGATCCCTGTCCTCCAACGCCTACGATCATTACATTCTTAGTACTCATCTTCAATCCTCCTTCTGGCAGGACTCAAATGCTCCCACCGGGCAAAGCTGCTCACAGATTCCGCAACCTACGCACAGGGTGTTATCGATATGCGCCTTTCCGTCCTTCATGGAGATTGCGGGGCATCCGATCTTCATGCAGGATTTGCATCCGACACACTTATCTCTGTTGACACGGAGAGGAGGATTATGCTTAACATTCTTGAGCAGTGCACAGGGTCTTCTGGAAATGATGACCGAAGGAGCCTTGACCGCAAGTTCTTCCTTTATAGCGGCATCACAGGCTTTAAGGTCATAAGGATCGACTACCCGTACACGCTCAAATCCCATTGAACGGCAGAGGGCTTCAAGGTCGATCTTTCCTGCGGGATCTCCCTTGATATTAAGTCCGGTAGTGGGATTCTGCTGGTGTCCGGTCATTCCGGTAATGGAATTATCGAGAATGATGACTGTGGAATCCGACTGGTTATATGCGATATTTGCAAGACCGGTCATTCCGGAGTGCATGAAGGTTGAATCACCGATAACGGCAACCGTTTTGCCTTCGTTCTCTCCGCCGCCTGCCTTGTTGAATCCGTGGATTGCACTGACGGAAGCACCCATGCAGAGGGTCATATCCATTGCGGAAAGAGGTGCAACGGCTCCGAGAGTATAGCATCCGATATCACCGAGAACGGTGCACTTATTCTTGCTGAGTGTATAGAACAATCCTCTGTGAGGGCATCCCGCACACATGACGGGAGGTCTTCCGGGGATCTCATCGGAAACGGCATTGACATCATCATCCTTAAACTCCTCACCGCAGATGATGGGAGAAAGATACTTCTTCAGAAGATTCTGTGAAAACTCTCCGCAGATGGGAAGCACATCCTTGCCGGTAACGGCAAGTCCGAGAGCCCTGCAATGGTTCTCGATGATGGGATCAAGCTCCTCTGCCACGATGAGGGTATCAACCTTTGCCGCAAAATCCTTTATGAGCTGCACGGGAAGGGGATTTACCATTCCGAGTTTGCATACGGATACAGTATTTCCGAAGGCTTCTCTTACGTATTGATATGTTGTGGAGCAGGTGATGATACCGACATGCTTTCCGGTGCATGAGTCATCTCTCCACTCAATGCGGTTGAAGGATGCGGTCTCGGCAAGAGCGCGGAGTTTCTCTGTCCTCTCTTCAACGAAGGGGTGTCTCTTGATGGCATTGCCGGGCATCATGACATTCTTCGGAATATTTTTTTCATAGGCTTTTCTTGCGGGAACGACCCTGTCGGATGTCTCGACAACGGACTGTGAATGTGCGACACGTGTGCACATCTTAACTATGACGGGTGTGTCATATTCTTCCGAAAGGTCATATGCAAGCTTTACAAAAGAAAGAGTCTCTCCGGAATCCGAAGGCTCGAGCATGGGAACCTTGGATGCTATGGCATGATGTCTTGAATCCTGCTCATTCTGTGAAGAATGCATTCCGGCATCATCCGCAACGCAGATAACGATACCGCCGTTAACTCCGGTATAGGACATAGTATAAAGGGGATCTGCGGCGACGTTGAGTCCGACATGCTTCATTCCGCAGTAGCTCCTGACTCCCGCAAGAGATGCACCGAATGCCGCTTCCATAGCAACCTTCTCGTTGGGTGCCCACTCACAGTAGATCTCATCATATTTTACCGCCTCTTCCGTGACTTCGGTGCTGGGCGTTCCGGGATAACTGGAGACAAAGCTGCAGCCCGCTTCATATAATCCGCGCGCAAATGCTTTATTTCCGAGCATTAACTCCTTCATTTTTCTTTCAACCTCCTAAAAAATATTTCTGCAGATCCTGCGCAATCTGTACCAAACGTTTCTATTATAAACCTTTTAATGCCTTTAATACTACCTCTCAAACTGGGAGTAATAGATCTCCTCATAGACCTTACAGTTCTTAAGGAGCTCGTCATGGCTTCCTATGCCGGCTGTTCTTCCGTCATCAAGGACTATGATCATATCCGCATTCATAACGGACGAAGCTCTCTGGGAAACTATGAACACCGTGGTGCCTGTGATTCCGGCAATCTCTTCCCTTATCTTTTTCTCCGTAAGGAAATCAAGTGCCGATGTGGAGTCATCGAGTATCAGGATCTCCGGCTTTCTGACCAGAGCCCTTGCAATGGTAAGTCTCTGCCTCTGACCGCCGGAAAAATTCTTGCCGTTTTGCTGAACCTCAGAATCAAGTCCGCCCTTTTCGGAAACAAAATCCCAGGCCTGGGCTTTCTTAAGGCAGTCGATCATCTCTTCGTCAGTCGCACCGGCATTTCCGATGAGCATGTTGCTGCGGATGGTCCCTTTAAAAAGAACGGCCTTCTGAGGAACAACGCCTATCTTATCTCTTAAGGATATCTTGTCCGCATGTGAAACATCTTCTCCCATGACCGTTACGATGCCCGACGATGCATCATACATTCCGGGTATCATATTTACGAGGGAACTCTTACCCGAACCGGTACCTCCGATAATACCGACACTCATTCCCTTTTTTACGGAGAAGGTGATATCACTGAGTGCTTCTTCAGAACCCTGTGAATACTTAAGCGAGACATGATCGAAGGAAATGAAAGCATCCGGATCTGCATGTCCTGCTGTTGCTCCGGCAGACAGAATCTTCCCATCGTTTGCTGAGGACTCAGAGACCATATCCTCTTTCTCCAATACCGCAGAGACTCTCTGCGCGGAGGCAAGTGATTTTGTTATGGTCACGATCAGGTTGGTGAGTTTCAGGAGCTCGACCAGTATCTGGCTCATGTAGTTAAGTATCGCAACAGCCTGGCCCTGGGAAATGGATCCGATGTTGATCCTGAGGGCTCCCTTATAAATCAGGAACATGGTAGCGGCATTAACTATGATAAAGGTTACCGGATTTGTAAGTGCTGTGAAGTTTGAAGCATGGATCTGTTCTTTTTTCAGAGTGTCATTCCTCTGAGTAAAGGACTTCATCTCATCGTCCTGGAGATTGAAGGCCCTGATCACCCTGACACCCGTGAGATTCTCTCTTGAAGACAGCATGACATTGTCCAGTACTTTCTGAACCTTTGAGAACATGGGGATGCTGTAACGTGTGATCCCGATGACAACGAATGCGAGTATCGGAACAGTCACACAGAAGATAAGAGCTGACGGCACATCAATGGTAAATGCCATGATCATTGCGCCGAAGACTATGATGGGACTTCTGAGCAGAAGCCTGAGGGACATATTTATGCCCGTCTGAACCTGATTGATATCGGAAGTCATACGGGTTATGAGAGTTGAAGTTCCGTTCTTATCAACTTCGGAAGCCTCCATTCCCATGATCCTGGAAAAAAGACGTCTTCTTAAGGTTCCGGAGACTCCGACTGCGGCCTTGGCCGCAAAATACTGGGCTGTTATGGCAACGATGAGTCCCGCCGCTGCAAGGAGTATGAGTATCACTCCCTTTCCCAGGATGAGGCGGACATCACCGCCCTCGATTCCCTTATCGATTATGTCAGCCATGACCAGAGGAACAAACAGTTCGAAACAGGCTTCGGTCAACTTAAAAAAAGGGGCAAAGAACGCCTCTTTTTTGTAGTTTTTAAGCCATGACAAAACTGTTTTCATATATACCTCTGACGCCGGCAAAAACAGCGGTCCTGTTAATGTCCGGGATATTTTTCACAAACGCAGAGCACGTATCCGTCGGGCGTGCAGCTTTCACTCCATCTGAAGTCATCCAGATGTCTGCTATCAAGATCGGAAAGATCTGTCCGGAGAGCAGACCTAAGACCTGTGCCCTCGCATTTTCCGAATGCTTCCTTTCTCGCCCAGATCGTAAAAAAGAGTTCGGGATCACTTTTTATCATCTCCGATTCTTTATCCGTAAAAAAATGCCCGGAGAGTTTCCCCGTATCGATCTCTTTTTTCTGCTGTATATCGATACCCGTCTCATGTTCCGACAAAACAAGAGCCGCGTATTTACCCGAATGAGAGATCGAAAAGTGCGGAATGCCGTTACCGAATGCAGGGATATCCTGTCCGGGCTTAAAGCATGGCTTACCGCTTTCTCCGATAAGATAAGTCAGCCCTATGACTCCGCCGCCCTTTTCAAGTATCTTCACCGCCTCTTCGGCAGTGAAGACTAACGGCAAAGCGCTGCCTAAATCCGGACGGTCTGCCGTATATCCGGACGCAGCAAGCTGAAGTGCAAGTCCTGCTCCGAGAGCCGAAGCCCTTGATGCGGCATTTCTGCACCGGTCTGCCTTAGAGCGCCTGAATTCATCTATCAGATGATACGCCCTTTCGATCAGTTCTTCTCCGGCTTTTTCATCCTGCAATTGTTCCACATCGATCAAATATATCCGCATCGGGTC
>CAMNEB010000113.1 GCA_946536155.1 uncultured Lachnospiraceae bacterium | reverse complement strand
TCAAGACACTTCATATGTGTCAGATAGCTCTGTCCGAAGGTCATGAAGAATCTGATCCTCTTTACATTCGGGAAGTTCCTGCCGAGAGCTTCTATCTCTTCGTGGTGGAGCAGGTACATATCCTTCTCTCCGACCTCGGGGAAGTTATATACCCTCTTTATCTCCATGGGTTTAGTCTCAACCCATTTTCCGTTCTCCATGTAGCTTCCGTTTGCGGAAACCTCGCGCAGGTTTATCTCGGGATTAAAGTTTGTCGCAAAAGGATATCCGTGATCTCCGCCGTTGCAGTCGAGGATATCGATGGTATCTATCTCGTCAAAATAGTGCTTTGCTGCATATGCGGTGAATACGCTTGTAACACCGGGATCGAAGCCTGTTCCGAGAAGTGCGGTAAGTCCGGCCTCTTTGAACTTCTCTTCGTATGCCCATTGCCAGCTGTAGTCAAAATAAGCCGTAAAGCCCTTCTCTTCACATCTCTTCTCGTATACAGCCCTCCACTCCGGATCGTCAGTATCTTCGGGCTCGTAATTTGCGGTATCGATATAGTCCACGCCGCATTCAAGGCAGGCATCCATTATGGTCAGATCCTGATAGGGAAGTGCCACGTTAAGGACCGCATCGGGCTTATATGAGGAGATAAGCTTTACAAGCTCTTCCCTGCTGTCCGCATCGACCTTAGCCGTTGAAAGCTTTACGGTGCTCCCGGACTTTTCGATCTTTTCCTTAAGCTCTATGCATTTGCTCTCCGTGCGGCTCGCTATCATCAGTTCGGTAAAGGTCTCACTGTTCTGACAGCATTTCTGTATGGCAACCTGTGCCACTCCTCCGCAGCCTATAACCAGTAATCTGCTCATGATCTTTCCTCCTCTTCCTCTAACATATCTTCAACATATTTGGGAAGCATGAACGCCCCTCTGTGCAAATGGGTCGTGTAATACCAGGTCTTAATGTTTCTCTTTTCCCATCTCTCGGGATCAAAATCCTTGAGCGGGTGATATTTTTTCGAAGCAAATCCGAAGAGCCAGTAGCCTGCTGGACAGGTGGGGATGTGCGCCTGATACACTCTCGTGATGGGGAAGGATTTGCATACCTTCCTGTGCATGGCTCTGCAGTTCTCTTCATCCTCGTCAAAAAACGGACTTCCGTGCTGATAGACCATTATCCCGTCTTCATGAAGCGCCTTATAGCAGTTGCCGTAAAATTCCTTGGTAAAAAGGCCCGCTTCATGTCCCAGAGGATCCGTCGCATCATTGATGATCAGATCATACTTGTCCTTGCATCTTCTCAGAAATCTGAGTCCGTCCTCGTAATAGATCCTTACCCTTACATCCTCGAGACCGATGGCATTGTCCGGAAAATACTTCCTGCACACATCGACGAACATCTTGTCGGGCTCAGCGATATCTATCACTTCAATCTCTTTGTAGTGGGACAGCTCTCTTGCCACGCCGCCGTCTCCGCCTCCGATGACCAGAACCCTCTTTACATCGGGATGAACAGCCATCGGAACATGGACTATCATTTCATCATATGTGAATTCTTCCTGCTCGGAAAAAATAACATTGCCGTTTGAGGTCAGAAATTTTCCAAACTCAGGTGAATCAAAAACATCTATCCGTCTGAATTCGCTGGTACCGCTGTAGAGATGCTGATCCACGCGGATCGCCATCTTTACATTCGAGGTGTGCATCTCCTCGAACCAGTATTCCATCCTGTTGTCAGCCATATCATCCACCTCCGGATCATTTTGTCACTTCAGAACACAGAGCTCGGAGATATCCTCACTCTCGGGTCCCTGCATCGAACAGCCCTTTTCTTTGGCTGCCTTGATATAATCCAGGATCTCCCTTGTGATCATCTCTCCGGGAGCCAGTATCGGTATTCCGGGCGGATAGCACATGACCGATTCCGCGCATATCCTTCCGACCGTTTCGTCAATGGGGAGCTTTTCCTTCTCCGCATAGAAAGCCTCCTGTGGAGTTGCCTTTACTATGGGAGTGACATACTCGGCACTGAAAAAGCTTGCTTCGGGCTTTGAATAAAGTCTCGCGATATCATCCAGCGCTCCGGCAAGTCTTTCGATATCCTGGAGCCTGTCTCCGATGGAGATATATGCCAGTACATTGGACAGATCTCCGAATTCCATCTGTATATCGTATTCTTCACGGAGAAGATCGTAAACCTCGATACCGGTAAGACCTATTCCCCTTGTGTTTATTACAAGCTTGGTCTCATCAAAATCAAATACGCTTCTTCCGTTTATGAGCTCGGAACCGAATGCATAATATCCTTCGATCTCATTGATCTCGGACCTTGCATAGGAAGCCATCTCGCACACCTTTCCGAAGCTCTCTTTTCCGTGGAGGGCCAGGTTGCGGCGGCTTATATCAAGACTTCCGAGCAGCAGATATGAAGCGCTGGTAGTCTGTGTGAGATTTATTATATTGCTCACATATCCCTCATTTACGCCTTCGCCGATGAGAAGGAGCGAGCTCTGTGTGAGGGACCCTCCGGACTTGTGCATGGACACGGCGGACATATCCGCTCCCGCAGCCATTCCGTTGAGAGGAAGGTTGTCGCCGAAATACAGATGAGTCCCGTGAGCTTCGTCCACAAGAGCCAGCATTCCGGCATCGTGAGCCAGTTTTACGATAGTCCGGAGATCGGAACAGATACCGTAATATGAAGGATTGTTTATGAGGATTGCCTTGGCATCGGGATTATCCGCAATGGCTTTTTTCACATCATCAATCTCCATTCCGAGAGGGATACCGAGCTTTGTATCAACCTTGGGATCTATATACACGGGTATCGCACCGCAGAGCACCAGGGCATTTATCGCGCTCTTATGCACATTTCTCGGCATGATGATCTTGTCGCCTCTTTTGCAGGCGGTAAACACCATGCTCTGTACAGCGCCCGTGGTACCGCCCACCATAAAAAATGCATGGGCCGCGCCGAATGCATCCGCAGCAAGATCCTCAGCCTCCTTGATGACCGATACCGGATGGCACAGGTTATCAAGAGGTTTCATCGAGTTGACATCTATCTCGACACACTGCTGTCCGAGAAAATCAACCAGACCGCGGTTCCCGCGTCCTCTCTTATGACCGGGCACATCGAAAGGAACAACCCTGAGTCTTCTGAACTTTTCAAGTGCGCTGTAGAGCGGCACATCCTGCTGCTTTGAATAATCCATGTTTCAAGATCCTTATACGTACAAAAATTTTCTCAGAAGCCTATCATCCAGTATCTGATCAGGAACAGAAGGAACAGATGAACGGGGTAAAAGGCATAGAAGAAATATTTCATCTTAAGGCCCTTTTTGCCGTTATACATAAATATCGGAATAAATGCGATCGCGGCATAAACCTCATAGAGGAAGAAGAACACTCCTCCGGCAATGCACTGCGGAATGGGCTTGCTCCTGTAAATGTACAGAAGGACAATGGCAAAAACTCCTATCGCGCCGTAATCGGTATGCATGAGCTGTGCCACCACCATACACGCAAATGCGGCAAGTATCTGCAATATCACCGACAACACTTTCTTTTCGGCAAACTTTATCTTTATCCTGTCCATGAGGAACATGGCCGCAAGGCCGAAGAACAGCGTAAGGAATACGTTCTGATGGTTTAATCCTATCTCGGTAAAGAACGCAAGGTCAAAGGGGATGTCCGAGATCACGGCAAATATAAGGAGTCTCAGACCATACTTGTAAACGTTCTTCGTATAGAAAAAGCCCTCAACGAGAAGGAAGCAGAATATGGGAAATGCTATCCTTCCGGTCGCTCTCAGGACACGATCAATACTGTAGAGCCTGTCGAAATTTCCCATCCACTCTGCCCAGGCGCCGGGATGTCTCGACTCGACAAGTGCCCTCGTGGCAGCGGCCCCGTTGTCCATGAGATAGGACAGATAATTCTCAAGTATCGCAGCGCCCACGTGATCTATGAACATGGTCACGATAGCGATTATCTTGAGCGTACTCCCGCTCAGCAGACTGTATTTTTTGTTCCTGTCGGGATGTCTTCTTACAGTCACCACATCCCCCTTTTTTACAGATTCCTCTTCAGGCAAAACGTCTGCCTGTGTTACATTGCTTTCCTCACTCATCCCTCATATTCTCCCTTTAATCCAAAAATATATATCACAGACTGCGCGCCCGGACTGTCAGACCCATCCTGCGGGGCAGCGCCTGTTTTTATCCGATTATGAATGATTCCACAACAGCAAGAAGTTCTTCCCTGCCCTGTTTTGTCTCCGATGAAAAAGGCATCACCTTTACATCCTTTTCGGTCTTAAGTACTGTTTTTATATTCTTTATGCTCTTATCTATCTGTGATCTCTTAAGCTTATCAGCCTTGGTCGCGACCACAACGGGTGTAAGCCCCGCAGACACTATCCAGTCATACATCTGCCTGTCATCCGCAGTCGGGTCATGCCTTATATCAACCAGCAGGACAACACATTTGAGTGTCTTGGACATCCTGAGATATTTCTCTATCATCGGACCCCATTTTGCCCTCTCCTGTACCGAGGTTTTGGCGTATCCATATCCCGGGAGGTCCACAAGATAAAAATATATATCCTCCGGGATCTCCTCAGCTTTGCAGCGTACTTTGTAATAGTTCACAGTCCTGGTCTTTCCCGGCTCGGAACTGGTCCTTGCCAGATTCTTACGCACAAGGAGCGCATTTATGAGGGATGATTTTCCCACATTGCTCCTGCCCGCAAAAGCAAGCTCGGGATATTCGGTGGCGGGAAACTTACTTGTTATGCCGCATACCGTTTCAAGCTCCGCATTCTTTACCGCAAGCATCCTGTCACCTCTCTTTCTTTTGCCTGCTCAAAAAAAATGGAACGAAGGAACCGTCCCCTCGTTCCACTTTATTTTATACCGCGTCTTTCTTCTTGATCAGCTTGACGACTTCCGGATTGCCTCCGTTTTCGACAGCCTCCTTAGTAACAAGACACTTTTTGATCGAATCATCCGAAGGGATCTCATACATGACATTCATCATGGACTTCTCCATGATGGATCTGAGTCCTCTTGCACCGGTCTTGCGTTCATACGCCTGATCGGCTACGGATTCAAGTGCGTCATCCTCGAAATCGAGTTCTACGCCGTCCATTTCAAAGAGCTTCTTGTACTGCTTGATAAGAGCATTCTTGGGCTCTTTGAGTATCCTGATGAGCGCTTCCTTGTCGAGGCCTTCGAGGCTGACCGTGATGGGAACACGTCCGACAAACTCGGGGATAAGTCCGAACTTTATAAGATCCTGAGGCTCAACCTTCTTGAGAACCTCTCCTATCTCACGGTCTGTCTTGGTGGTGACTTCCGTATTGAAGCCTATGCTCTTCCTGTCGAGTCTTGTCTCTATTATCTGCTCGAGTCCGTCAAACGCACCGCCGCAGATAAACAGGATATTGGTCGTATCTATACGGATGAGTTCCTGGTGAGGATGCTTCCTTCCGCCCTGGGGAGGAACGGATGCTATCGTTCCCTCTATCATCTTGAGGAGAGCCTGCTGAACGCCTTCTCCGGATACATCTCTGGTTATTGAGACGTTCTCGCTCTTCTTGGTGATCTTATCGATCTCATCGATATAGACTATTCCTCTGGATGCACGGTTCACATCGTAATCTGCCGCCTGGATGAGCTTGAGGAGGATATTCTCCACGTCCTCTCCCACATAACCTGCTTCGGTAAGTGTGGTGGCATCCGCAATGGCAAAAGGAACATTTATTATCTTGGCAAGAGTCTGGGCAAGATATGTCTTACCGCTACCCGTGGGACCCAGGAGAAGTATATTGCTCTTCTGAAGTTCCACATCATCCTCGCGGGGAGGATTGGTGACTCTCTTGTAATGATTGTAGACCGCAACGGAAAGTGCCTTCTTGGCATCTTCCTGACCGATGACATATTCATCGAGAAACTCTTTGATCTGACGGGGCTTTAAGAGTCTTATCTCGTCGGGACCCGGTCCCTCGGAGCCGATCCTGCTCTCGTCATCCATGTCATCTTCGATTATGTCATAGCAGATGCTTACGCACTCGTCACAGATATAGATCCCGGGAGGTCCCGCAACTATCTTTCTGGTCTTACTCTTTGGCTTTCCGCAGAACGAGCATCTGATCTCTTCTTTACCGTCTTTTGAAGCCATTATTTTTTGTCTCCGGTGTCATGATTTTCAATAACTGAATCGCAGATTCCGTACTCAACAGCTTCCTTTGCGCTCATCCAGTTATCTCTGTCTGTGTCGATGCACATCTGCTCATAGGTCTTGCCGGTATTCTCGGCGAGGATCCTGTTGAGTTTCTCCTTGGTACGGAGGATGTTCCTTGCAGCTATCTCGATCTCGGAGGCCTGGCCCTTTGCACCGCCTGAAGGCTGGTGGATCATAACCTCGGCATTTGGAAGGATATATCTCTTTCCCTTTGCGCCGCCCGCAAGGAGGAATGCTCCCATGCTGGCTGCCATACCGATGCATACGGTGGAGACATCGCTCTTGATGTAATGCATGGTATCGTAGATAGCCATTCCTGCGGTAACGGAACCGCCGGGGCTGTTGATATACAGATGGATATCCTTCTCGGGATCCTCAGCTTCAAGGAAAAGAAGCTGTGCAACAACGATACTTGCGGTATC
>CAMNEB010000112.1 GCA_946536155.1 uncultured Lachnospiraceae bacterium | reverse complement strand
TCGGTAACTGCGAATTATAAGTCTGCGGATCGACGATCGCACTTTCGCGGACTTAAAAATGCTTATTTATATTAAGAATTATTTAAGACTGCCCCTCCGGGGGCAGTTTTTTAAAAAAAGTGTAAAGTTTTGAAAACTTTGCTCCGATAAAGTAGTTGTAAGGCACGAAACTGCTTACAATTCTTAAAAAAGGAGGCTAAACCCAATGCGTATAGAGAGTTATTCTCAGGTACAGAGTCTGTATAAGACCTCCAGAACTTACGGTACACAGAAGGTATCTGCCGGGAATGCCATTGCTGACAAGGTTTCCATCAGCAGCATAGGCAAGGATATGAAGACCGCGAAAGACACACTTGCGGCTACTCCCGACGTCAGGACAGATCTTGTGGATTCAGTTAAGTCCAGGGTCAGAGACGGCTCTTACAATGTCAGCGCAGGCAGCTTTGCTGACAAACTTCTTCAGAAATATCAGGAATTGGGGTAACGCGTGGCAAGTCTTGTAGAAAATCTGATCAGTATACTTTCGGATGAATGCGATGAATACGAGATCGTACTCGGACTTGCTCGCGAAAAAACCCCTGTGATCGTTGCAGGCGATCTTGCAAATTTAAGCAGGATCACGGAAGATGAACAGTCGCATGCCGACAGGCTGCAGAACCTTGATAATGTAAGGTCCAAGGTTACTGCCGACATAGCGAATGTGATAAACAGGGATGTTAAAGAGCTTAAATTAAAGAACCTTATCGGATTGCTCGATAAGTCACCGGCGGAACAGAAGGCTTTGTCGGAGATCTGTGACAGACTTGCCACGGTGGTTCATGAACTCGCCAGAGTAAATGAACAGAACAGCGAACTCCTTAAGAGCTCACTTGAAATGGTGGATTTTGAACTGAACCTTCTCGGATCCATCAAGGCCGCACCCGAAACTGCCAACTATTCGAGGGGCAGTTACACGGGCGGGACGCTCGGAGTTACCAGAGGAAACTTTGATGCTAAGCAATAGGAGAGACGGATATGTCCCTGTGGAGCGACCTTTCCCTGGGTGTCTCGGGACTTCAGGCAAGCACCAATGCGCTCAATACCGTAGCGCATAACATAACCAATGCTGATACTGAAGGCTACACCAGACAGCAGGTAGAATTAGACGACAGAAGATACATAACCATCTCCAAGACAGGCAGCGCGATATCTTATCAGCAGACAGGTCTTGGAGTTTATTATTCTAATGCAAAACAGGTCAGGGATTATTTCCTTGACAAAACATATCGTGCCGAGCTGGGAAGACAGGAATTCTATGCGGTATCCAAAAATACCCTGAATGAAGTCGAGGATCTTCTCGGTGAGCTTAACGGCGCTTCTTTTCAGGAATCTTTGTCGGATCTCTGGACTTCGGTCCAGGAATTGTCCAAGGATCCCTGTAATTCTGTTACTCAGGGGACCCTCATAAGCGAGGCCTCAGAGTTTCTTGAGAGAGCAAAATCAGTTTACAGCGATATCTCCGGTTACCAGGACAATATCAATTATCAGGTGCTCCAGGATGTCAAGACCATCAATTCCTACGGAAAAGAGATCCTGGAACTCAACTCTGCCATTCAGAAGATAGAGCTTGGACAGGAAAGGGCAAATGATTTCAGAGACCGCAGAAATCTGATCCTCGATAAACTGTCCGAACTTTGCAATATATCCTATAAGGAAGACCAGTACGGTTCGGTATCGGTCCAGATCGAAGGAGAGGATTTCGTCAAAGGCTCCCTCTGCTACGAAATGTGGGTGGATATCGATTCACAGACCGGATTCTACACTCCCTACTGGCCGCAGAATTCCGATTATACGGTCGCAGAGGGCGGCGACAGGAACAATACCGACGATTCCATTATCTCTACCGACGGAAAAAAGGGCGACCGGATCTATGATCTCAGATCCGCTCGCGTCTTTAATCTTTCAAAGGCAATCTCCACCGAGGCCGGAACGGACGTCGGAAAGCTCAGGAGCCTTCTTTATGCAAGAGGAGACCACAGGGCAGATTATACGGACATTCAGTATTATGATGAGATCAAGGATTCCGTTCTTATGAATATCCAGGCGGAATTTGACCAGCTCGTGCACAGTCTTATGACATCGGTCAACGGTGTCCTCGAAACGGCAGCGGGCGTAAGGACAGTGAGTGAGGATTCGACGGATCCCGCCGATGCCGCGATCTATAATGCACTGAAGGCCCTTGATGAAGCCGAAGGCAAATGGCATGCCGGCAAAGAATACAGGATCTACAAGGATGAGGACGACGGATTTAACTATATGGAAGATACATCCGGCGCACCTCTCCAGCTCTTCAGGAAAGCGACGACAGACGGCTATACGAGATACGATCTCGGAGCAAACGGTGCGTACTGGGTTTATAATGAAGAGGAAATGCCTTCCGTGGTGAACGGCCGGGTTGTGGATTCAAACGGCAATCCCGTCGACCGCAATACTCTCAGAGAGTACAAGAAGAACCTGTATACCATATCCAATTCCGTGGTCAATCAGGAACTTCTTCAGACACCTTCACTGCTTGGCCTCAGGCTCAGGGACGGATCCGAGGATGTTGCCACGGCAAATGCCATTAAGAAGGTATTTACCGAGGAAAAATATTCCCTGAACCCCAACGTCATCAAGAAGGTGAACATCAACGAATACTACAGCGACCTTGTATCGCAGGTATCCAATTCGGGTTATATGTATAACAGCATTTACGAGAATCAGGCCAAGACCGTAAGTGCCGCAGAGAGCGCAAGAGATCAGGTTGAAGCGGTCTCCTCCGATGAGGAACTTAACAACATGATCAAATTCCAGAGTGCATATAACGCTTCTTCCAGATTCATAAATGTCGTAGATGAGATGATGGAACATCTTCTTACCAGCCTTGGCTGATACATCCATAACTGCTTGTTTTAAGGGGAGAGGCGTATCTCCCCTTAATTAAACCCTTAATTTTACCCGCCTGTTAACCGATATATTATGCGGAGGACCTGGTATGAGTTCACAATTTTTCGGATTAAACATCGCTTATTCGGGCTTGCTCGCAGCAAACGCCAATCTGAATACAACCGCCAACAATATATCCAACGTTCAGACAGAAGGATACAGCAGACAGACTGTTGATACACAGGCTGCCTATCCCATCCGCACTTTCCAGGCTTACGGATGTGCCGGTGCCGGCGTTGACACCCTTTCCGTAGAGAGGATAAGGGACGGTTTTTATGACCGAAAATACTGGAACAATAACTCCAAGCTCGGCGAGTACAATATGAAACAGTACTATATGCGCGAGATTGAAGATTACTTTTACGACAGCGGAACGAACGGCGGATTTGCCGAAACATACGACAAGCTGATGGTCACCGCTCTCCAGGAACTCATGAAGGATCCGGGATCTTCAAGTGCCAAGAGCCAGTTTGTGGGATTTGCGGGACAGCTTACGGATTTCTTCAGGCAGACCGTGGGAAATCTTCAGAATGTCCAGAAGGATGTGAACTCCGAGATCAAGATCAAGGTCGATGACATAAACTCACTTGCATCCGAGATAGCTACCTTAAACGAGCAGATCACCACCATTGAGATGGGCGGGCAGAAAGCCAATGAGCTCAGGGACAGAAGAGATCTTCTGATCGACAGGCTTTCCGAGATAGTCGATGTTCAGACCGATGAAGTTCCCGTATATGACAAAAACGATCCCGAAAGAGAGACCGGAGCATACCGATTCTCGGTCAGGATCGGAGGCGGACAGTTCCTTGTGGATGCCAATGAGCATTTCAAGTTAAACTGTGTAGCAAGACAGGATTATGAAAAAGTAAACATGACCGATATCAACGGTCTTTATGATATCTACTGGGAGAACGGGGAGAGATTCAGACTTTCCAACGCAACTCTCGGCGGGGAACTCAGAGGCCTCATCGAACTCAGGGACGGAAATAACGGTGAGTTCTTTAACGGAAACGTTACGGATGTGGCACTTGAGGGATATGAAGATCCGGTTACCCGCGAAAAACACGATACGGTAACGGTCGAGGTCACAAAAGACTTCCTTACAGACCTGAACAAATGCAATCTTTCGGACCAGGGTGGCATAATCAACCTCGGAAACACCGAATTCTACTATGATTCCTGGACATACAAGGCAAGCGTTGATGCTGCGGGAAAAACCACTTTCTCATACACATTTGTGCTCAGCAGCGACAAGGAACTCAATCCCAGACATGTGACCGATGACAGAAAAGGCAAACCTGCCAAGATCGGTGAGAATTTTAAATATGAGGGTATCCCGTATTACATGGGACAGCTCAATGAATGGGTCAGGACCTTCTCACAGAAATTCAACGATATCTTAAAGAGCGGCGATAAGACTCCCGCTAATCCGGAAGGCACCGGCACGATGATGTTCACCGGAAACAAGCCCTCCGACACGGATCAGTACGAATTTGCGGATGACACGAGAGCGGACGTCCTCCTCAGGACTCTTAATTCCGCCAACCCCGCGGAAAGCTCCAAGGCATACGGAAAATCGGTGGAAGTGAGCGTTAACGATGACAGCTACTATAAGCTTACGGCCGAGAATTTTTCGGTGCTGACCGCAATGTCCAACGATCCTTCGCTTATGACCAACAGGTTCTCCACCGAGGACGGTGTCGAGCAGAACGATCTTCTCGAAGCTCTTAAGGATCTGAGCAGCGCAAGAGAAGGTGTTTCGTTCAGGGGAGGTTCTGCATCGGAATTTCTCGAAGGACTTCTTTCGGATGTCGCACTTAATGCCGCAAGTGCCAATACCGGAGTGGTCAGTTACGAATCCGTACAGCAGTCGATAGGAAATACAAGACTTTCGATATCCGGAGTCGATGAGGATGAAGAGGCGGTCAATCTGGTCAAATTCCAGAATGCCTACAACCTTTCCTCCAAGATGATATCAGTTTTCCAGGAGATATACAGAAGACTGATCCTGGAGACAGGAGTCTGATCCTGAATAAAGAAGCAGATGCCGGGAAGGAACCCGCATTTAACGACATGGATGTCTGACCAAGAGCGATCCGTCGCAGGAGGCAGATATGCGTATTACCAATAAGATAATGCAGAGGAACAACCTCACGAACATCAATACCAACAAAGTTCTTGAGGATAAGCTTACGGGACAGCTGTCCTCTGAAAAAAAGATAATAAGACCTTCGGATGATCCTGTCATTGCCATCAGGGCACTCAGGCTTCGCAGCAATGTCACCGAAGTGACACAATACTATTCCAAGAACATCCCCGATGCCAGAAGCTGGCTGAAAGTTACCGAGGATGCTCTTTCTTCGCTTTCTTCCATCATCACATCCTGTCAGAGCGACTGCACGAAGGGCGCAAACGGGGATCTTACAAGTTCCGACAGAAATACCATCCTCGAAGAACTCAAGGCTTTTTCCGGCGAGATCTACAAGACCGGTGATGCCGATTATGCCGGAAGATATGTTTTCACGGGATACCGCACCGATACCTCTCTCTCATTTCAAAAGCCCACGGATATGAGATATCAGATCACCGAGCAGCTTGACCGTTCGGCGATCGATTCCGTTACCCATGTAAAGATGGGAGATCTCGCGGACTGGAATGCTTCCAATTTTGCCGACGGAACCCATAAGGGCATTGTGGAACAGGGTATCACGGAATCAACCTGTTATCGTATAAGACTTTCATACGATGACCTTGATGAGCGGAAGGATTATGAGAAAAACATGATCTCAGCAAGCCCTGTCATCCAGTATTATGATGCATCCGGAACTCTCCGCACCATGAATTCCACGAAAGAGATCAAGTCAACGGATGATCCCTACTCGCAGGTTAAGGACAATGATGTCATCTATGTACCCGATACCGGGGAGATGCTCCTTGGCACAAATATTTACAATACTCTGATGGCGACAAAGGATGATGCGACTACAGGGGACAAGAAAGAATCCGAGATCCGCGTTACTTATCAGAAGACCGAATTCATGGCGGAAGATCTTCGCCCCCAGCACTTCTTCAGCTGTGCTTCCATGAACGGAAGCAAGGACGCATCGGGCAATTTCGTTGTGGAAACCGATTCACTGATAAGGTATAATGAAACTTACTTAGATCCCACCCGCGAGAGACAGTCGATAGAGTATGACGTCAGCTTCAATACCTCCATAAGGGTAAATTCCACGGCGGATGAGTGCTTCAAGCTTGGGATCGGAAGAGAGATAGATGACCTGATAGATACGATGCAGGCAGTCGTGGATCTGGAAACTCTTATCTCGGATATAAAGAAGAAGATATCGGTGACTACGAACGCCGGAGATCTTAAAACCCTCAATAATCAGCTGGATGCAGCTAATAAGGCGTATACCTATCAGAAGGATATCGCCCAGAAGCGTTTCGAGGGCGGAATAACCGCAATGCAGGGTTATCTTGACGATACAAGCCTTGCCATAACCAATAACGGAACCAGATCCTCAAAGCTTGAGCTCATCGATTCCAGGCTTCAGAACCAGAAGACCACATTCGAGACCCTTCAGAGTGAAAATGAAGATATCGATATAACCGAAGTTGCCATAGGATTGGAGAGTGCGAGCGTTACCTATGAAGCGGCACTCATGGCCACGAGCAAGATAATGCAGAATACGCTGCTTAATTATCTGTAAGGAAAGGAGACCATAT
>CAMNEB010000111.1 GCA_946536155.1 uncultured Lachnospiraceae bacterium | reverse complement strand
GAGAATCTTGTCACCGCAAAAGAGGGTGTCACCCTTGAGGAAGCCAAGGAGATCCTCGGCAAAGCCAGAAAAGAAAAGCTTCCCATCGTAGATGACGATTACAATCTTAAGGGTCTCATCACCATCAAGGATATCGAGAAGACCATCAAATATCCCAACGCTGCCAAGGATGCACAGGGAAGACTTCTCTGCGGAGCAGGCGTAGGTATCACCGCAAACGTTCTCGACAGAGTCGCTGCTCTTGTCGATGCAAAGGTTGATGTCATCGTCCTCGATTCTGCTCACGGTCATTCACAGAATGTCATCAACTGCGTGAAGATGATCAAGGAAAAATATCCCGATCTTCAGATCATTGCAGGTAATGTCGCTACCGGAGAGGGCACAAGAGCCCTTATCGAAGCAGGTGCCGATGCCGTTAAGGTAGGAATAGGACCCGGATCCATCTGTACCACCAGAGTCGTTGCAGGTATAGGTGTTCCCCAGATCACTGCTATCATGAACAGCTATGCTGTCGCAAAAGAATACAATATCCCCATCATCGCTGACGGCGGTATCAAGTATTCCGGAGATGTCACCAAGGCACTTGCCGCAGGCGGAAGCGTCTGTATGATGGGATCCATCTTCGCAGGATGCGAGGAGAGCCCCGGAGAGTTCGAGCTCTATCAGGGAAGAAAATACAAGGTATACAGAGGAATGGGATCCATCGCAGCCATGGAGAACGGCAGCAAGGACCGTTATTTCCAGGAAAATGCCAAGAAGCTCGTTCCCGAAGGCGTTGAGGGAAGAGTTGCTTACAAGGGACTTGTTGAGGACACCGTATTCCAGCTCCTCGGCGGACTCAGGGCAGGAATGGGCTACTGCGGAGCACCGGATCTTAAGACTCTTACCGAGACCGGCAAGTTTGTCAAGATCTCCGCAGCATCACTCAAGGAGAGCCATCCCCACGATATCCATATCACCAAGGAGGCTCCCAACTACTCTGTTGATGCCTGATCGCGGTGTGTGTACGAAATATACAAAACACGAAAGCGGCGGAAGCTATTTTCCGTCGCTTTTTTGATGCCCCAAAACCTTTTGCTTTCTTTTATTTGTGCGCTTAATGTGTTATATTTGTAGGTGTTTTCCCACGATATCAGGGTGGGCGTAACTGTAAAAAACGGAGGAGCAAATCATGTCACTTGAATCGAGCCTTAGATCAAATTCCTATCCCGGAAGAGGCATTGTTGTAGGCAGGAGCGATGATGGAAAGTACGCTGTATGTGCATATTTCATCATGGGCAGGAGTGCAAACAGCAGAAACCGCATTTTTGTTGAGGTTCCGGAAGACAACGGAATTGAGACCAGACCCTATGATATTAAAAAGCTCGAGGATCCCAGCCTCATAATATATCATCCCGTCAGAGTCGACGGACATACCACCATCGTTACCAACGGTGACCAGACCGATACCATCAAGAACGGTCTCGACAAGGGCTTTACCTTTGAGCAGTCACTCAGAGGACGTACCTTTGAGCCCGATGCTCCCAATCTTACCCCCAGGATCTCCGCAGTTCTCAATGTTCACGGAGGAAAGTACGACTATCAGATGTCGATCCTCAAGAGTGAGGACGGAACCGAGGAGAGACCGGTCCAGTGCACATATTCCTATGCAAATCCGCTTCCCGGTGAAGGACATTTCATCCACACCTACAAGCATGACGGAAATCCTCTTCCCAGCTTCGAGGGTGAACCCGAGTTCGTCAAGATCTCCGGTGATATCGATGATTTCTCCCTCCTTATCTGGGACAGCCTTAACCTTGACAACAGAGTATCACTCTTTGTCAGATACATCGATATCGAGACTGGCGTGGCAGATTCAAGGATCATCAACGTAAATAAATAATTGCAGCAGAAAGGACGTCGCAGGACGTAAAAAAGAAAATGAGTGAGATTCAGCTTAAATACGGATGTAACCCCAATCAGAAACCCTCGAGGATCTTCATGGAGGACGGAAGCGACCTCCCCGTTACCGTACTGAACGGCAAGCCCGGATATATCAATTTCCTCGATGCATTTAACGGATGGCAGCTTGTGAAGGAACTCAAGCAGGCTACGGGCCTTCCCGCAGCAACCTCCTTCAAGCATGTATCACCTGCAGGCGCTGCTGTAGGCCGACCTCTTTCCGATACCCTTGCCAGGATCTACTGGGTAGACGATCTCGGAGAACTCACCCCTCTTGCAAGCGCATATGCAAGAGCGAGAGGCGCAGACAGAATGAGCTCCTTCGGTGATTTCATAGCTCTTTCCGATGTGTGTGACGTATGCACCGCAAAGCTCATCAAGCGTGAGGTTTCCGACGGTGTCATCGCTCCCGGATACGATCCCGAGGCTCTCGAGATCCTTAAGAGCAAGAAGAGCGGCAATTATGCCATCATTCAGATCGATGAGTCCTACAAGCCCGCTGAGCTTGAGAAGAAGCAGGTATACGGCATCACCTTCGAGCAGGGCAGAAACGAGCTGGATGTCAATGAAGTCCTTCCCGGAGATGTGGTAACAAAGAATAAGAACATCCCCGATGATGCTCTTATGGACATGAAGATCTCTCTCATCGTCCTTAAATATACCCAGTCCAATTCCGTATGCTACGTCAAGGACGGACAGGCTATCGGTATCGGTGCCGGACAGCAGTCCAGGATCCACTGCACCAGACTTGCGGGAAGCAAGGCTGACAACTGGTTCCTCCGCCAGAGCCCTCAGGTTCTCGGCCTCAAGTTCCTTGATACGATCAAGCGTCCCGACCGTGACAATGCTATCGACCTCTATATCGGAGACGAGTATGAGGACGTTCTTGCAGACGGCGTATGGGAGACCATCTTTGCCGAGAAGCCCCCTGTATTTACAAGGGAAGAGAAAAAAGCATGGCTCGCAAAGAATACCGATGTCATCTGCGGTTCCGATGCGTTCTTCCCCTTCGCGGACAATGTGGAGAGAGCTTTCAAGAGCGGCGTAAAATACATCGCACAGCCCGGCGGATCAAAGAGGGATGACGTGGTCATCGAAGCCTGCGACAATCACGATATGGTCATGAGCTTCACCGGCATCAGACTTTTCCATCATTGATCATTTAAAAACAGTCCGCGGACGTATATTCGTCCGCGACAGATATTATCAGGAGTTTTGACATGGCAGATACTGAGATCAAGACAGCGAATACCGAAGAGAGCGAAAAGCGCTCCAGACATTTTATAGAGCAGGAGATAGATAACGATCTGGCGACCGGAAGGTTTGACCACGTTCAGACCAGATTTCCTCCCGAGCCCAACGGATATCTCCACATAGGACATGCCAAGAGCATAATCCTCAATTCCGGTATGGCTTCGGAATACGGCGGAAAGTTCAATCTCAGATTCGATGATACCAATCCCACCAAGGAGAAGACTGAGTTCGTCGAATCCATCAAGGCAGATGTGCTCTGGCTCGGTGCGGATTTCGAAGACAGACTTTTCTATGCATCCGATTATTTTGATCAGATGTATGAAGGCGCTGTCAAGCTGATCAAAAAGGGAAAGGCATATGTATCCGATCTGACTGCCGATGAGGTCAGGGAATACAGAGGTACCTTCGAACAGCCCGGCAGGGACGATCCCGGCAGGGAGAGATCCGTAGAAGAGAACCTTAAGCTCTTCGAGGAGATGAAGGAAGGAAAATATGCCGACGGTGAGAAGACTCTCAGGGCAAGGATCGACATGGCATCTCCCAACATCAATATGAGAGATCCCGTCATCTACCGTGTCGCACATATGACTCACCACAGGACCGGAGACAAGTGGTGCATCTATCCCATGTACGACTATGCACACCCCATCGAGGATGCCATCGAGGGAATAACCCATTCTCTCTGCACCCTTGAATTTGAGGATCACAGACCTTTGTATGACTGGGTCGTAAAAGAGCTGGAATATCCCATGCCTCCCAGACAGATAGAGTTCGCAAAGATGTATCTCACGAATGTTGTCACCGGAAAGAGATATATCAAGAAGCTTGTTGAGAACGGAACGGTTGACGGATGGGACGATCCCAGGCTTGTCTCCATCGCCGCTCTCAGAAGAAGAGGATTTACTCCTTCATCCATCAGAAAATTTGTTGAGATGTGCGGTATTTCAAAGTCCCAGGCTTCAGCCGATTATGCCGCACTCGAGTATTGCATAAGAGAAGATCTTAAGCCCACAGCTCCCAGATATATGGCGATCCTCGATCCCATAAAGCTTGTGATAGACAACTATCCCGAAGGACAGACAGAGAATGTTACAGTCTCCAACAATCCCGAGAATGAGGCTCTCGGTACCAGGGAGATCCCCTTCGGAAGAGAACTCTACATTGAGCGTGAAGACTTTATGGAAGAGCCTCCCAAGAAGTATTTCAGGCTTTTCCCCGGCAATGAAGTAAGACTTATGAGTGCGTATTATGTTACGGCCGTATCCTGCGAGAAGGATGAAGATGGAAATGTCACGGTCGTGCATTGTACCTACGATCCCGCGACCAGAGGCGGCGATTCCGCAGACGGACGTAAAGTAAAGGGAACCATTCACTGGGTATATGCCGGCACCGCAATAAACGCTGAAGCAAGACTCTATGAGAATCTTGTGGATGAGGAAAAGGGCGTATATGATGAGGAAGGAAACATCAACCTGAATCCCAATTCCCTCAGGATATGCGCAGATGTCAAGCTTGAGCCCGCATTTGCCGGAGCAAAGGCATTTGACAGGTTCCAGTTTGTAAGAAACGGATTCTTTGCCGTAGACTGCAAGGATTCATCTGACGATCATCTTGTATTTAACCGTATCGTGGGTCTTAAGAGCTCCTTTACCCTTCCTGCGGCAAAGTGATGATCCTGCGTAAGCGCTGATGGCTGTTAACTGGTAGTTTTTCCCGGAGGATAGTATGGCAGGTCTTTTATCGGGGCTTGAAAGTCTCGGACTCGGAAAACTTGAAAATGTAGATATTTTTGAGAAGAAGAAAAACGAGGAGAGGGCTAAACAGGAGTTTGTGGCTCCCAAAAAGCCCGAGATGACGGAAGCGGATTATATCTATGACAAGACTTTCAAATGTCCCGTCTGTGATGCCTCATTTACGGCCAAGATCATGAGGACCGGAAAAGCAAGACTGCTCAGGACCGATTATGATCTCCGCCCCATCTATGACGGAATATCGGCTGAAAAGTATGACGTCCTTCTGTGTCCCTCATGCGGATATGCGGCACTCGGAAGATATTTTTCCTTTATCCTGAACGGTCAGGCAAGGCTCATCAGGGAACATATCACCAAGAATGTGGTCCTGCCCGAATACAAGGATGATATCTATTCTTACGAACAGGCTCTGAACAGATACAAGCTTGCGCTTGCATGCAGCGTTGTAAAGAGATGCAAGAACAGCGAGAAGGCTTTTGTATGTCTCAAGGCTTCATGGCTCATGAGAAGCTATGCGGAGCATCTTGAGGCTTCTGAGGGCGATAATAAGGCCCTTATAGACAGTCTCCATTCACAGGAGAAGGATTATCAGGCTAACGCCTACAAGGGCTTCCTTGAGGCACGCAGCACGGAAGATTTCCCCATTGCGGGCATGGATTCCACAACACTGGATTATCTGCTCGCCCAGCTCTCATTCAGGCAGGAGGACTATGAAGTATGCAACAGGATGGTCACAAATATCCTCTCCGGTGCCGGAGCCAATTCCAAGATCAAGGAAAGAACAAAGGAACTGAAGGATAAGCTCCTCGAGATCAGGGAAAAAGAAAACGAATAAGCGGGGAAAAGCGAGAATAATAAGATAAAACGTCAAAAAAAACAGTTTATTACGGATATAAAATAACAGTCGATCCAATGCGGAATCGGCTGTTATTTTATGTAAAAGAATTTTAAATTCTAAATCGGAGCAGTATCGGGTGGGGCTTATTTCTCTATTTCTTCGGATGTTCCCTCGGCCTTGTCGGTATCATCAAAGAATTCCTCAACGGTCTTGCCGGCTTCTTCGGTCGCATCCTTGACAGCGTCGACTACGTCCTTAGCTGTCTCTGAGAGGGGAGTGAAATCAGCTTCGGCTTCTTCCTCTTCCTCATCCTCAAACTCTTCGAACAGATCGTCCAGATCGTCATTGGATGCCTGGAATCTGTCCTTTACCTTTGTATATGCCTCTTTAGCGCTCTTGGAGACCTTTCCTGCGGTAGTCTTGGCTGATTCGGTGAACTTCCTGGCTGCTTCGGAGATATCATCGAGAGAGGTGTATGAACGCTTGGGAGCTTCGGCTGTCTCTTCGCCGTCACCTTCAAGTATTATGCTCTCCTCATCCTTCTTCTGATAATAATAGTAGGCTGCAGCTGCCGCAACGGTTGCGAGCACTGTGGTTCCCAACAGAAACTTTCCAAACTTCTTGCTCATATCAAGACTCCTTTCGAAAGTGATAATGCGCCGTGAGCGGTTGTCTTCGTCTGCGGTCGCGTAAGACCATTCTAATATAAACCGGGCTGATTTTAAAGGGGTAAATTCAACTTGGAAAATTAATTTTTTTGGAGAGATTGAAAAGCAAAGAGCTATCGTATTTACCGAATGCACCTGCTGAAAAACTCTGCGTAATTCTCGCTGAGGCCTGCAAAATCGCCGTGAAAATATGATAAAATAAAGTAAATGTTTCATGCAATCAGCTATGAACCTGTAAAGGGAGGCTGTCATGGTAAAGAACAATGTCGAGATCGATATCAAGACTCTGCTGCTTTGAACAACGTCGAACAGAAAGGAGTTACATTCTAATGGCTGAAGAT
>CAMNEB010000110.1 GCA_946536155.1 uncultured Lachnospiraceae bacterium | reverse complement strand
ATATCGGCAGTTTGGGTACTTAATTTTACCATATTTTAGGAAAAATTTGTGATTTCAGAGAGATTTTTCAGATAATTTATGTCTTATTTCCTATCTAAATGCTGTCCGGTTCAGGTTAGGATTTTTTGATCAATTCCCCGTATACACTTTATTTGCACTTTGCCTAATATAATTTTTTAAAATAGCGCAGAAATACGATGTGCCTGAAGGCAGAGAAAGGCGGTCTTCCTGCCGCAGAAAGAAAAAAGCCGTAAAAATGTCACTTGCAGACTGAAGATTTAAGACCGGAGGAAAAACAGATGGCAAGACCCTGGGAAGGAAAAAACTACAGCAAAGAGGAAATGGAAAAGAATTACGGACCTAAAACCGCGCCCGGAGGGATCACAAGGGAGCAGTTCTATGACCGTATGGTGGCAAACGGCTGGAATCGTAAGGGCGACGATGAGATCATTACCGCAATGTACTGGCTGGGATGTCACAACCTGAATGCGGTCAGCACACCGGATGGTATGTCCGAGGTATCAGCAGCAGCGATAATTAACATGACTGATGCAAATAAAAAAGGTAGCCTAGGGGGTTAGATGAAATAGTCTAGCATTTTATATCTTTATAGTTCAGTTACCACAGACGGTGACGATTGATTTTGCAAATCATTCGTTTCCGTCTTTTTTTATGAAATGACAATGGATATGATCTCCTTACGGAGATATTATTTTGGCTGGGAATCTTCCTCTAACATCCGTACAACGAAATGTTGAATAATAAACAATAAATTGATTATTGTTATCTTTCCCCTGCGTTGCTATGATTTCTTTACACCGGTGAATAAAACATAGGGAGGAAATCATATGCAGGTAAACATCGGAGAAAAGATAAGAGAACTGAGAAAACGGGACGGGAGAAAACAGGAGGATCTTGCAATTGCTCTTGGAGTCACATGTCAGGCGGTTTCCAGATGGGAAGCTAATGGCGGCTATCCGGATATGAATATGATACCTGCGATAGCGAATTATTTTCATGTCAGCATTGATAGTCTCTTTGGGTATGATAATGACAGAGAATGCAGGATAAGGGAGTATACAGAAAAGGCTCAGGTTATGCTTCGTACCGGGCAGGATATGACAGAATGCATCGATCTGCTTAGAAAAGGAATTGAGGAATTCCCGGGAGAACAGGGTCTGATGAAAACTCTCGCACTTGCATTAAGCAGGCAGGGATGGAATTGCAGGGAAGATGAACCCGGACGTTACTTTGAAGAGGCGGCGGCCATATACGAAAAGCTGCTTCCTGCAGATGAATCGTGTATTTTACCTTTGCTCTCCATATATGCAGAGCTTGGTGAGACTGAAAAGGCTGTTAAGAAAGCATCCGGACAGACACCTCTTGAACTGTGCAGGGAAATTCTTCTGGGTCAGATAATCGGAGCAGATGATCATTTAAAATACAGTGAAGAATCCGTGCTATATCTTCTTCATGCTCTTAGAAGATCCATAGAAGAAACTATCTCGATCAATGACAAGCTTCTTTGTTCAAAGGATACTATTGATATCCTGACACTGGAGCGAAAACTTTTCACTAAAATCCTTGGAAAAGAATGCTTCGGTTATCACAGCGATCTCTTTTTTATTGATCTGTGCCTTGTAAGAGTTGCCGGTAAGGTTAAAGATTATGATTCTGCCCTGAAATATTTCAGATCAGCATATTTTGAATACAGGCGATTCAAGGAATGGAGTGATTCAACGTTCAGGAGATGGCAGGAAACTCATCAGCCTCAGACAGATACCTGCTTCAAGAGCAATTTCCTGAGTGAGGCAGATGCATCCTGCGCAGCGGTGGTCATGTGTGAACCACGGTTTATGGAAAATGCCATAAGCTCTCTGCCTAAAAAAGTAAGGATGAAGATCATCAATGATCCTGAGTATAAGAATATCTTTGGTTCGTAAATGAGATGAACAATTTTAGGATAGAAAAAGAAGAGCCCTGCAAAGGCTCTTCTTTTAGTGGAAGCAAGGGGGCTCGAACCCCTGACCTTTCGCGTGTGAGGCGAACGCTCATCCCGGCTGAGCTATGCTTCCGAACTCCTCGTATTATAGACTCGGAGCAGATAAAATGCAAGTTGCGTTAAACGGAAGAACCGTCTCCATTATGAACGGAAGAACCGTTCATGTGTTATGTCATCCTCAGTCGCTTATGACGAGTTCGACGGGGCAGTGATCCGAGCCCATGATCTCGGTATGTATGTCCGCACTGACAAGGCGCTTTTTAAGCTTTTTCGAAGCCATGAAGTAGTCTATGCGCCATCCGGCATTGTTCTCTCTTGAATGGAACATATATGACCACCAGGAGTAGATGCCTGTTTTGTCCGGATAGAAATATCTGAAGGTATCAATATATCCGCTTTCCAGAACTATATCGAAAGCATTTCTCTCTTCATCCGTAAATCCCGCATTATGATGATTCGATGCAGGGTTCTTGAGATCTATCTCCTTGTGCGCAACATTAAGATCTCCGCAGTATATGACCGGCTTGGTCTTTTCAAGTTCGAGTATGTAATCCAGGAAAGCTGCTTCCCATCCCAGTCTGTAATCGAGTCTTGCAAGTTCCCTTTGAGAGTTGGGTACATAGACCGTCACAACATACATATCGTCGAATTCTGCTGTGATCACTCTGCCTTCATGGTCATGCTCGGGCCTTCCGATCCCGTATGTGACATTCAGAGGCTCTTCTTTACTGAAAAGAGCGGTTCCGGAATAGCCCTTTTTCTCGGCGTAATTCCAGTACTGATGGTATCCCGGAGTGTCGAGTTCGAACTGTCCTTCGGAGAGCTTGGTCTCCTGAAGACAGAAGATATCGGCATCAAGTTTTTTGAATGACTCTTCAAATCCTTTTCCGACACAGGCTCTTAATCCGTTTACATTCCATGATATGAGTTTCATATATCCGTTCCTTTCAGCGGCTGATCGCACTATTTTAAGAAATTATAACATGAATCCGGGGGCCTTGCCCGATCCGGGATCTTTAAAAAATTATTTTATAAAAAATGTATTGACATAAACCTATAAAGATGGTATGTTTATATGCGTAGCAGTTAGATAAGACTAACACCTCCTGAAAATATCACACATCCGTTAATTTGTACAGAAAGGCATACAGTAATGAGTAAGATAGCAATCGTGTTCTGGAGCGGAACCGGAAATACCGCGCAGATGGCACAGGCAATAAGTGAAGGTGCATCGGTAGCCGGTGCCGAAGCGACATTGATAAATGCTTCCCGGTTCAAGGCAGAGGACATGGACAGTTTTGATTCCTTCGCCTTCGGCTGCCCTGCAATGGGAGCTGAGGTTCTTGAGGAAAGCGAGTTTCAGCCGATGTTTGACTCGATAGAATCTAAGCTCTCCGGAAGAAGGATCGCACTGTTCGGTTCATACGGATGGGGAGACGGCGAGTGGATGAGACAGTGGGAAGAGCAGGTGAGAGCTGACGGAGCGATACTTGTTGCAGACCCGGTCATCGCACATGAAGCCCCCGATGAAAATGTTCTTTATGAGTGCCGTTCTCTTGGAAGAACTCTTATCTGAATAAATCTGACCTCCATTAGGCTTAAGCAGCCTGTATATATTTCAACCCCTACGCAGAGAAACCGCCCTTACCGGGCGGTTTCTTACTTTATGCGTATTTTGGGCAGGCTCCCTTACTCGGATATAGAAAAAACGGCCCGTAAAGGACCGTTTTTTCGTTGTATGATCTATGATTCCTGAGGAGGACCGATCATTTCTTAATGTGAAATGCGTTCATGCCGGGATATACGGCAGATGCGCCCAGCTGCTCCTCAATGCGGAGAAGCTGATTATACTTGGCGACTCTTTCGCTTCTGCTGGGAGCGCCGGTCTTGATCTGGCAGGTGTTGAGAGCGACAGCAAGGTCTGCGATGGTGGTGTCCGCAGTCTCTCCGGAACGGTGAGAGGAGATCGCGGTGTAGCCCGCGTTGTGAGCCATCTTGATGGCTTCAAGGGTTTCGGATACGGAGCCGATCTGGTTGAGCTTGATGAGGATCGAGTTGCCTGCTCCGAGGCTGATGCCCTTGGAAAGTCTTTCGGTATTGGTAACAAAGAGATCGTCGCCCACAAGCTGTACCTTGTGTCCGATCTTCTCGGTCATCTTCTTCCAGCCTTCCCAGTCTTCTTCATCAAGGCCGTCCTCGATTGAAATGATGGGATACTTGTCTACGAGGCTTTCCCAGTGAGCGATGAGCTCATCGGAAGTAAACTCTTTGCCGGACTTGGGCTGCTTATAGAAGCCTTTTCCTTTTTCGCTCTTCCACTCGGAAGAAGCGGCATCCATTGCGATCATGAAATCCTTACCGGGTTTGAATCCTGCTTTTTTGATGGCCTCAAGGATCTTCTCGATGGCTTCCTCGTCACTCTTTAACTGATTGGGAGCAAATCCGCCCTCGTCACCGACTGCGGTGACATCACCCATATCCTTGATGAGCGACTTGAGTGCGTGGAATACCTCTGCACACCAGCGGAGAGCTTCCCTGAAGGAAGGAGCGCCCACAGGCATGATCATGAATTCCTGGGTATCCACTGCGCTGTCTGCATGAGCGCCGCCGTTTAAGATATTCATCATGGGAACGGGAAGTCTGTTTCCGTTTACGCCGCCTAAAAATCTGTAAAGAGGGATATCCAGCGATTTTGCGGCAGCACGTGCCGTTGCAATGGAAACAGCAAGGATGGCGTTTGCACCCAGATTGGATTTATCCTTGGTTCCGTCTGCCTTGATCATAGCGGCATCAACGGCATAGGTGTCGGAAGCGTCAAGTCCGATGATGGCTTCTCTTATGGTCGTATTGATGTTTTCAACCGCCTTTGTGACACCCTTTCCGAGATATCTGGACTTGTCGCCATCTCTTAATTCAAGTGCCTCGAACTCACCGGTCGATGCACCGCTGGGGGCACATCCGGTTGCTATGGTGCCGTCAGCGAGAGTGATCTCAGATTCAACTGTGGGATTTCCTCTGGAATCAAGGATCTCTCTGCCGTAGACTTCTACGATCTCAAGATAATCTTTCATATTTTCCTCCTAAGATACTTAATTCCTCTCACTTTATACCGCCATAGGAACGATACAAAGGAGAGGAATCAAACATGATTTATTCACGGTTAGTTATTTCTAACCGTATAGATACTATCATACACAGAAACAGGGTGTCAATGTTTTTTCTTATCAGCTGAATAAGATATTGTTCACCACGGTTTCGAGGTATTCCTGCCTTCCGGATCCGGGAGATGCGGGCTTTTTGAGCTCTGCGGCATGAGCGGCAGCTTCCTCAAGGGTGATGCTCCTGTCGCGGATCTTCTTGCCGATGCCGTCGGAGTAGCTTGAATAGCGATCCTTAACAAAGGCGTCGATACGTCCGTCTTCGATGATCTCTGCGGCCTTGATGAGACCCAGTGCAAATGCATCCATACCGGAGATGAATGCGTAGAACATATCCTCGGGAGTGTTTGAAGGACGGCGGTTCTTGGAATCGAAGTTAAGTCCTCCTCTTAATCCGCCGGCCTTCAGGATCTCATACATAGCCATTGTGGTGTCGTAAACGTTTGTGGGGAACTGGTCGGTATCCCAGCCGAGAAGGGTGTCTCCCATATTTGCATCGACGGATCCCATCATATCCTCTACTGCACAGACACGCAGCTCATGCTGGAAAGTATGTCCTGCAAGAGTCGCATGGTTTGCTTCGATATTCATTCTGAAATCCTTATCGAGACCGTTCTTTCTGAGGAATCCTATGGCAGTTGCGGCATCAAAATCATACTGATGCTTCATGGGCTCCTTCGGCTTGGGTTCGATATAGAAGTCGCCGGTGAATCCGATCTTTCTTCCGTAGTCTCTTGCGAGAGAAAAGAGTGTGGCGATGTTTTCCTGCTCAAGCTTCATGTCCGTATTGAGAAGGGTCTCGTAGCCTTCGCGTCCGCCCCAGAAAACATAGCCCTTTGCTCCGAGCTTGACGGCATTCTCGAGTCCCTTCTTGACCTGTGCTGCGGCAAAGCACCATACATCCGCAGAATTGGAACTTGCGGCACCGTTCATGAATCTGGGATTGCTGAACATGTTGCAGGTTGCCCAGAGGCACTTGATATCCGTGCCCTTTGTTTTTTCGAGGATGTAATCGGTGATCTCGTCAAGTCTTCTGTTAGTTTCGTTTATATCCTCGGGATCTTCGGGACAGATGTCCGCATCATGGAAGCAGTAGTACTTGATGCCCAGCTTTTTCATGAATTCGATACCGGCATCGACCTTTGCCTTTGCATGTTCCATTGTTCCGGGGATTGCTCCGAAGCTCTTGTCTGCGGTGCCTGCTCCGAACATGTCAACGCCGTTTGCACAAAGGTTATGCCACCATGCCATGGCGAAGTTCAGATGCTCCTCCATGGTCTTGCCCATGATGACTTTCTTTGCATCATAATACTTGAAAGCAAGAGGATTCTTGCTGTCCTTTCCCTCGAATCTGATCTCGGGGATATTGGGGAAAAACTCGTTCATAAATTCACCTCTTTCCGATAGTTAGATGCAACTAACTACACAGTTAAAAAATTACCCTTTCGGGCTTTGTTTATATAAATCATACCATTATTGTGGGTAAAAACAAACTGTTTTATTTTTTTATGCGGGAGATACAGCCTTCGGGGCGGTACCTTATTTTTATGCCTTTATCTGTACAAAATACGCGAAAAAATGTATAATTTTTACTCGGATGCGTGATTTTAAAAGTAGTTCAGAACGATCTATGATAAATCATTCACAATCTATTAAGGAGGCTACTACATGATTTATTCA
>CAMNEB010000109.1 GCA_946536155.1 uncultured Lachnospiraceae bacterium | reverse complement strand
ATACTCACGCGTCACCCGCCGACCGATTAATAACAGACGTGACAGGGGAAGCGTCCCCGTGCCACCCTATGTGTTGTGGGAGTGCAGGAACTGCAGTAGTTCGTCCTCGGGGAGCGGCTTGGAGAAATAGTAGCCCTGGATGTACTCGACACCCATCTGTTTCATGGCTTCGACCTGCTCTCCTGTCTCAATGCCTTCCGCGACTATCGCCATTCCCATCTTGTGGAAGATATCTATCATTCCGGCCAGAACATATCTCATCTTCTCGTTATCGAAGAATCCTCTGGTAAAGCTCTGGTCGAACTTGATCACCTTGACCGGCATGTTAACGAAATAGTCGATGTTAGAACGTCCGGTTCCGAAATCATCCAGTGCAAAGGAGACACCCTTTTCTATCAGGGCATTCATGTTATCTATCATGATCTCGCGGTTCTGCGCCGCTGCGGTCTCCGTGATCTCGAGATTGATCTGTTCGGGGGATACACCGTATTGTTCCATGTATTCAAGGACAAAAGTCTCGGGGTTTTCATGGTCGAACTGCGCCGCCGAAAGATTGACCTCAATTCTGTTAAGTCCGGCTTTTTCCACTTCTTTTTTCGAAAGCATGATGCATACTTTTTCGAAGATCTTCTTGCCGAGGGAGATTATCTGTCCGTTTTCCTCAGCCATGGAGATGAACCTGTCCGGAGAAACGAGTTCCCCGTTTTCAAGTCTTATGCGGACCAGAGCTTCGGCAACGTCAAACCGCTCTGTTACAAAATTGTAGAAAGGCTGGTAGTAAACCTCCACCCTGTCTTCAAGCAGTGCCTCTTCGACCATCTTCTTGGTCTTCATCTGATTCCTCATGCCTTCAACAAGTGCCTCGTCTGCGACCACTATCTCCTGCTCGCTCTCAAGGTATGTATGGAGAAATCTGAAAAATTCATCGGGTCCGCTCATTATGAGACTGTCGGGGATCAGAAGGTAGGTTCCCTTAGCGGGGATGTCCCTGACGCCGTCCTTCTGTCTCTTGATATCGGCCGCCATTTTGAACATGCGGTCTTCGTCCTCATAGAGAACGCAGAATGTATCATCATCTATCCTGAATGCCGGCTCGGGTCCGAGAGCGACCAGAGCTCTGGCTGTACGTATCACCGCGTCATGCTCCATGTTGTAATCAACGTAATTTGTCAGGAAATGGATCTTGGCGGTGAACATTGAAAACCGTCTGCCGAATTTGTACTGGTCATGAACATAGGCAGACAGGGCATTTGTCGTGAAAAGTCCGGTAGAGCCGTCATAGTACTCACTGGGATTTTCCAGCTGAATATAGAGGATGACCATTCCGAAAGCAGAGGCAAATCCGACCAGCAGAAGGCTGGGGAACATAAACTGGATAACCGCCGCAAGAAGCCATAATCCCTGCCACAGGAGCATCGCAACCAGCCTTCTTCCGGGCATCTGTTTTCTGTATGCAACGGTGGTGATTATGGTCGAAAGGATATATATGGCGGACAGAATATACGCTACCAGAGTCGAGAGGCCGTAGGAATAGACGATACGGCCGTTAGCCATATATTTTATGGGCAGCACAAGCATGAGTATCTCACCTATGCCGAATGTCATGTGAAAGAACAGTTTAAGATATTTGGCCCATTTTTTATCAACGGGAAGCAGACTGGTGGAGGCATACACATAGCCGAAATACCCCTGCAGCACCAGAAGCATGATATAGATCTTACAGACAAACGAGGTGATGACGGGATTAAAACCGTCGTAAAACGTCAGAGTGATCAGAATTACCGAGAGTATATCAAAACTGAGACAGGCAACGCACGCACAGATGGCACGGAAAAAAAGCCTGCGATTCATCAGGTCAAGTTTCTTTTCCCTCAAAAACATGACCGAGATCGTAAACACTATAAAAAGCGCACAACATTGAAGTTCAATGTTCATCCGGGCACCCTCTCGCCTTTCCGTCTCATTTATTGATTATACCATATCTTCAGGGGGCATGACTCTATCCTTTTCATACTTTCACGGCATAAAAAACAGCCCCTGACGCCGCGTAACGGCGCCGGAGCTGCAGATGGTAAACGAGACAAACGAAACGTCCCCGTGGCCCGAAGCGACAGGTGTGCTGCCTGCTTTAAAACGTGACAGGTATATCATTTCGGTCAGATTTTTTCCACGCCTTCCGATTTGGGGACTGTAGTGATGGTGCCGTCATCGTTATACTTGAATTCAGTCACGCATACGCTGCGATGGAAAAGGCTTCCGCCGGGAAGCTCATCTGTGTGATAAAAGAGATACGAATGTCCCTTGTAATCGCAGATGCCGGGATGGTTTGTAAAGCATGGTCCTTCCTCCATGAGGACACCGCGGTATTTCCAGGGACCGGTGGGGGAATCGGAGGTGGAATAGCCGAAGTGCTCGTTCCTGTGTTCACCCTCAGCAAAGCCTGCAAAGACCATGTAGTAAAGACCGTTTCTCTTGTAGAACCAGGGACCCTCACCGTATGTGGTGCCTGTCATGTGGCTGCCCTTTCCGAAGGATTCCTCTGTCATGGGGATCTTCACGATGCCGACACTCTCGTCATAAGAGATCATGTCGTCGTTCAGCACCACATAGCGAAGCTCGGGGTTTCCGAAGTAGAGATACGTTCTGCCGTCATCATCCGTGAAAACAGTGGGATCTATATCATTCCAGTCACCCTCATCAACAAGGGGATGGCCAAGATCCTTAAATGGACCCGTGGGCGAATCGGATATGCCGACAGCTATTGCCATTCCGCTGTCCTTCTTGTGCACCGGGCAGTAAAGATAGTATTTTCCGTTTTTCTCTATTGCCTGGGGAGCCCACGCCCTGTCGTCGGCCCATTCGATGTCATCCAGTGAAAAAATCCTGCCGTGGTCGGTCCAGTTCACCATGTCTGTGGTGGAGAAGCATCTCCAGTCATACATAGTGTAGAAATTGTTTTTCAGCTCGTCCTCGTCATGAGTCGTGTAGAGATACAGAGTATCACCGAACACGGAAGGTGCGGGATCGGCTGTGTACATATCCTTTATTATCGGATTGCTGTGAAAATTCTTTTCTTCCATCTTAACCCCCATAGTGACAGTAAAACGCATCTCCCGGCACGTTTTTCCTGTTGCGGGACAAATGCATGCTTCCTTTGTCCCGATATTATCCAAGCATCTTAGCTATGACTTCGTTAATGACTTTTCCGTCGGCCTTACCCTTAAGTTCGGGCATTACGGTCTTCATTATCTGGCCCTTGTTACCGGTTGCGATGACTTCCGCGAATTTCTCTTTAAGGACTGCCTCCACCTCTTCTGCGGAGAGCATTTTGGGTGCGTACTCTTCAAATACCTTCAGTCTTGCTTCATACTCAGCCTTGAGCTCTGCTCTTGAATCGGGGCAGGTATCTATCTGCTCCTTAACGCTCTTTATCTCCTTCAGGATTGCCTGATCGGTCATGTCATCGGGAATGTCCTCACGGCATCCCGCATCGATAGCCAGCTTCTTGGCTGCCGATACCAGCGTGGAGATGGCATCCTTTCTGACCTTGTCATGATCCTTCATCGCCTGTATCATGTCCTTCTGTAATGTGGTAAACTGCATTGTTTTTTCCTCCGTTTCAAATGATGCTGTAGGACATCATCTCATATTTCAGTCTGCTTCCCTCGGTGATCTCCGGCGGCAAAAGTGCCCTTGCCACAAGCTTGAGTTCTTCAGACTCCGTATCTGTGCGTTTAAGATTTGCGTAGTCGCCGTCTATACTGACAACTTCATAATACCATGTTTCCATCTGCGCCCTCTTTCCTGTATCAATATCTTTTTACCTCATAGTCTACGGTCTTATCATCATATCCGTTTTCTATGCACAACATCCCATTTAAGTTGTCTTCAACAGTTTATTCATAGTCCGATCCGGGGTACATATGAAGTTTCTGCGGGAACAAAAAGCCGGATCTGCCGGCCTGTTTGCAAATTATCCATAAAGGATGTTTAATACATTATATCAAAAGAAAACGGATAGGATAAATCTTTACGGAGGTATGGGATGAAGCACAGACCTGTTATAAATGCCGAGGAGCTCATCGGCGGGATATTTACTTTTCTCGGAGGAGTCTTTGCGGTAATGGGCGTGGCGTTTTTCCTGTTCATGGATCCGAATACCGTTGAAGGCACCTTTGACGATCCTGCGAAAAACCATCTGGCGTTATGCGGCACCTTCACCGTTTTGGGACTGATCTTTTTTCTGGTCGGAATAGTCCTGCTCATAACCAGCATCCGCAAAAGAAGACTGAGAAAAGCTCTGCTTCAAAACGGAAGAAAAATATATGCAACGATCACCGGGATAATGGAGGATACGAGCATAGAGATAAACCACAGTCACCCGTACCGTGTGGTATGTGAATATGAAGATCCCTATTCGGGAGAAAAAAGGATATTCATGAGTGCAAGTTTCCTGATGGACTTAAGCGGCTGCATAGGTGCCACGGTACCTGTATATCTCGATTCGAACGGCGGTGATCTCTACTGCGTGGACTTCGATCCGGATTCCGTCCCACACAGGTATTGATCTATTTTAACATCGCAACGATCCACTCAGGATCCGGAGCGGGCATTTCGGGATCTGCGGACATTTCCTCCATTATGCCCTGTACGCTGGCCCAGAAGCATGTGGCCATAAGCTTCGCATCCCCTTTATGAAACACCCCGGATTTCTGGCCTTTTTTGATAAGTGCCGCAGTATCGTCTATGGCACTTACCTTCATCGCTATCTCTCTGGCCTCTTCAGGCATTCCGGGTCTTCTCACCTGTCCCATCAGAACAAACATATTAAAAACCCAGGGCTGCTCTGCAGCGTATGAAAACAACCTGCCAAGAAAACCCTTAAGCCACATTTCGGGAGGCACCCCTTCGGGAGCTGTAGCGCTTCCTGCCCCTTCCGCTCCCATCCTGACCAGTTCGGAAAGCAGTTCTTCCTTGGATTCAAAATAATGGAACAGCAGACCGGTACTCATGGGGACGGCAGCGGCTATATCCGTTATCTTGGTATCGTAATATCCCTTCGTAACAAAAAGCGTGAGCGCAGTCATCAGTATAGCTTTACGTCTTTCCTCTTTTTGCTCCTTACGCGTCATATCTCAATATTCCTCTTCTGCTTTTTGAGTATCCTCTGTACCGCAAATTTGCCTGATATCACGGCTATCGGAAGTCCTCCGGGGCTCATGACCCACTGCCCTGCGATATAGAGATCATCGACACCTTTGACGATCCCCTTAAACTTCATCTGCTTATTTCCGACCGTAGTGACAAATCCCATGTAAGATCCGTGATATGCATTACAATATCTATTATAAGTCAAAGGCGTCCAACAATCGAGCAGTTCGATACGGCCGTCAAGTTCGGGGAATTCTTTTACAATCCTCCTTATAAGTCCTGCTGACAGCTCTTCCTTTGCAGCCTTATATTCATCTGCCGAGAGACTCTCCCAGAAAAGATAATCTTCATCGCTCTGGACAACATTGGCCTGGAGGACCGTTTTGCCCTCCGGGGCAAAGCTCTTGTCATATGCGTAACTCTTGACGGACATTCTGTTAAAGGTCCTGTTTCCCATAGTGATGGGCTCGCAGTCAAACACCACCGTTCCCGTCTCGGAAAAATCCGCATCGATCGCACATGCTATCTGTAATCCGCTGGTGATGGGATATGCTCTTCTGTTCTCATATGCCTTTGCAAGATCGGACGGCATGTACTTTCTGTCTATGAGTTTTCCGAAGAGAAAATCCGTATCGACTGCACTTATGACCATGTCTGCCTTTACGGTCTGCCCGTTCTCAAGCTCTATCCCCGCAGCCCTTTTTCCTTCGATGAGGATCCTCTTAACTGCGGCTCCGTTATGGAGAACGCCACCCATTTCCCTGAACCTGGATACTATCCTGAGAGTCATGGCAAGGGAACCCTTAAGAGGGATGTTGCCGTTGCCCGATGCCATCGTAGCGTATGACACGAGGAAAGAATATGCGGTATATTCGGGAGGCAGATAGTCAGTCATGAGCTTCTTCAGGACAGGACTCTTAAATCTCTCCGCAAGTTCACCGCAGCTTATCTTGCCGTATTCCTTCATGACCTTAGGCATATCGGCCATGTCCTTTCCCATCTCGATATAATCCCTGACTCCCATCATATCCATCGGCTTGTCCGAAGGGATCACGCAGCTTTTTGCATATTCCGTATGCTGTATGAATTTGACGATCTCCGCCTCATCTTCGGGTGAGATCTCGATAAGCTCTCTTTTTGTTCTCTCAAGATCGTGCCAGAGAGTTGCTCTCTTTCCGTCAAGGATACTGGTATAGAACTTCTCCTCATCGGCATATTCCGTATTCTCATCTATGGCTCCCACTGTCTTCCATACTTCCCAGAGCTTTGTCTTAGGATCAGTACCCGTAAGCCAGTGAATGCAATTGTCGATATGATATCCGTTTCGGTTCCATCCCATGCACTCTCCGCCGGGAACGGGATTCTTCTCATAAATATCCGCATCAAATCCTGCCTTGAGAGCATATATTCCCGCAGACAGTCCTGCGATACCGCCGCCTATTACGATCACCTTCTTCTTTGCTTCCATGATGTTATCTCCTTTTATCTTTGTTATTGTGAAGTTTTTTCTTTGAATATTATTTCTTTGAATTAATTCGTTGAATTTGTATTCACTGATTACGTATTCAATATATTACCGGTTCTTTCTTTTGTCAACAAAAAAATTAAAAAAAACGCCCGAAAATTACGCGCAAAAAAAGGACAGGGTCAATATCCCTGTCCTGACTTATAGTGCACGAATTAATTAATTGCACTTTCGCGGACTGCAAATGGCTTAGAT
>CAMNEB010000108.1 GCA_946536155.1 uncultured Lachnospiraceae bacterium | reverse complement strand
TCCATACGTAAGCTGATTTAGCCTTGGAGAAATCGTAATCGCAGTTGTAGATCTCACCCGTCTTGGTAGCGATACCTGCAACCTTTCTGATATCGGGACCGGGGAAGTACTTGATGACATCATCGAGAAGAGCATATGCGCCCTTGCAGGTGATGGATGAACCCATGGTCACGGGAACGATGCTGCCGTCGCAGATATTTGCTCTGAGGGCTGCTCTGATCTCGGCATCCGAGAACTTCTCGCCTGAGAAATATCTGTCCATCATCTCTTCGGAGGTCTCGGCAACAGCTTCCATGAGCGACTCTCTGTACTGCTCAAGGTAAGGCTTGTTGTAATCGGGCACATCACAGGGCTCGACATCCTTGCCCTTCCACATCTGTCCCTGCTCGGAAACGATATTTACATATCCTACGAGCTCTTCATCTTTTCTGATGGGGAGATGGAAAGGAGCGATCTTCTTGCCGTAAAGTGCGATAAGATCCTCAACTACCTGTCTGTATGATGCGGTATCAACGTCCATATTGGAAACATAGAAGATCCTGGGAAGCTTATACTTCTCGCAGAGATCCCATGCCTTCCTGGTTCCGACTTCAACTCCGCTGCGGCCGTTGATGACGATGATGGCTGCACCTGCTGCGGAAACAGCTTCCTCAACCTCGCCTACGAAATCGAAATATCCCGGAGTGTCGATGATATTGATCTTGTGATCTTCCCATTCTACGGGAATAACACTTGAAGAAATCGAAAATCCTCTCTTCTGCTCTTCTTTGCCATAGTCACTTAAGGTGTTGCCGTCGGCTACGGTCCCCATACGTGAGGTAAGACCTGTAATATAGCCAAAGCTCTCGGCAAGTGTGGTCTTGCCGCTTCCCCCGTGACCGAGGAGCACAACATTTCGGATCTTGTCTGTGGTATAAACTTTCATGAGGACCTCCTGAAAATGGTATTTGTGCAAATATTACAAATATTCTGAAAATTTATAAAATCGCACAGACATATTATATAGTAAACTGAATAATGTCTCAATAAAAAAATGAAATATTTGCTATTAACTGAATGATTTTTTTACATCCGATTATGCAAAAATAAAAGATCGGAGCGGGTGACTCAGATCTTCAAAAACCGTATTCCTCAGATTCAGTGAAATATATAACTCTTATACTTATATCACTCAGATCCCGTGAAGTATATAGCCCTTGCCCTTAAGTATCTCCGCGGCTCTTTCTTTTGATTCCTTATCCCAGAATCCGACGCTCATATCACCGCCGATATATTCCCTGTTGTGCTGGATGCCGATGTTCTTGATATTTATGCCGTTTACCGCAAGTATCGTCGCAACTGATGCGATGGCACCGGGTTCGTCGGCTATATCTATGGTGAACTTGAAGGAATCCTTGATGGGACCTGCACTGAGAGTGTTGAAGGAATTCCTGTAGGTTCCCGCATCGTCGAAGAGATCCGAGATATAATCCCCGTCCCCTTCATCAACCTTCTCCCTGATCTCCTCAAGCCTGTCTATGAGATCGGTGAGAAATCCGGAAATGTTCACCTCATTGGAAAGACATATCTCCCTCCACATTTCGGGCGAGGATGAAGCGACTCTGGTGATATCCTTGAAACCGCCCGCGGCCACCACCTTCATGAGCCCGTCGGCATAATCGTTGTTTTTCACAAGCTCCACAAGCGCTGCCGCGGCAAGGTGAGGGATATGGCTCACACCCGCAACGATCCTGTCATGCTTCTCCGCATCCATGATGATGGGGATTGCACCTATCTTCGATGCAAGCTCCTGAAGCACAAGCGCCTTCTCATCATTTTCCCCGAAGGGAGTGATTATATAATATGCATTCCTGTAAAGATCCTTGGATGATGCGATATACCCGGTCCTCTCAGAACCCGCCATGGGATGTCCGCCCACGAAATGATCCTTAAGGCCCGCTTCCTCAGCAGCCTTCATGATGGAGCCCTTAACGGAGCTGACATCCGTAACGATGGTATTCTCCCCGATAAAGGGAGCTATGGTCTTCAGCATCTCCTGATTCCTGATCACGGGAAGACATAAAAAAATGACATCACAGTCACTGAATTCTTCGCCGACAGTATGCAGGGGCACATCCACGACTCCGTCTTTTACCGCTTCTTCAAGAGAAGCGCTGCTCCTGTTATAAGCTATGACAACATTTGAAGGATCACTGTTTTTAAGTGCTCTGGCCAGCGAACCGCCTATCAGTCCCAGGCCTATAAATCCGTATTTACTCATCTGTATTTCTTCCGGTCAAATCTGAAATATAAAAAAATGCAAAAAACTATGCAGCCCGATGTATCGAGCAGAACGTCGAGAAAAGAGGCATATCTTCCGGGGACGAAGAACTGATGGAATTCATCAAGCCCTGCGAGCAGAAAAACAAGGATCGTATTGACGATATAAAGCCTTCGTGCCTTATATCCGCTCCTTCTCATATCTCCGATGAGAGGAAGGAAGGATGCGCAGAACAATCCGCCCAGGATCCCGTATTCCATGAAATGAGCCAGCTTCCTGACGGGATGTTCAAAATACTCCGCAAGTGTGGGAATATCCTCATCCGAAAGCCTCGAGGATACCGTCTCTATGAATTTTGCTATATCCTGTGCGATCTCGTAGCTTAAGTTCCCCGACTCCTCAGCATCCTGTGCGGAAAAACGGGTGATCACGAACAGGTAGAAAAAAACTGCCGCCGTAAGGAAAGCAATACACAGTATTTTTGTTTTTCTTCCGGCGCCCTTAAAACTTTTAAAAAGCTGTCTCACTTCTTGTTAAAACTTTCTATGGTCTGATATGTTGTGATCCTCTGAACCTCCAGTTCGGGAAGACCGACAAAAGAAGACCCGTAATAGTATGTATCTCCCTTTTTCGAGACTCTTACGATCTCGAGGAATGTATGGATCACTTCTTTGGTCCATATCTCAAGATAGACTTCGTAAACGGAGCCTACCGCAAGATCTTCATGGCATGAAAAACCGACTCCGCCGGCGGAGACATCTGTAACATATATGGTTACCTCAACCGCGGATTCCGTGGAATCAAGGCGTTTTATCACAAGTTTAGCCTGAAGTCCGGACCTTGGCGAACGTCTCTTTTCTTCCATGTGTCCCTCCGTAAATCACAAAATACTCTGATAAGGCAAATGTCTGTCAATGAAAAAAGCAGGCATCTCCGAAACTGAAAAATCTGTATCTTTCCTCAACTGCCGTCTTGTAGGCATTCATCACATGGTCCTTGCCCGCAAATGCGGAAACCAGCATGATGAGCGTGGATTCCGGCAGATGGAAATTGGTGATGAGTCCATCCATTATCTTAAACTCATAACCCGGATATATAAAGATATCGGTATCTCCGCTTCCGGCTTTTACCTCATATCCCTCATCCGTTCTGACCGCACTGCTCTCAACCGTCCTGCAGCTGGTGGTTCCGACGCATATGACCCTTCCGCCGCTTTTCTTCACTTCATTTATCATGGCGGCAGTCTCCGGAGTGACCTCATACCTCTCCGTATGCATCTTGTGATCGGTAATGATGTCTTCCTTGACCGGTCTGAAGGTTCCCAGGCCCACATGGAGCGTTACATATGCGATCCTTACGCCCATATCCTCAATGGCCTTCAGAAGTTCCGGCGTAAAATGCAGCCCCGCAGTGGGAGCAGCAGCCGAACCGTCATATTTTGCATAAACGGTATTATACCTTGTGGGATCGGCGAGCTTGTGCGTTATATAAGGGGGAAGGGGCATCTCTCCGAGTTTATCCAGTATCTCTTCGAATATCCCGTCAAAATAAAACCTGACTATCCTGTTCCCGCCTTCAACCGTCTCGAGGATCTCGGCCTTCAAAAGTCCTTCACCAAACTCAAGCCTCTGTCCGGGCCTGCAGTTTTTCCCGGGTCTCACAAGTGTCTCCCAGTCGGTATCGGATATCCTCTTAAGGAGCAGGAGTTCCACATGACCGCCGGTGCCCTCTCTTCTGCCGAGGAGCCTTGCGGGGATGACCTTGGTGTTGTTAAGGACAAGAAGGTCACCCTCTTTAAGATAATCCGTTATATCCCTGAAGATCCTGTGTTCGAGCTCTCCCGTCTTTCTGTCTACGACCATAAGCCTTGACGAGGACCTGTTTTCAAGCGGATCCTGTGCGATCAGCTCCGGAGGGAGCTCATAATAAAAATCAGATCTGCGAAGCTCACTCATTATCAAAGATCCATTCCCTTGCAAAAAGCGATATAGCCCTTGTATGCCTCATATACATCAGCCTTGGAGGTTGCCTCCCAGGGCGAATGCATGTTGAGAACGGCAACGCCGGAATCGATGACGTTCATTCCGTAAAGAGCAAGGATATAAGCGATGGTTCCGCCGCCGCCTGCATCGACCTTGCCCAGCTCAGCAAACTGATAAGAGATCTTCTCTTTTTCAAATACATTCCTGAGGGCTGCGATATATTCGGCATTTGCATCATTGGAACCGCTCTTTCCGCGTGCTCCGGTGAACTTATTGAATACGATACCGCCGCCCAAGAAAGCTGCGTTCTTCTTCTCAAATACCGATTCGTAGTTGGGATCTACTCCCGCGGATACATCGCTTGAAAGCATGCAGCTTCTCGAAAGAGCCCTCTTAAGGTCAAGCTCCGATCCATACTGCCCGCAGAGATTCATGACCTCGGCGACCGCATTTTCAAAGAATCTGCTCCTCATTCCGGTAGCGCCTACGGAGCCAATCTCCTCTTTATCAACGAGTATGGTGCAGACAGTCCTGTCACAAACGGGAAGATCCAGCATAGCCCTGAGTGAAGTATATGCACAGACCCTGTCGTCCTGTCCGTATGAAAGGATCATACTCCTGTCAAAGCCGGCTTCCCTTGCTCTTCCTGCGGGAACAACCTCAAGCTCTGCAGAGTAGAAATCCTTCTCTTCAAAATCGTACTGATCCTTGAGGATCTTAAGGATCGCAGCCTTAACGGGATCCTTTTTACTCTTCTCTTCGTCGCTCTTTGCGGTCCCCTTGCGAACATCGGCACCGAAGTTAACAGGCTTGTTGCCGACAATGACATCAAGATCTTCGCCCTCGACAACCTTGCTCGCCTTCTTTTCCATCTGGTCCTGGGCAAGGTGGATAAGAAGATCTGATACGAAAAATACGGGATCGTCGGGATCTTCTCCGACATTTACCTCAACGGTAGTTCCGTCGGTCTTGACCACAACGCCGTGGATTGCAAGAGGAAGTGCGGTATACTGATACTTCTTGATGCCGCCGTAATAGTGGGTATCAAGGAGTGCAAAATCATCCTTCTCATAAAGAGGATTGGACTTTACATCCATCCTGGGACTGTCGATGTGGGCACCGAGTATGTTGATACCCTCAGAAAAAGGCTTCTTGCCGATCCTGAAGAGGACAACGGACTTATTCATCCATACGGAATATACCTTGTCTCCGGTCTTAAGCTTTTTGCCGTCTGCGATGAGCTTCTCCAGCTCGACATAGCCATCGGCCTCAGCCATGTTGACTATCTCATCGACGCATTCTCTCTCGGTCTTTCCGTTTGAAAGAAAGTCCATATACTCTGCGTTTATCTTCTCAAGCTTCTTAAGCTCTGCCTGAGAATACTTGTTCCATACCTTTTCGTATTCCATTTAAATCATCTCCTTTTTATATGATCAGCAAAGCTTTACAAAGATCTTGCCTCTATACAGCTGGGGCAATTGCCGGAAGCTCTGCAAAAAATCTCAATATCTTTACCTGTTCATATGCGCCCTGATCTCACGGAAAACATGAGGTCTGACGTGGTTAAAATATGCCCCCAGGAGCAGCAGGTACATACACACATACACCCACAGCATCGCTGCGACCAGCAGGGACATCGTCCCATAAACAGTGATGGCATAGCCCATGTTAACTATCATGGTAAATATCACCGACGCGCCCATCCACCCGGCCGAAGCAAACATGGCACCGGGGATCTGGCTGAAGTACTTAAGCTTTATCCCGTTTGTCTGGAGGCTCTGCCCCGTCTCATCTATCGACGGATCGGTCTCATTCCAGATCCTTACCCATTTCTTGTCGGAAAAATGCCTGATCTGATATGACCTGTTCCTGGGGCCTCTGTAGGGCATCCAGGTGTAGATAACAGCAAATATCAGCGACAGGATCAGGAAAGTATATAAAAGCCTGGGCTTCATAAGCACGCTCTTTAATACCGAAACATCTATCCTCAGGTAAATGAGTACGCGTTTGAACAGGTCGGTTCCTATGACTATTATCGAGATGCTGAGCAGCAGGCTGACAAGCATCACGAATATATAAAATGCACTGACAAGCCTGAGATGAAGCCAGTTTCTCTCTTCTTTGACTTCATTGACGGTATCAAGTCCCTGGATCAGTGCCATGATACCCTTTCCGGCGGTCCATATCGTGGCGATGATGGATACCGTCACGACTCCCGCAGTCGCGTCATATATCTGGTAGATAAGAGCCTCAAGGAAGTCGTTGAATATGATCGGCGTCGAGGCCTCGATAAGTTTTATCAGCTCTTCCTCACTGAGCCCCGTGTAGGGAAAGAGGCTGCATACAAGCACCAAAATAGGAACCAGCGAAATAAAGAGAAAAAACGCAGCGCTGGCTGAATAGGCGTTGATATCGAGCTGCCGCATAGTGATGGCAAACTTCCTTGCTTTTGCAAACAGTTCAATCATATATCCGTTCAAAAACGCAATAAGACCCTTAGCAGACCCCTCGCCTTTTGACGCCTAGCCGTAGCCAGGTGGGTAACCGCATCATGACATTTGCCTTCCCCGATCGCCTAAGGCGGGGGCCTGACAGCCGACCATGAGATGTAGGAATCCCGTTAAAGGTAAATGTAGGTTCAAAAAATACGAAAGGGATCAACCTCGGGCTACCCTTATTATATTATAAAAAACGCTTTTTCTACAATATTTTTTCAAAAACAAAGCGGGAACGGCTCTAAGCCGTCCCCGCATAATCTTTATGGATTAAAGCTGAGGTCCTGCAGCAACAAGTGCCTTGCCTGCTTCGTTGGTCTCATACTTCTTGAAGTTCTTGATGAAACGTCCTG
>CAMNEB010000107.1 GCA_946536155.1 uncultured Lachnospiraceae bacterium | reverse complement strand
GAAGCATCATCAGACTTCAGTTCCCCGAGCTTACTGAGGAGAGACGTAAGGATCTCGTCAAGGATATCAAGAAGAAGGCTGAAGAAGGAAAGGTCGCTCTCAGAAACGTAAGAAGAGACGGCAACGAAGAATTCAAGAAGCTCGGCAAGGGAGAGATCTCCGAGGATGAAGCTGCAGATCTTTCCGATTCCCTTCAGAAGCTCACCGACGATTATATTGCAAAGATCGACAAGATGCTCGAAGAGAAGACCAAGGAGCTTATGACCGTATAATGAACAGGGTTCCCACACATCTTGCCATAATCTTAGACGGAAACGGAAGATGGGCCAAAAAGCGCGGTCTTCCCAGAAATGCCGGTCATGTACAGGGCGCACGTGTCATTGAGGACGTGTGTGAACTGGTGTGGAATAAAGGCATCAAATATCTTACGGTATATGCCTTTTCAACCGAGAACTGGAACAGGCCCGCAGATGAAGTGAGTGCGCTCATGAAGCTGCTCAGGGATTATCTGAAGACTTCCGTCAAACGTGCAATGAAAAACAACATGCGTGTCAGGATCATCGGCGATAAGAGCGCCCTTGATCCCGATATGCAGGATTCCATAAGAGAACTCGAAGAGGCGACAAAGGGCAATACCGGTCTTTTCTTCCAGATCGCACTTAATTACGGCGGAAGAGACGAGATAGTAAGGGCTGTCAGAAAGATCGCTGCGGACGGAGATATCGAGCGTCTTAAGAACCTGACCGCAGAAGATCTGGACAATGCACTGGATACGGCGGGAGTGCCGGATCCGGACCTTTTGATCCGCACCTGCGGAGAAGAGAGGATCTCCAATTTCCTGCTGTGGCAGCTTGCCTACAGCGAGTTCTATTTTACGGATCTGCCCTGGCCGGATTTTAACGAGTCCGAGCTGGATAAAGCCATTGAAAGTTATTCTTCCAGGACCAGACGTTTCGGCGGACTGGTCAAGGGTGAGGAATGATCAAAGGAGACTTTGATGTTAAGAGTTAGACTTGCAAGCGGTGTTGTGATAATCACCATAATCGGTCTGGCATTTGCCTTCGGCGGTTATTTTCTTGCCGGAATATTATTGCTGATATCGCTCATAGGTTATACGGAGCTCGTAAAAGCGCTTGCGTGCGAGGAAAAACATAAGATAAACGGACTCGATATCATTGCCTATGTTTCGATCGTCCTCTATTATGCGGCCGCTGTCTTTACAAAGGGACATACCTATCTGTTCCTTGCCCTTGGCGCATTTGTCACGGCAGAGATGATCTGGTTCGTGCTCAGATTTCCGGTCTATTCAAACGCAAAACTTGCAGGCTCGATGTTTTCCGTTCTCTACGGACCGGTGCTCCTGAGCTTTATCTATCTTCTCAGATGTCTTGACGGAGTGGAGTTTTTGGTCTGGATGGTGATGATATCATCATGGGGCTGCGACTCGCTTGCTTATGTTGCGGGAAAGCTCCTCGGAAAGCATCATCCCTTCCCTAAGCTCTCGCCCAAGAAGACGACCGAAGGATGCATCGGAGGCGTGCTGGGAAGTGCGCTCATCGGACTTCTCTTCGGACTTTTATATGTAAAAAGATTTATTCCCGATGCTTTTGTTGAGTGGAAGCTTGCCCTTATCTGCGGGGTGGGCGGTCTGATGGGTATAGTGGGAGACCTGGCTGCATCCGGTATCAAGCGTAACAGCGGTATCAAGGATTTCAGCCGTCTTATCCCCGGTCACGGCGGAATGATCGACAGGTTCGACTCCATGATGCTCTGTGCCGCAACGGTCTATATCCTCACATATCTGATCATTTTCTGACCGCATGCGGGGACATAAGGAGTTTTTTTCATGAACATGCTCTTTTCTCTCATATGGTTCATCATTATTTTTTCGGTGGTAGTCATATCCCATGAGTCCGGACATTTTATCGTTGCCAAGGCAAACGGTATCAGGGTCAAGGAATTTCTGGTGGGCTTCGGTCCGGTCATCTTTAAATTCAAAAAAAATGAAACCACATACAAGGTATGCCTTCTCCCATTGGGAGGAGCATGCGTCTATGACGGTATGGATGAGCTTGAGGAGGATGTCGTAAACGGCACCGACTATTCCGCTTCGGAAGAGGACGGAAAGCAGGTCAAAGACAGATCAAAGTTCCTGAACGCTTCACCCTGGGCAAGGCTGGCAACTCTGATTGCCGGTCCTCTTTTTAATTTTATCCTCGGATTCATAGTCGCTTTCATCATGGTCAATATGATCATAATCAGAGAGCCCGTTGCTACCGAGATAATGGAAGGCGGAGCCGCAGAAGAGGCCGGAATGATGGCGGGTGACAGGATCCTTGCGATCGACGGACAAAAAGTTTATCTCTATGACGAGATATCCGTTTATACCAGCCTGTACCGCGGCGGCGATGTCCTTATCACCTACGAGAGAAACGGAGAGGTTGGCAATCTGGTCCTTAAGCCCAAATATGTCGAAGAGTACGGAAGGTATCTCTTCGGTATAACCAACGAAACATTTGTCGAGGAGCTGCACGGTCTCGATGTCTTCAGATACACCTGGTATGAGATGCGTTACAATGTACGCATGGTCTGGAAGAGCCTCGGCGCTCTGGTGACAGGCAGGCTTTCAAGGGAAAATGTGGCGGGCCCCGTTGGCGTCGTCAATATGGTGGGTGACATCATAGAAGAGACCAGTCCTTACGGATGGCAGACGGTCCTGGTGAACATGCTGAACCTTACGCTCCTTCTTACGGTAAACCTCGGCATCTTTAATCTTTTACCCGTTCCGGCTCTCGACGGCGGAAGACTTCTCTTCGTCATCATAGAGCTCTTCAGGGGAAAGCCCATTCCTCCCAAAAAGGAAGCATATGTCCATATCGCGGGAATGGTACTTCTCCTTCTGATCGTTGTAGCCGTATTTTTCAACGATATACACAATATCTTTAACTGAGTTTTGAAAACAGATCGGAGGCTTGCATGTCCGAAAAAAAGATCGCGGTCCTGGGTTCCACCGGTTCCATCGGTACCCAGACGCTTGAAGTTGTCAGGCAGAATCCCGGAAAGCTGAAAGTCACTGCACTTTCCGCAGGCAAAAATACAACTCTCATGGAAAAACAGATCAGGGAGTTTAAGCCGCAGCTTGCAGTCATGGGAGATGAAGATGCTGCTGCGGACTTAAGGAGCAGGATAGCGGATCTTGACGGCATAAAAGTCCTGTCCGGAATGGAAGGAAATCTCGAGATGGCATCTGACCCGGGAAGTGATGTCCTGGTGACCGCCATAGTCGGAATGATCGGGATAAGACCCACCATCGCCGCCATCGAAGCGGGCAAGGATATAGCACTTGCTAACAAGGAAACCTTAGTCTGCGCGGGACATATCATCATGCCCCTTGCCGCATCAAAGGGCGTTAAGATCCTTCCGGTAGACAGTGAGCATTCCGCCATATTCCAGTCGCTGCAAGGGTCTCCCAAAGAGAGGATATCAAGGATAATCCTCACCTGTTCGGGCGGACCTTTCAGAGGAATGAAAGCAGATCAGCTTAAAGATAAGACTCCCGAGGATGCCTTGAAGCATCCCAACTGGAACATGGGCAAAAAGATCACCATCGACTCTGCGACCCTGGTCAACAAGGGACTGGAGGTCATGGAAGCATCCCATCTCTTCGGAGTTGAGTGCGACCGTATCTGCGTCACCATCCATCCCCAGAGCGTTCTTCATTCGGCCGTGGAATATGTGGACGGAGCCCTTATCGGACAGATGGGAACACCGGATATGAAGCTGCCCATCAATTATGCTCTTTTCTATCCGGACAGGATGCCGCTTGATTCGCCGAAGCTCGATCTTTTCGGGACCGGCGCTCTGACATTCGAAAAGCCGGATACAGAGACCTTCAGAGGACTGGCGCTGGCACTGGATGCGGCCCGTAAGGGCGGTACCATGCCCACGGTGTTTAATGCAGCAAATGAGGAAGCCGTGGCTAAATTCCTCGACCACAGGATCGGATTTCTCGAGATCTACGATGAGATCGAAAAGGCGATGAACGGATGCAGGTTCATAGAAAACCCGACTGTTTCGGAGATCCTTGAGACGGAAGTCCTGGCGAGGGAACTGGCCGGAAAGTAAGACGGGAGAAGGTATGGGCGCAGGTCCATAAGCTTTCGGAGAAATGAATTGAAGTATCTTACAGGATATGTGAAAAAGAGCGGGCATGTGGTCCTTGAAAAGGCTGATGTCTGCGGGGTTGAAGCCATGATGGCGGTTTGCGGAGACCTTGGGATGCCTTCCGGAGAAGCGTTTGGTGCGTCTGTTACCGGAGAACTCAAGGGAAAACTTGCCACATGGTTTTCTCATATATTTTTAAACGGAATAAAAAAGTACGGTGAAGACTATCTTCAGGCTGCCGTGATGGCGGGGACTATATCGCCTGCCGCGGAAAGTCCGGTCATAGGTCCTGGGTGTGAATTCGGGACGGGATGCGCCGGGATGCTGGCCTGCGGGCACTGTGCCTATGTATGGGCGGGTGAAGGCTCGGGTATGTGCGTCTTAAGATGCGCGGATGTCCTTGGGAAAAAGAAAATGGTCAGGGCCCTTTCATCAGAAACGGGCGGAGAGGATATCCTTGAGATCATAGATGACGGGGTGTTTTTGATATGCCCCGAAGACATGAGTGATGATATCATACACGGATCTTCCATGCTGACAGGAATCTGCGATATAAGTGATGATGCATCTTTCGACAGATATCTCGGCAGGATGGCGGAAGGAGAAAAAGCGGGCTGCATTGCGGCTCTTCTGGCAAAGGAAAGGTAATGGCAATGCCTGTATTTGAAGAAAAGAAAAAGATCGGTACCGGAGCATTCGGGGATGTTTACAGGGTAAAGAAAGGCGGGGAATACTTTGCCTTAAAGGAGACGGATGATAAGGAATTAAGGGACCGGGAGGAGAAATTTCTCTCACTTGCGGAGCACCCTCTTTTTCCGAAGCTTGCGGGCTCTTTTGATGACGGAAGATATTGCCTTCTTGAGGAATATATCTGGGGAACGCCTCTGAATGAGTGCATAGAGCACAGGAACGGACTTGCACAGCCAGAGGCTATGAGATATGCCATTTCCGTTGCGGACGGGATAGCTTATCTCCAGCAGGCGGACGGAAATATCCTTTTCAGGGATCTTAAGGCTGAGAACCTGATCGTACAGCCGGACGGAGAGGTAAGACTCGTGGATCTTGGGGCTGCGGCATTCTTAAGAGATGCCGATATGTCCATAGCGGGTACAAAGGGGGCATCCGCACCGGAGCAGTTCGGGGGAGATACGCCCCAGGGACTTTACTCCGATGTATACGCCTTCGGAAGGCTGATGTATCATATGCTGACGGGAAAAAGGGCACCGAAGGACAGATATGACCTTTCGGTAAGGAGCGAGGATCCCTCTTTTTCCGCATGTCTGGAGCTTACGATAAGAAGGTGCACCGCCAAAGACCCGGCACAGAGGATACCGGATATGTACAGCGTTCTGACGGAGCTTGTGGAGACTGCGACCTGTACCCCTGCGGAGTACAAAAAAGCCGAGAAAAATGCTCTCAGGATGCTGGACGAAATGCAGGGCGGAGCAGTGGTTATCCATTCAAGGAACGTGCAGGATTAGACAGACCTTTTTACTTGAATTTTCGGTATCTATCGGGTATACTCTAGTTTGCACGTTTAGAGCCAAATTTATTTTTTCAGAAAGTGAGATTTACGTAAAATGAGTGTTAGTGTAGAGAAGCTTGAAGGCAGCAAGATCAAGTTAACAATCGAGGTAGAGGCAGAGGCTTTTGAGAAGGCTCTCAATACCGCCTACAACAAGGAAAAGGGAAGCATCAATGTCCCCGGTTTCAGAAAGGGCAAGGCTCCCAGGAATGTCATCGAGAAGATGTACGGCAAAGAGGTTTTCTATAACGATGCTCTTAATGAGCTTCTTCCCGATGAATACGAGAAGGCATATGACGAGGTTGATGAGGATATCATGTCCGGTCCCAGCTTTGATGTCATCCAGGCTGAGGCAGGCAAGCCCGTTATCTTCACCGCTACCGTTGCTGTAAGACCCGAGGTTACTCTCGGCGAGTACAAGGGAGTTGAGATCCCCGCTGTCGACACCACCGTTACCGACGAGGATGTTGAGAAGAAGATAAATGCAGAGCTCGACAAGGACGCAAGATTTGAGAAGGCTGAGAGACCTGTTCAAAGCGGCGACCGCATCAAGCTTGATTTCGAAGGATTTGTTGACGGAGTTCCTTTTGAGGGCGGCAAGGGTACCAATTATCTCCTTACCATCGGTTCCGGACAGTTCATTCCCGGATTTGAGGATCAGCTCATCGGAGCTGAGGCCGGCAAGGATATCGATGTAAATGTATCCTTCCCTGAGGATTATCATGAGAAGAGCCTTGCAGGAAAGGCTTCAGTCTTCAAGTGCAAGGTAAATGAGATTGAGGAGAAGATCGTTCCCGCTCTCGATGATGACTATGCTGCAGACAAGGGCTTCGAGAAGATCCAGGATTATAAGGATTCCGTAAGAAGCGACCTTGAGGTAGACAAGCTCAACGAAGCAAAGGGCAAGAGACAGGATGCAGCAATTGCCAAGGTTGTTGAGAATGCACAGGTAGAGATCCCCGAGGAGATCTTCGAGACCGAGCAGAAGATGATCATCAGAGATTATCAGCAGCGTCTCACCATGCAGGGTCTTTCATGGGAAGACTATATCAAGTATACCGGACTTACCATGGACCGCATGATGGAGCAGGTAAGACCTCAGGCTGAGGACAGAGTCAAGTCCCGCATAGTCCTTCAGGCAGTTGCAGAGAAGGAAGGCATCACCGTTACCGATGATGACAGACAGAAAGAGTACGAATCCATGGCTGAAGCATACCAGCTCGAGGTCGATAAGGTCAGAGAGATGCTTGAAGCAAACGGATCAAAGGAGATGGAGAAGGACCTTCTCATCAAGAAGGCACTCGATTTCATCACCGACAACGCCAAGGAGGTATAAATGTCAAGTTTAGTGCCTTATGTCATTGAGCAGACTTCCAAGGGAGAACGCTCATATGATATTTATTCCAGACTTTTAAAGGACAGGATCATCTTCCTCGGAGACGAAGTAAATGACGATACCGCAAGTATCGTTGTTGCACAGCTTCTTTTCCTTGAAGCTGAGGATCCCG
>CAMNEB010000106.1 GCA_946536155.1 uncultured Lachnospiraceae bacterium | reverse complement strand
AGAACTATCAAAAGCTTCTCTGCATTTCCCTTTGAAAGCTTCCCCACATGATCGGAAATTTCTATCTTCAATTCCTGAAGTTTTTCCGCCGCAGCCTTTTTATCAAAGTCATCATACATAAGCTCGTACATATCGAGGAGATCGCTTATCCTGCTTTCCTTCCTGAAAGGGACTCTGTCAGGTGAATAAGACAATACAGCTTTTGTCTTCTCACCGACCTCTTCACCGCAGATCCTGATGCATTTGTCATGATCGCAGAGCATTCCCGTGATAAGCTTGATAAATGTGGTCTTTCCGCTTCCGTTGGGTCCGAAGAGTCCGATGATCTTACCGGGCTCAAGAGTCAGGCTGATACCGTCAAGGGCTTTCTTCTTACCGTAGCTGTATGAAAGATCCGTGCATTCAAGTATCGTACTCATATTACCTCCTCATAAAAGCCCGATGGCTTCATCCCTGTCTATACCAAGTTCCTTCATTCTCGTCAGAAATTCCGAAGCTGTTTTCTTAGCGAGTTCCTTCCTCATTTTGTCTATCAGCTTCTTGTCTTCCGTGACAAACCTTCCGCTTGTTCTCTGGGTATAAACAAGTCCGAGTCTCTCCAGCTCCCCGTATGCTTTCTGCATGGTGTTGGGATTCACCGCAGCCTCCACCGCAAGTTCCCTGACCGTTGGGAGTTTATCTCCCGGACCATATTTTCCCGATACGATATCAGATTCGATCTTCTCCACTATCTGTATGAAGATTGGCTTGTCAGAATCCAGATTCCAGGGCATTCACTCACCTCCGCCTGTCCGCTTCAACTTTATCATCATGCATTCGTTTCTTGTATTACTTGAATAGTACAATAGCACATTATTTTCACCCTGTAAAGACATATTTTCCGTTTAATGCCCGGAAAGCGGACACGGTCCTGCAGTTCACCCAAACACTTCTGTTGACTTAAAAATCTGAAATTCCTATAATTATTCAGTTAGGTTTTTTACATAATAAAGGGAGAAAAATGGTTAAAAAAATACTTTCAGAAGTCAAAGAATACAAGTGGCCTTCAATCATCACGCCGTTATTCATGATCCTTGAAGTCGCCATGGAAATGATCGTTCCTTACCTGATGGCATCGATAATAGATGACGGTGTCAACAAGAAGGATATGAACCACATCCTCATAGTGGGCCTGTACATGGTAATAGCCGCCGTCATCGGCTTTGCGGGCGGTCTGCTGGGTGGAAAATACGGAGCCATAGCTTCAACCGGACTTGCAAAGAATCTGAGAAAAGCCATGTATGACAGGATACAGACTTTCTCTTTTTCAAACATCGACAGGTTCTCAACTTCAAGCCTTGTCACCAGACTCACCACCGACGTCACCAATATCCAGAACGCCTACCATATGGTACTCAGAATGGCAATGAGAGCCCCTGCGAGCCTCATAGTCGCCATGTGCATGGCCTTCTATATAAATGCAAGGATCGCCAGGATATATCTGATCGCCGTATTTTTCCTCGCGATAGTGGCTACCATAATCGTTTCCGGTGCCACCAAGACCTTCAGGGAAGCATTTCCCAAGTATGATGCCCTGAACGAATCGGTCCAGGAAAATGTGACCGCGATCCGCGTAGTCAAAGCATATGTACGTGAGAACGAGCAAATCGACCGTTTCAAAAAAGCATCCGATGCGATCTATAAGATCTTCTGCAAAGCGGAAGGAAGAGTCGTCATCAGCTTCCCCATCATGTCCGCAACAGTCTATACCTGCATCCTCACCATCAGCTGGATCGGAGCAAGGATGATAGTGGTCGATGAACTCACCACCGGCGAGCTCATGAGTCTCCTCACCTACTGCATGAACATCCTCATGAGCCTTATGATGCTCTCCATGGTATTCGTAATGATCACCATGAGTGCCGCAAGCGGTGAGCGTATCGTAGAAGTCCTGAATGAGGAATCCGATATCACAAATCCCGCAGATCCCGTCATGACTGTTTCCGACGGATCCGTCAGATTTGAAAATGTTTCCTTTGCATACGATCACGACAAGGGAGGCAAGAACGTTCTCGAAAATATCAATCTCGATATAAGATCCGGCGAGACCATAGGCATCATGGGTGCCACCGGTTCATCCAAGTCCACGCTGGTAAGCCTTATCAGCAGACTGTATGATGCGACGGAGGGCGCTGTCTATGTAGGCGGTGTCAATGTCAGGGATTACGATCTTGAGACCCTGAGAAATTCCGTATCCGTGGTCCTTCAGAAAAACCAGCTCTTCTCGGGAACCATCATCGAGAATCTCCGCTGGGGCAAGGCGGATGCCACCGAAGAAGAATGCAGAAAAGCATGTGAGATGGCCTGCGCCGACGAATTCATAAGCAGGATGACGGACGGCTACAACACATATATCGAGCAGGGCGGAACCAACGTATCCGGCGGACAGAAGCAGAGACTGTGTATCGCAAGAGCACTTCTCAAGAGTCCGAAGATACTGATACTCGATGATTCCACCAGTGCCGTGGATACCGCGACCGACGCAAAGATAAGAGCGGCGTTCAGGTCTGAGATCCCCGGCGTGACCAAATTCATCATCGCCCAGAGGATATCCAGCATATCCGATGCCGACAGGATAATCGTTCTTGATAACGGACATATCTCCGGTATCGGAACGCATGAAGAACTTCTTGAAAACAACGAGATTTACCGCGAAGTATACGACTCCCAGACCGGCGGTTCGGGAGACTTCGATGAAACGGAGGTGGATTGAAGATGCCCGGACCCGGAAGACATTCACTCGGAAAGCCGGGGCCTAAAGCCCAGAACCCCGGTAAGATGTTCAAACGCATAATGGGATTTTTGTTCGGAAGCTATGCTCCCCACTGCATAATCGTTCTCATATGCATCATAGTATCCGTATTCAGCACCCTTCAGGGAACTCTTTTCATGAAGGAGCTGATAGATAAATACATAACTCCGTTCCTGCTGGATCCGGAGATGGAACCCAATTTTGTTCCGCTCGCAAGAGCCATAACAAGAGTCGCATGCTTCTACGTAGTTGGCATCATCGCCAATTTCACCCAGCAGAAGGTTCTCATCGTCGTCACTCAGGGAACCATGAAGACTCTGAGGAATTCTCTTTTTGAAAAAATGGAGAAGCTCCCCATTAAATATTTCGATACACATACTCACGGAGATATCATGTCCATCTACACCAACGACATCGATACCATGAGACAGATGATCTCCCAGAGTATCCCCCAGTGCATCAACTCCGCGATCACCATCGTATCCGTGCTCGTCTCCATGATAATACTCAGCCCCATCATGACGCTGGTAACGCTCGTCATGATAGGCGTTATGCTCGGCTGTACAGGCTTTGCTGCCAAGAACAGCGGCAAGCATTTCGTAAGACAGCAGAAACAGCTGGGTACCGTCAACGGATTCATCGAAGAGATGATAACCGGTCAGAAGGTGGTCAAGGTATTCTGCCACGAGGAAGCCGGCAAGGAAAAATTCGAAGAGCTCAACATCGAGCTGTTTGATGCCGCATCCAAGGCAAACACCTACGCAAACGCCCTCGGTCCCATAAACGCACAGCTCGGAAACCTCAGCTACGTTCTCTGTGCCATTACCGGAGGAATCCTCGCTATCTTCACCCCTCTTACTGTAGGATCCGTAGCTACATTCCTGACACTGAACCGCAGTTTCAACATGCCCATCTCCCAGGTGGCACAACAGTTCAACTCTATCGTAATGGCGATGGCCGGTGCCGAGAGGATCTTCGGACTCATGGATGAAACGCCCGAGGTTGACGAAGGATATGTCACTCTCGTAAATGCTAAAAAAGATGCGGACGGAAAACTCACCGAGACCGAAGAGCATACCGGAATGTGGGCGTGGAAACATTACCACAAGGCAACGGGCACCACGGATTACAAGCCCCTGGAGGGAAATGTAGTATTTGACGGTGTGGACTTCGGATATACGGATGAAAAGATGGTGCTCCACGATATCAAGCTCGAAGCGCTGCCCGGTCAGAAGATCGCATTTGTCGGATCCACAGGTGCCGGCAAGACTACCATTACCAATCTCATAAACCGTTTCTACGATATTCAGGACGGAAAGATCAGATACGACGGCATCAATGTCAACAAGATCGTCAAATCGGATCTTCGCAGATCCCTGGGTATGGTCCTTCAGGAAACCTGCCTCTTTACAGGAACCATAAGAGAAAATATCCGCTTCGGAAAGCTGAATGCAACGGATGAAGAAGTCCTCGCAGCCGCAAAGCTCGCCAACGCGGATGAGTTTATATCCAAACTGCCCGACGGTTATGATACAATGCTGACAGGCAACGGAGCCAATCTTTCACAGGGTCAGCGACAGCTCCTCGCCATCGCAAGAGCTGCCATAGCGGATCCTCCGGTCCTCATCCTTGATGAAGCTACAAGTTCCATCGATACCAGAACAGAGAGGATCGTCCAGGAAGGAATGGATAAGCTCATGAGCGGACGTACCTCATTCGTCATAGCACACAGGCTCTCAACGGTAAGAAATGCCGACTGTATCATGGTACTCGAGCAGGGCCGCATCATCGAAAGAGGCACACACGAAGAGCTCATCAATCTCAAAGGACGTTATTACACGCTCTATACAGGCAATTCCATTGCATAAAAAATAATATTGGGAGGTCTTTAAATGTACGACAAACAAAACGGTACTATCCTGATCGGAAAAAGCGGTGACAAGAAGATCTGCATTTATCCCAAGATGGCAAACCGCCACGGAATGATATGCGGAGCCACCGGAACCGGCAAGACCATTACGCTTAAGGTAATGGCCGAATCATTCTCGGATATGGGCGTCCCTGTTTTCCTCGCAGACGTCAAGGGCGATCTGGCAGGATTCTGTATGCCCGGCAAGGATTCCGAAGATATGCAGGAAAGGATCAAAAGGTTCGGTCTTGCGGATGAAGGCTTTGATTATGACTCCTATCCCGCAAACTTCTGGGATGTTTATAAGGAAAAGGGAATGCCCTTAAGGACCACTGTTTCCGAAATGGGACCTCTCCTCCTTTCCAGGATCCTCGATCTCAACGATACCCAGACAGATGTCCTCTCCATCGTATTCAAGATCGCAGATGACAGTGACATGCTCCTGATCGACACCAAGGATCTCAAGGCAATGCTCAATTATGTTGCCGAGAACAACAAGCAGTTTGCCGGTGAGTACGGAAATGTGGCCAAGCAGAGCGTAAATGCCATCATCAGATCCATCGTCTCCCTCGAAGGAGAAGGTGCGGATGCTTTCTTCGGCGAGCCTGCTCTGTCGATATCCGACTGGTTCCTTCAGAATTCAGGCAAGGGTACCATTCAGATCCTCGACTGCCAGAAGCTCATAAACCGTCCCACCATGTATGCCACATTCCTTCTCTGGATGATGAGTGAGCTCTTTGAAACCCTTCCCGAAGTAGGCGATCCCGAAAAGCCTAAAATGGTATTCTTCTTCGATGAAGCCCACATGCTCTTCGACAACGCCCCCAAGGCTCTCCTGTCCCGCATAGAGCAGGTCGTAAAGCTCATTAGATCAAAGGGCGTGGGAATCTACTTCGTAACACAGAACCCCAGGGATATTCCCGATTCGATCCTTGCCCAGCTCGGAAACAAGATTGAGCATGCACTCCACGCATACACCCCCGCCGAGCAGAAAGCTGCCAAGGCAGCCGCAATGTCCTTCAGGGAAAATCCGGATTTCGATACCTACGATACTCTCCTTTCCCTCGGAACCGGCGAAGCTCTCGTCTCCGTCCTCGATGAAAAGGGCGTACCCACGATAGTTGAGAAGACATCGATCCTTCCTCCCCAGTCACTCATGGGTCCCATCGATGACTCCACCAGGGAAAAAGAGATCAGCAGCAGTATCCTCTTCTCGAGATATAACGATTATTTCGACAGAGATTCCGCTTACGAGTTCCTTCAGAGGAACAAGGCGATCCAGGAAGCAGAGGCAGAAGCCACAAAGCCCGCCACAAAACCCAAGGTAGATAAGAATTCCATGAGCTACAAAACAGCCAAGGCTGCACAGAGCGTTGCCAAGACCGCATCCGGAACTGTCGGAAGAGAAGTCGGCAAGACCGTCGGAAATGCCATCGGCGGAAAATTCGGAAAGACTCTCGGAGGCAATATCGGATCCAGTATCGGAAGAAACTTCCTAGGAGTATTCTTCAAGAGCTGACAAAAAAATACGCATCACAGAGAGCTGTCACTTCGGTGGCAGCTCTTTTTTTCATATTCCGCCCCCAAAATGACGTATCCGTCAGTCAACATAAGCATGTATTATGTATGCAAATATTTCTTGCAAGACCTCTAAGATTCATAAAATTACGCGCGGTATTCTATCATCTATTTCAAAAAAATGACACAGACGTCAGTGAATTACACGTGGAAAGCCAGTAGTTTTGCGAAAAAGTTATCCACAATTTATGACACGCATTCAAATTGCATCCCCGGTGTCATAATTTTTCTGTATACAGAACATATGATATATAATCCCGCCGTCAGATTTTTACAAAATTCTTCTCCCTTTAAGATTTCATATGTTATTTTGTGATTTTTAAGCTTTTTAACCCTCAATCGCCTTCTTCGCGGTTTCGGCAGCTCCTCTTAAAATCTTTCATTTTTGTGTGCCGTTTCCGGCGATTTTGGGATAAAAAAAGACGGCAGACACCGTTCATCTAAGATGTGGTACTGCCGCTGTTCTGGATAATACTTACTTCTCAAGGTTCATCCGACCGATGAATCTTGGTTGGCAGGCTCAAAATTCCGAGAGCTTATTGTTCCCGAAATCGAAATGATTTCTTGCGATGCGTCCCTAAACCACAGACGCGGTTTAGAGGCGCTTTTATCAAAATCATTCTGCGCTTGCCGGAATTATTTCTAATCTTCAATTACCGGTTGGGATCCCTGATGGTTGATGTGCAGCTGATATCCGCAATGAGAGCAGATAATGACGCTTTCCGTGATAACCTGCTGCATCGAGACGGGTATGAACCCCTTGCATTGAGGGCAGGAAATTCCGGATGGTCTCCCACCGGCACCGCCGGCAACATTCTCCAGATCTTCAAGCTTCAGTTCTGCATTCAGTCTTTTTTCGTTTTCCATTTTCTTACTCCCTTGCAATATGATAGACTCTCGGAATCTCTGAGCCGCATAAACACTGGCTTTCAGAGGTTCTTTTTCAGTGTCAGGACATTTTTGCCGTCCTTATAGGTATAGG
>CAMNEB010000105.1 GCA_946536155.1 uncultured Lachnospiraceae bacterium | reverse complement strand
GCAAGGAATTTATTGAGTCTTATTTTTCCTGAGTCCATATCTCCATATCCTCTATGCGCCCGGTCTCGGGTATTCCGACCGTAAGGGCTCCCTTTTTGGCCATCTTATCTGCTGTCTCGTTATATTTGACGCCGGTATGAGCTTCCACCTTGTGAAATCTTATATCGATATGGCTCATCCAGCCCCTCATGGCCATGGCATATGACCTGGTAAGGTCGTTCTTGCTCTTCCATGCACCGGTAACCCAGCTCTCTATACCCTGATAATCATAGTAGATATCGATAGCCTTATATCCGCTCTTAATGGCGCATAAAACGGCATTCATAGCCCCCAGCATCTCGCCGGTGACATTTCTCTGCTTTGCATTCTCAGGGTCATTCCCGCTTCCGCACAGTACTCTTACCGTGCCGTCTTCCGGCAGAAAAACACAGCCGAAGGAATAAACCCCCGTCTCTACGTTAAAACTTCCGTCAACATATGCTTTTATAACGTCTTTTCCCGCCAAATCATACTCCCCTGATAATTTAAGAATTATCTGTATATTCTACCACAAAATGCCTGTATTTAAAACTTTACGGGCATCTGAAAGCATACAAAAAGGACTGCGGAGGCAGTCCTTTTAAAGATGTGCAGATCACGAATACATCTTCTCCTGGGATCTGTACATCAAACTGTACAGACCATCCGGAGAGCTGAGCAGTGATTCATGGGATCCGCTTTCTGCGATCTCCCCGTCCTTAAATACCAGGATCCTGTCACAGAATCTGCATGAGGCTAGTCTGTGGGATATAAATATGGCGGTCTTGCCGGTCACCATGGAAGCAAACTGTTCGTAGATCTCTTTTTCCGCTTTGGGATCCAAAGCAGCTGTGGGTTCATCCAGGATAAGAACCGGTGCATCCTTGTAAAGAGCCCTGGCCATTGCTATCTTCTGCTGTTCTCCGCCGGAAGGTTCGAATCCGTTCTGGTCATAGTATCTGAATACCGGTGTCATCAAACCAAGCGAAAGTGAATCAACCTTTTCCTTCAGGCCCACTCTTTCGATTAGCGGCATCAGTTTTTCGTCATCTTCCTTATCAGGCATATCGCAGATGATGTTTTCTTTTATGGAAAAACCAAGAAGACAGAAATCCTGAAAAACAACGGATAAAAGTTTCATATAGCTTCGGTATTCATAATCCAGGATATTGACCCCGTTTACAAGTATCTCACCCTCCGTACATTCGTAAAGTCTGCACAGGAGCTTGATGAATGTGGTCTTGCCGGCTCCGTTAAGTCCCACAACCGACAGCCGCTCCCCCTTGCGGATGACGGAACTTATATTTTTAAGAGCATAGTTTGAAGAACCGGGATACTTAAAAGAAACATCCTTAAATTCGATGACGATATCTTCAGGTACACCGACAGGTATGTCACCTTTCTCGGTATATTTATTCCCCTCGACATATTTAATGTATTTGTCCGTATACCCGCAAAACTTCTTCAGTTCCAGTATCTGTTTAAGTACGAGGTTTATTGAGCCAATAATGGTGGTCACGGCTGTCGAAAGCATCGTGAAATCTCCTATGCCTATCTTCTTCTGAATGACCATGATGGCAAATATGAGATAAGTTGAGGATGCGGTAAGTGCCAGGTTGATCTTTGAACCCATAAGATACTTTGAAGATCTTCGGGCATAGGATTTATTTATCTCAGATTGTCTGTCATTGAATTCATCCACCCTTCCGAGCATCATATCCCCGGCATGGAAAAGCCTTATATCCTTACCGTACCTGATGTCCGAAAGACCATGGAGCAGATAATGATACGCCCTGTCCGTTTTAGCCAGAAGTCCTATCTGTTCCATTTTTATACTGCTGAGTCTGCTTTCGAAAAATGCATTGAGAGCGACATTTATCAGGACAGGGATGACAGGAAGAAAAGTATATCTGAATACCACAAAGGCACTGAGAAGAATGATGACGACACCGGCTATGATATTAGCCATGGATTCGAACAGTCCCTTTGCCCCGCCGGAATATGCATCATCGATCCCCGTTCTTGCATCTGCCAGGCTGTCCAGGATCTCCTTGCTTTCCGTGGTCTCATATTTAAGCTCCATGCTCTTTTTGCCGACACCGGCTTCCAGGAATCTGTTAAGTCCCTGATAATAGACTTTATCAAGTTCTAAGAACAGATACCCCTGTACCGCTTTGAGCATAAAATCCACAGTCACCATCACCGCCGCGATCTTTATCAGCATAGCTATATCCGATCTTCCCATGATCTCATCGATCATCATCTTCGGACCGAACATGTTTATGAACGGCTGTATCATCATCGCGGTTATGAGCAGAGCATAAAGAGGATAGAATCCTTTTTTATATTTTTTCATGGCTGCCGCAAAATATCTTACAGGTTTAGTCTTCATTTTTGTTTTCCTCCCTGTAAAGCTGCGCCTGGGTTTCGTACAGCTCATAGTATTTTCCCTTCAGGTTCATAAGCTCATCATGAGTTCCGAATTCCACCAGATGAGAATCCTCGAACATCGCAACCTTATGACAGAATTTTGTGGAGGATAATCTGTGGGATATGAAGATACCTGTTCTGTCGCCGATAAGATCGTTAAAGCTTTTATATAGCCTTTCCTCTGCGAGAGGATCCAGGGCGGATGTGGGTTCATCCAGGATGATGACCGGGGCATCTTTATACAGCGCTCTTGCAAGAGCAAGCTTCTGCTTCTCTCCTCCGGAAAAATCCACACCGTCTTTTTCTATCACTTTCAGGACCTGACTGCGGAGCCCCGAGTCAAGCTGCATGATGCGATCATAAAGACCGCATCTCTTCAGACAGTCTGAAACCCTGCTTTCATCGGTTTCATCAAGTCTTTTCATAGATACGTTTTCTGCCACGGTGAAGGGATATTCTTCCACGTTCTGGAACACAGCGGAAAAATGATCGAAGAGCTCTTCCATGTCCATATCCGCGGTGTCCCGGCCGTTTAATGTGATATGGCCTTCCGTAGGTTTATAAAATCCCGCAAGCAGTTTGATAAAGGTGGTCTTTCCGGCACCGTTTAATCCGACTATGGCAAGGCGCATCCCGTAAGGAATGCTTACGGAAACATGCTCCAGGGCATTCTTTGCCTGACCTTCATACCTGAAGGTGACATCACGGAATTCAAGATCCGGTCTGTCTGCAACAGTAACCTTTCTGTACGGGTCATGGGATACTTTGTAGGTATCGATAAATTTCCTGAAGTCTTTTACTTCCAGTGACTGTTTCTTTATCTCGGTGTATTCCTGTATGAATTCGCTCAATGCTTTTGTAAAGATATGAACGGAAGCCACATAGAGAGTAAACTCCGCAACCGTCAGTTCATTTTTTGAAAGCTTATATATCAGAAACGCATAAAGACTCACTTCCTGCAATAGATTAAGAGGCATGCATATCGCATTGCTCTTAAACCATATATTTCTGGACAGTCTGTATTTTTTCAGGATCTCCGCGGTTATATCAAGGTATTTTCCGTAGATATAATCTTTCATGTCATAGACCCTGATCTCCTTGGCTGAAGTAAAGTGATTGGTCAGATAACCAAGATTGAAATGCTTTCTCCAATAAGGACCGAGTGCATCCCATACCTGCTCCTTATCCTTCATCTTGGTCTTATCGATCACCATAAAGGACAGGATGAGCAAACCTATCAGAATAAAGATGAGAATGGGATGAAGTGATGAAACCAGGATCCCCGCCATGACGATCTGAAGAATAAGCTTCCCGCATGTGACTGTGGAATTCATCATTCCTTCTATGCCCTGAGTCTTAACATTCATGACATTGCGGATCCTTTCATGCTCATCAAGGACCGCAGGCTTCTCCATATTTGAATATTCCATAGAGGTCATAGTCTCGGTCAGTTCACGCTTAAAGCTTATAAGGGCATGCTTCATCTTATACGGGGTATTGTTTTCGACATAAGCTGAGATCATATAAACGATCAGCATTACCGCCGAATTGATCCCCACAAGGATCATGGTCTTTTCATGCGGATCTCCCGATGTCAGAGAATCGATTATGAGTTTTACCGTCACCGGAATTATAAAAAGAGAAACCGTTTCGGTCATGACACCCAGCATCTGAATCCCCAGAAGATTCCCGCCGTCTTTTTTCATACCGCAGACAACATACTTCAGATTACTTGCAAATCCGTATTTTTCCTTCATTTTTCCTCCGATGCTCCTTTCCATGTCTCCACGTTAAAGGATGCCCCAGGGGAAGAGTCAACAAAAAAATCCGCCCGGTTTTAAGCTCCGGGCGGATCTGTTTTTATATATGATGTGTGATCTGATTAAAAAAATCATTTCATACGCGCGCAGATTTCATCAAGAAGTCTGTTTGCGGCGTCAAATTTGCTCATGATGGGAAGTTCGGTCTCGGAATCTGCGGTTATGAGCGTAAGTATATTTGTATCATTTCCGAAACCGGCACCTTCTACCTTTACATTGTTTGCGGCGATCATATCAAGGTTTTTCTTTACAAGCTTTGCCCTGCTGTTTTCCAGCATGTTTTCGGTTTCCATCGAAAAGCCGCAGAGAAACTGTCCTTCTTTTTTCCTGCTGCCAAGCTCCTTAAGGATATCGTTCGTCCTTTCAAGTTCGATCGACATATCGACGTCTTTTTTCTTGATCTTGTTATCAGCTACGACTGCAGGTCTGTAATCTGCAACAGCAGCCGCTTTGATGATGATGTCCGACTCGCCGGCATGTTCCATCACCGCTTCATACATATCCTGTGCAGAAACGATATCGATGACATCAACGTAATCAGGTTTAGGAAGATCTGTCTTTCCTGACACGAGTGTCACTTCAGCACCTCTGTATGCAGCTGCCCGTGCGATGGCATATCCCATCTTCCCGGTGGAATGATTGGTCAGAAATCTTACGGGATCCAGGGCTTCTCGTGTGGGCCCGGCGGTGACCAGGACTTTCTTTCCTGTCATATCCTTGTCATGTGCAAGAGTATGAAGGCATGCTTCCAGCAGTCTCTCGGGCGAAGGAAGCTTGCCCTTTCCCACTGCTCCGCAGGCAAGGCGTCCGCTGTCAGGTTCTATCACTTCCCATCCGTAATGCTCAAGTGTTTTCAGATTATCCTGTGTCACGGGATTTTCGTACATCGCAGTGTTCATGGAAGGAGCTATGACCTTGGGACAGGTGCATGCGAGTACCGTGGTGGTGAGCATATCGTCTGCGATCCCGTGTGCGAGCTTTGCTGCGATGTTTGCCGTAGCGGGTGCTATGATCACCATATCGGCCCTTGTTGCAACTGAGATATGTTCGACGCTGTGAACGAAATTCCTGTCGAAAGTATCTGTAAGAGCCTTGTTGCCGGTAAGCTGTTCAAAGGTTATGGGAGTGACCAGCCTGCAGGCATTTTCGGTCATGATGACCTGTACATCCGCATGCTGTTTTACAAGGAGCGAAGCAAGCTCGCAGGCCTTGTAACAAGCTATTCCGCCGGAAACACCCAGCACCACTGTTTTTCCTTTTAACATCTTCCTACCTCCGGTATCACAGCGTATGGATCGGTTCAAAATATCCCCTTTACTCTATCATAAAGCGGAATAATTGCAACAATGACAAATGTATGTAAAACAGAACATGACTGTCACGCCTTTTGTATGTTATCATCTCCTTGGCCGGGGAGAAAGACCCGAAAAGCCGTATCACCTGCACCTTGATGAGGGCAGGAGGAAACGGGCGGTCCTTTCAATCCAATTTATTCTGTCGCGGTGCATCCTTAAAGGAGCACGAGCAAGGAGGTAAAAATGAATAATCGTTCCAATCTGCGCAAGATGACCGAACTGGCCATCTTCATCTCGATCATCCTCGTAATGAAGATTACGGGATTATCATCCATTCCTGTCGGTCCCCTCGTAATGACTCTCACAATGGTTCCTATTGCGATCGGTGCAATGCTGCTCGGTCCCGTCGAAGGTGCCGTTCTCGGTTTCATCTACGGACTCACGAGCCTTTATGATGCAGTGACCGGTGCTTCGGGAATGACTCACTTCTTTTTCCAGATAAGTCCCATAAATACCGTGATACTCTGCGTAGTGCTCCGTACTGCCGTAGGTTTCCTCACGGGTATCATCTTTAAAGCCGTAAAGAAGATCGACAAGAAAAAATTCATCTGCTATTACGTGGGCGGACTTGCGGCACCGATGCTCAACACTATACTGTTCATGGGATACATCGTTCTTGTTTTCTATAAGACCGAATTTGTTCAGAACCTTGCAGCGAAGGTAGGCGCAGTCAATCCCCTGATGTTCGTCGTACTGGTCGTAGGATTACAGGGACTGTTTGAATGGCTGACCGGAATAATCATCGGCGGAAGCGTTGCCAAAGCAGTAGCATACGGACTTAAGAGAGAATAAAAACAGGGAGGACAGAATATGATACTTGCCATTGATGTCGGGAATACTAATATCGTTCTCGGCGGTGTAGAAAACGGAAAAGATATCTTTTCCGTAAGACTCGCCAGCGACCGTGCCAAAACAGCCGACCAGTATGCACTTGATATACAGGGCATTCTGAATATGCATCATGTTGAATTATCCGATATCGAAGGCGGCATCATATCATCTGTCGTTCCGTATCTTCAGACGGTAATACCCCAGGCGGTAAAGATCCTTACCGGCATAGATATCATGGTCGTCGGCCCCGGCATCAAAACCGGCCTTGATATAAAAACGGACAATCCCCGCGCTGTAGGAAGCGATCTCATCGTAGGTGCCGTCGCAGCACGGGAAAAATACAGCCTTCCCATTGCGATCGTTGATATGGGCACGGCAACAACAGTGTCGGTGATAGATGAAAGCGGCGCATATCGCGGAGGAATGATCATCCCCGGTATGTGGACCTCAGTAAATGCACTCTCCGCTTCCGCCGCCCAGCTTCCAAACATCGATCTTACCGGAAGTGCCAAAGTCCTCGGCACAAACACCGTAGACTGCATGAGATCCGGTGCCCTTATAGGATGCGCCTCCATGCTTGACGGTATCATAGACAGGGTCGAGGAGGAACTTGGCACGAGCGTCACAGCTGTCCTTACGGGCGGTGTGAGCCCTCTTGTGGCCCCTTACTGCAAGCGCACCTTCCACTTAGAGCCCGATATCCTGATCAGAGGCCTCGAGCTCCTCTACGAAAAGAACAGATGACCGCTCCGCCAGGCACCACATGCAAAAGGTCCCGCAGGCTTCATGCCTGTGGGACCTTTTTAGTTACGCCCGCGGAT
>CAMNEB010000104.1 GCA_946536155.1 uncultured Lachnospiraceae bacterium | reverse complement strand
ACGTGACGGCAAATAAGAGAAAAAAGAGACACCCCTTAAGGACATTTATTCTGACCGTTTTTATCGGGCTGGTACTGGTCATGGCCGCGGGATTTGTTTTTTCATATTCCCTTGTAAAAAAGGCCTACGGCCTGATGGTCTTTGAAGAGGCGGGAGAACTTGACAAAGAAGCGCTTTCCGCTGACGGGGTCACCAATATACTTCTGATAGGAAACGATTCCAGGCTCGGAGGTGAGGACGGCAGGAGTGATGCCATGATCCTCGTATCCGTTTCGAAAAATACGGACAGGATCCTTATGACTTCCCTTTTAAGGGATATGTATGTCGAGATCCCGGGGTATGGATCGAACAGACTGAATGCGGCCTATGCCTTCGGAGGACCGGAGCTTCTGATGGAGACCGTGGAGCAGAATTTCGGGATCCCCGTAAACAGGTATGTCCTGGTCAACTTCGAAGCCTTTGCGAATGTGGTGGATGCCGTGGGCGGCGTGGATATCGAGCTGACATACGAAGAGATACTCTGGGTCAATGCATACCTGAATGAGTATAACGAGCTTACGGGCAAAGACTTCGGATACGATTATCTCATGCAGACTGAGGGAGGCGTGGTACATCTGAACGGCCCCCAGGCGCTTGCCTACTCCAGAAACCGTTACATCGGAAATGATTTCGGGCGTACCGAGAGACAGCGGAAGGTCATGCAGCAGATAGCGGGAAAGCTGCCCCGGACCCTCTTTACGGATTTTGACGGACTGATAAATGCGCTCTGTCCCAATCTGACCACCAATATGAAGCTGTCCGAGTGCTATTTTCTCGTACTCAGGGCGCCCTTCATGCTTCGTTACGATACGGTGAGCGGCAGCCTGCCGGTGGATGGGAGCTGGAGCAATGCGAATATTGATTCAATGGCGGTCCTTAAGGTGAACTTTGATACCAACAGACGCTATCTCGAGGATAATCTTTTTTCCGAAGCTGCCGAATAAAGGTATGCAGCAGGCGGATAAAGGTAATTGTTGAAAAAAAATCCCCGAAAATATAAACTATTCTACGATCAAGTAGCATGAAGGAGTTTGATATGTCTGATTATTACAATGTAGAGGATGTTTTCGGATCGAAGGTCTTTACCCTCGGCAAGATGAAGGAAAGACTTCCCGAAACGGTCTTTGAAGAAGTTAAGGCCGTTATGGAAAAGGGTGGAGAGCTTTCAAGAAGATCCGCCGATGTTGTGGCAGGCGCCATGAAGGACTGGGCCGTAGAAAACGGAGCTACCCACTATACCCACTGGTTCCAGCCTCTTACCGGCATAACCGCCGAAAAGCACGATGCATTCATAACACATCCGGATCCTTACGGAAGGATGATCATGGAATTTTCCGGCAAAGAGCTCATAAAGGGTGAGCCCGATGCTTCCTCTTTCCCTTCAGGCGGCCTCAGGGCAACCTTCGAAGCAAGGGGATATACGGTATGGGATATAACCTCTCCCGCATTTTTGAAAGAAGATGCCACAGGCGTTATCCTCTGCGTCCCCACCGCTTTCTGCTCATATACCGGTGAAGCGCTTGACAAAAAGACTCCCCTTCTCAGATCCATGGAAGCAGTCTCCGCACAGGCTCTGCGTATTGTGAGGCTCTTCGGTGACACCAGATCCACTAAGGTCACTCCCTCCGTCGGACCCGAGCAGGAATATTTCCTTGTGGACAGGGAAAAATATTTAAGACGTCCCGATATGGTATTTGCCGGCAGGACTCTTTTCGGCGCACCCGCTCCCAAAGGACAGGAGATGGACGATCATTATTTCGGAGCCATCAGGGAGAGGGTCGGAGCCTTTATGAAGGATCTGAATCTCGAACTCTGGAAGCTCGGAGTTACCGCTAAGACCCAGCACAACGAAGCGGCTCCCGCACAGCATGAGCTCGCTCCCATCTACGAGACCGCAAATATCGCCGTAGACCATAACCAGATAATAATGGAGACCATGAAGAAGATCGCAGAGAGAAAGGGTCTTCACTGTCTCCTTAACGAGAAGCCCTATAACGGGGTGAACGGATCCGGCAAGCACAACAACTGGTCACTCACCACCGACACCGGTGTCAATATGCTCGATCCCGGAGATACCCCCGAGGCCAATATCCAGTTTCTTCTCGTGCTCGCATGCATCCTGAAGGCGGTGGACGATCATGCCGACCTTCTCAGACAGAGTGCCGCAAATGTCGGAAATGAGCACAGACTCGGAGCCGACGAGGCACCTCCCGCTATCATTTCAGTATTCCTCGGCGAGCAGCTTGAGGATGTCGTAAAGCAGCTCATAGAGACCGGTGCCGCAGATCATTCGATCCAGGGCGGCAAGCTTATGACAGGCGTGTCGACTCTTTCCGATATCGAGAAGGATGCGACCGACAGAAACCGTACCTCACCCTTTGCCTTCACAGGTAATAAATTCGAGTTCCGTATGGTCGGAAGCTCCGATTCCATCGCAGATGCCAATACTGCGATCAATACCATCGTTGCCGAGGCTTTCTGTGATGCCGCGGATGAGCTTGAAAAAGCGGACAATTTTGAACTGGCCGTACATGACCTCATCAAGAAATATCTCAGCGAGCATGTGAGGATCATATTCTCGGGAGACGGTTATTCCGATGCCTGGGTCAAAGAGGCCGAGAGAAGAGGACTTCCCAACATCCGTACTATGGTGGATGCAGCCTCTGCTCTTACCAGCGAAGAGTCCGTTAAGCTGTTCGAGAGATTCGGTATCTTTACAAGGGTTGAGCTCGAATCCCGTGAAGAGATCGTGTACGAGACCTATTCCAAGAGTATCAACATCGAAGCAAATACCATGATCGGAATGGCCAGAAAGCTCTACATTCCCGCAGTTGTCAAATACGAGAAGGTTCTGGCGGAGACTGTCAATTCGATAAAGGATGCGGGCGGAGATTCCGCAGCGGTGGGTATCATCCTCTCAGAAGTGGGAGCAGAGCTTTCGAAAGTGCTCAAGGCTGTTGAAAATCTTGAGAAAGTCACCGCAGAGGCAAAGGCTCTTCCTTTTGGAAAGGATCAGGCCGTCAGTTACAGAGACAGGGTCGTACCCGCAATGACGCTTTTAAGAGAGCCCGTCGATAAGCTTGAGACCCTTGTGGATAAGAGAATGTGGCCCGTGCCCACTTACGAAGATCTGATGTTTGAGGTTTAATGCCGGAAGATTTACCGCAGGAGACTGCCGGAGGATTTTTTAATGGATCGTATTGTTTCCAGATTTTTGATATACGGCTCTATGCCCGAAGATTCTATACTCATGCAGCTGGCCCATGTCTGCAGGGCGGTAAGGGGCGGAGAATATGATGTATCCGAAATCAGTTCCACGGTAAATGCGCAGATAAAGAGGATCCTTGAGATCTCGACGGATTTTGCGTTTGATAAAAATCTCTGGCAGAACTATCTCACTTACCTTCTGGTCACGGCAGAGAACCCTTTTACTCTCACCGCTGAGAAGACCGGAGGAAGCGACGGTACGGTCAATCATTTCGCAAAAAATGATTTTGCGGCTTTTATCGAACTGTTCCATTATGATTTTTCATGGCTCGAGGATATCCTTAAGACCGATGTCTTCAGCTGTATCACCGATTACCGTGCGATCGAAAAGCCGGCACTTATGTATAACGGAAATGTCAGTGAGAAGGTCAGGGGCCTCAGTGACAGACTGGCCACTGCTGCGGATCCCGATGAGTTTTTCCGCATAATAACCGGATTCTACAAGGACTACGGTGTCGGAATGTTCGGCCTGAACAAAGCGTTCAGGATAGCAGAGGCACCTGACGGATCCGTCATTTTCAAGCCTGTCGCAAATATGGAGCATGTCCTTTTGTCGGATCTCCACGGATACGAACTCCAGAAGGAGAAGCTCGTGGTCAATACCGAAGCCTTTGTTGAAGGCAGGAGATCCAACAACGTGCTGCTCTTCGGAGACAGCGGCACCGGCAAGTCGACCAGCATCAAGGCTATCGTGAACGAATACTACGATCACGGACTCAGGATGATAGAGATCTACAAATATCAGTTCAGGCTCCTCAGCCAGCTGATATCGCAGATCAAGAACAGGAATTACAAATTCATCATCTATATGGATGACCTTTCGTTTGAAGAGGATGAGTCGGAGTATAAATTCTTAAAGGCGGTCATCGAAGGCGGCCTTGAGACAAAGCCCTCCAATATCCTCATATATGCCACATCCAACAGAAGACATCTTGTCAGGGAGATGTGGGCTGACCGCGACGACATGGAACAGAACGGGGATATCCACAGATCCGATACCATGGAGGAGAAGCTGTCCCTTGCGAACAGATTCGGAGTGACCATAGGGTATTACAAGCCCGACAGGAAGCTCTATCACGATATCGTCAGGACACTTGCGGACAGAAACGGCATAGACATTCCCGACGACCGCCTGTTCCTTCTGAGCGATCAGTGGGAAATGAGCCACGGCGGGGTATCCGGAAGAACTGCTCACCAGTTCATAAATCACCTGCTTTCCGATACCGATGCTAAATAATAAAAAAATATCTTGCATATTTTGCAAGAGTTATATATAATGTGTTTTTGTAATGCAAATAGGGCTATAGCCAAATGGTAAGGCAGCGGATTCTGATTCCGTCATTTTCAAGGTTCGAGTCCTTGTAGCCCTGCTGGAAGCCGAGGACGTAAGTTCTTGGCTTCATTTTGTATATAGACATATTTTTTGAGGAAGAAAATGGATAATAACAATAATATCGCTCCCGGAATGTACGGAGAGGTCCGGCCCGAAGCACCTTCTGCGGAGATGGGATTTCAGCCCCCTTTGTTTGATGAAAAAAAGGCCAGAAAGCATTTCAGCGGAATAGGAATGAGCTATCTTATTTTCATGCTCACCGCAGTCGCCGCACAGTTTCTTCTCGGACTGGTCTTAGAGAGGATATGGCCGGAAGCTTTTGATGATTATCTCGTAAATCTCCTTGCATCGCTCCTTCCCATGTACATCGTGGGCGGAGGCGTGTGTTATCTGTGCCTTAGGAGAGTCAGTGCGGAGAAACCGGCAGCTGCGGAAAAGTGGAACGCACTTCAGGTGATCGGAGGATTCATAATCGCATATTCGATGATGTATCTCGGAAATATCGTGGGAACGATCATCGGAACGGTCATTGAGATGTTCAACCCTTCCGCGACCGCTGCAACGAACGATGTTCAGACCATGGTCCTTACGGGAGACATGGCTGTCAACATTATATTCATGGTCATAATCGGCCCCATTTTTGAGGAACTTTTCTTCAGAAAACTCCTTTGTGACAGGCTTAAGGCTTACGGAGAGTGGGTGACCATAATTGTGACCGGACTGATGTTCGGCATATTCCACGGCAATCTTACCCAGTGCGTGTATGCGTTCCTCCTCGGAGGCTTCCTTGCATATGCTTATCTGAAGACCGGAAAGATCTCGCTCACCATCGGATATCATATGGTGATCAATTTCTTCGGAAGCGTTGTCCCTCTGGTGGTGCTCACTGCGTTTTCTCCCGCCGGATTTGCCGATATCCTTGAAACGGGCGATATCAATGCGGTCACCGAATATGTTACGGAGAATCTGAGCTCCTTTGCTCTTTTCGGTTTTTATATCGTAATGGTATTCGGACTGATCATAACGGGTATCGTACTTATCACGGTGGCGCTCTGCAGGAACAGGATCCATATCAATCCCGGCAGGATCAGGATCCCTGCGGGAAAGAGATTCTCGACGGTCATCGTCAATCTCGGAATGATGCTGTTTATCATCATCGGAATTGCTTTTATCATCATTGAAATGTTTATCTGATATCCCGGAGGGATAAATGTACGAATATGACATCCGTGTCGGATACAGTCAGGTGGATGAGAATAAAAAACTGACGATACCGGCGCTTATAGATATTTTTCAGGATTGCTCCACCTTTCAGTCGGAGGATCTCGGAATAGGATTTGATTACTGCAGGGAACACGGTTATTTCTGGGTCATAAACTCATGGCAGGTGGAGATAGACAGACTTCCGGAGCTGTGTGAGAATGTGAGTGTTTTTACCTATCCCGTGGAATTCAAGGGATTTATGGGAAAGAGGTGCTTCGGGCTTAAGTCGGGAGATGACATCATTGTCAGATGTTTCTCGCTCTGGGCTCTTCTGAGTACAAAAACATCCAAGCCCGTACCCATGGACGCTCTCATGAATGAACGCTACAAGACTGAGGAAGCGCTCCCCATGGGCAGGATCGTCCGCAAGATAACCGTTCCCGAAGAGAGCAGGAAGATGGCGCCGCTTACGATAGAGCCCATCCATCTTGATGCGAACCATCATGTCAACAACGGAAAATATGTTGCCATAGCGGCGGCATACCTTCCCGAGAATTTCCCGATAAAAGGCTTCAGAGCCCAGTATATCTCACAGGCGTTCCTCGGAGATGTGATACATCCGAGGGTTGCGGGATCACCCGGAGAAGGGTGTATAATATCCCTTGAAAACGGAGACGGCGCACCCTATGCCGTAATGGAATTCAAATGATAAAAACCGGATACAAACAAAAACTGAAAGTCGTCAAGAAAGTGGAATTCGGAGTATATCTGTCCGAAGAAGGCAGCGGAGAAAAGTCTGAAGAGAGAGTCCTTCTCCCCGCATCGAGGGTTCCCGAGGGAACCTTAGTGGGCGATGAACTGGAAGTGTTCATCTACCGCGACTCCGAAGACAGACAGATAGCTTCCCTCAAGGAGCCCCTTGTCACAATGGGCGGACTTGCAAAGCTCAAGGTCCTTCAGGTGACCCAGATAGGAGCATTCCTTGACTGGGGACTCGAGAAGGATCTCTTCCTTCCCTATGCTCAGCAGACATACAGGGTTTCCCCGGGGGACGAGGTCCTTGTCACGATGTATGCGGACAAGTCGGACCGCCTCTGTGCCGCAATGGATGTCTACAGGAGCCTTGAGAACAGATCCGGATATGTAAAGGATGACACCGTCACGGGAACGATCTATCTGATCAGCGCCAATTTCGGAGCTTTTGTCGCAGTTGATGACAGATACTCCGCACTGATCCCCAAAAAGGAGATGTACGGTTCCGCGGAGAAGCTCGCAGCCGGACAGAAGATCACTGCCAGAGTCGCAAAGGTAATGGATGACGGAAGGCTTCAGCTTGCCGTAAGGGATAAGGGCTATATACAGAGGAGCGAGGATGCCGATAAGATCCTTGAACTTCTGAAGTCCTCGGACGGAAGACTTGATTTCTATGACAGGAGCGATCCGGAACTCATCAGGGAGAAGACCGGGATGAGCAAGAATGAGTTCAAACGCGCCGTCGGCAAGCTTCTCAAGGAAGACAGGATAGACATAGGCGAGGGATGCATCACTTTGAGAAAGTGATCACCGC
>CAMNEB010000103.1 GCA_946536155.1 uncultured Lachnospiraceae bacterium | reverse complement strand
GATGGCAGGAGAGCAGAGACTGCTCCTTATGCCGGAGCTCTTTTATCTGTGCCGGGACTCAAACCGGGAGAACATGAGATAGAAGTTATGTATAGTTGAACTGATGCAGATAAACCGGTATAGATAAACAATACAAATGTCCCCGCATAGATGAAACAGTATTGTTGTAACCTTATAGAGAAATTCAAAAAAATGGCAGTTGCACTTCGCAGCTGCCATTATCATTTTATTTATTATTTTCAGAATTTATTACTTGTAGGATACGTAGATCTCTTTGCCGGTTTCAAGTTCAAGACATCCGATCCTGCTCTGTTTGGAATTAAGAGCCATTCCGCAGTCGATATCGATCACATTGATACCGCTTCTCTTGATCTTGCAGATGAGGCCTCTTCCTTTTTCATCCATGCATCCGAGTCTCTGGGTAAATACATGACCCACGACATATGTATCTTCGGGATATGCGAACCAGTCACACTCCAGCATGTCTATGGGAGGCCTGTCATCAACGAGAGAATCCCATACTACAGACTCCGCATCAATAAGGGCATCTTTATAATAGAGCTCAGAACCGAATTTGTATCCGACTGAATAGGAGTGGGAGAGATGGTAATTGATTCCTCCCAATGTAACTCTTTTTATGAGCTTAAGGCTCTTAAGGTATTCAAGGATCTTGTCCTGTTCTTCGCGTTCAAGCTTTGCAAAAGCGTTGTATGTGGTCTTGCCGCCGTTTGCGGGATGGAACCAGAGATCGACAGGAGTGAAGGCTTCGCCGATATCTGCTTTTTTCTTTTTTCCTTCGGCTTCGTTCTTGCGGATGAAATCGATGGCTTCGATCATCATATACTCATGATTGCCGAGGAAAAGCTCCGCATTGGGCCTTGCCATGATATCCTGTATGATCTTTATGCCGTCACGACCTCTGTCAATTACATCACCAATAACATACAAATAATCCTCGTCAGAAAATTTAATCTTTTCGAGGAGTTTTTTGTACGTGCTGTAATGACCATGTAAATCGCTTATGGCATAAGTACTCATAGGAACTATGAAATCCTCTTGATGGAATCACTGCTTACACAGATAACGGGTCTGATGCCGCAACGTTTGTTGAGCATCCAGTTCTCAGGGCCTTCACGTCCGATCATCTGACCGTACGAATCCTCTGCTGCGGTGTAGGACATGTCTTTGGAGAACATGCCGCGTGAACGGAGACCGAAGCAGGGAACGAAGTCCGGATCCCTGGGGAGACAAGCAGTGTACTGGGATATGGGCGCGGTGCAGATCGCGTTATCCCTGTTCCTCTTTGATCTGTCAATATGATCCTTCGAATTATCAAAACCGTAATAGAGCTCGTCAATCGAAGGAATATAAACCTTGTCATTGGTAAATCTGTCATCAAAAGGCGAAGTGGGAGTGGAGATCTTCGTATAATGAAGCTTGATCCTCTCCTGAGCAGAGAATGCCATATTGATGAAAACGGAATTGAGCCAAGCCCTTAACTTGGAATCGCCCCAGCTGATACCGGTCTTGACCTTCAGGATATCCTTGTCGGAATACTTCAGATAAGTGGTTCCGTTGAAGGGGAGATAGTCAAGTATGTACTCACTGATCAGAGTGGTACGTCCCTTGGATTCGTTTACGATCCTCCAGGGAATGGCATTATATTTAAAATATTTATATCCGTCCTTAACACGGGAATGCTTAAGGCTGAACTTGCTTAAGAGTCCGCCGCTTTCCCTTGCTTTCTGTTCTTTGTAGATAGGAAGTCTGTAATATCTCTCGTCATTAACGATGGCGGTGTTGTTCTCGTCATACTCCGCACACTCGATATCACTGGTGATCTTCTCGGGTGTGAGCTCGTTCATGGGGTATGAACCGAACCAGACTCTGCCGTCATGATCGAGGACGATGACTCTGCGCTCCGCAACAGCTTCCTGAGCATGAGACTGCTTGGAAGTACGCTTGATGCCGTACAGATCAAAGTAGAGTTCATCTATCGTCTGCTGACGATCCTCGGGTTTCATGGAGAGACCCTTCATGATGACCTCACCCAGACCGGGATCAAGATCGATATTATAACTGTTGATGGGAGTTATAAGGTCATTTTCCTCACGCTCGATTGCAGACTGGGGAATATCACCCGTGACGAGATAGTAGAGTGTGGAGCAGATTCCGTAGATATCTGTCCAGGGACCCTGTTCCGCAATGCGGGAGAACATCTGCTCGGGAGGAGCAAATCCCCATTTTCCGAGGAAATCCTGTTTATTCTTGGCGCCGGCTTTCCTGGATCCGCCGAAGTCGATCAGTTTGATGGATCCGTCCTTGTCCAGCATTATATTGTCGGGAGATATGTCTCTGTGGATCAGTCCCGACTGATGGAGATCTCCGAGAATGTCAATGATGGGCTCAATGAGGCTCAGCGCCCTGTCTGAAGGAAGCCAGCCGCCATGATTGTCCACATATTTGAACAGGTTGCCATTCTCGAGATATTCCATAACAATATAACCTGTATTATTCTCATAAAACAGGTCTTTGATGGAAACTATACCGGGATTCTTGGAATATTCGGCAAGGATCCTTGCCTCACGTAAATATGCCTGGGTTTCCTCTTCGTAGGATTCGGAATTGACTTCATTCAGTACCACGAGAGTGTGGCCGTCATCTGCTCTGGTTACGAGATCTTCGGGAAAGAATTCCTTGATCGCAACTCTATATTCAAGCAGAAGGTCAAATCCGATATAGGTGATTCCGTATCCGCCTTTGCCCAGGATGTTGCCTATAAGTATTTTATTGTTAAGAATCGTGCCGGGAGTCAGTGCATTATGCCATGTCTTCTCACCGAGCTTGTCATGCCCGCAGAACGGGCATGTCTCGGAATTGTCACTGACTCTCATGCAACGCAGACATATCTTACTGATATCGTATTTGTTCATGAGCTCTTAAATCTCACAGTGACAGACAGGTATTAAAGGTCAAGGAGCTTGGACTTGAAGTCGCCGAACTCTGCGTCGGAGATTATGCCGGCGTCGTGAATCTTGGTAAGGAGTTCGATCTTCTTCTTGAACAGATCCATATCTCCGTTGACGGGAGAGATGATCTCAGCAACAATAACAGCTTTTGCTGCATCGTATTCGGCTTCAGTCTCAAGACCGCCGTCAACTGCAACCCTGTGGAGCTGCATTCTGGTAACTTCGTCCGGATTTGCAGAGATAGTGGATACGATCTCTGCCTTCTTGGTATGAAGCTCGCTTGTGGAGAGCCAGTCGCACTCTTTGAGCAGCATGAGTTTCTTGATCTTGGACTTAAGAGTATCTGCATTGGAAGAATCGATTCCGTCGAGATCGGAAACAAGTCTGGTCCTCTTTGCTTCGAAGTCTTCGGAGGTGATGACGCCTGCCTCGACCATAGCCGGCCATCTGCCGAGCTTTGCCTTGAGGGAATCGCGGTCATCGGTGGACTTGGGATTAAGAGCAAGCTTGAGTCTGTTGATCTCGTTATTGTAATCGGTCTCGGAGAGGATCTCAGCCTCTTTGAGGATCGACTGCTTCTTGAGATTAAGGATGAATCTCTCGTTTACATCGGAATCGTCGTAGCTTGTTCCGTCAATAAGGGCATCGGTAAGCTTGTCACACTCGGACTCACTTACAAGGCCGCTGATCCTGATGACGGGGATCATCTTGATGTTCTCCTTGAACTCATCAAGATCGGAGACAGAAGAATCAAAGCAGGGATCCACGATAGAACGTACCTGCTTGTTGTAATCGTCGTCTGTAAGAAGACCGCTGCTCTTGGAGATGATGACCTTCTGGATCTTCTCGTAGAACTTGTCGAGTCCCTTCTCTTTACAGATGAGCTCGAGCTTCTTGGTCTTATAATCATCGTCACTCATGACACCCATATCATGCATGACTTCGATCTTCTTGAGCTTATCCTCGAAGGATGCGGTATCGATAGGCTTGGGTGCGGGAGCTGCTGCCTGAGGCTGAACGGGAGCGGGAGCCGGTGCGGGAGCGGGTGCAGGCGCAACATGGCTCTGTATGGGTGAAGGAGCGGGAGTGGGTACAGGTGCAGGCGCGGGAGCAGGAGCGGGTGCAGCTGCGTGTGAAGCATCGCTGCCGCCGAGAAGCTGCTCGGTCATGGAAACTGCGGGTGAAGGCTGTACTCTCTGTCCGGTATATACATTTTCATTCGAAGGTGCTACGGGAGCGGGAGCAGGTGAGGGTGTAGGAACGGGAGTGGGAACGGGCTCGGGACGTGCGCCGTTTGAAGTTGCACGGTTTGCTGCGGAAGGGGGAACGGGACGGGATCCGTTGGAAATGGGTCTCGCACCGGAAGAAACCGGTCTTCCGCCCGATCTTGCAGCCTTTGCCGCTTCATTCCTCTGCTTGAAGGAAACAAGGAGATCATATGCTTCGCTCAGATTCTTTACATTGGGAAGGATGACCTTTGTAGACTTCTTGCCGTACATGGTCTCTACGGTAGCCTCGATGACGAGAGCTTCCGATCCCTGATAATCCTCACGTCTGACATCTTTGACATCGGTGGATGCAAATTCGAAAGTCTCGCAGCTTTCGGTAGTAGAGCCGGGCTGCTGGATGAAAGCCTTGCCGTTCAGCAGTATACGGTCCGCATCGGAATCATCGATCTCGAGCTTCAAATCCTTGACTTTCGCAGCTCCCACCAGTCTTCTCATTGAAGTTCCGTAGTTTGATACAAATACTTTTTTTGCCATTTGTTAATGACCTCCGGTGAAAATGATAGAAATACAAAAATAAAAGCAAAGCGAGAATAAATCAGATTTATTTCTCCCTCTCTCATCTTTAGTCATAATACCACACAATTCTGATAATTGCACTCAATTTATTGGATATTTTTACTCATTTTGTATGAAAATATTAGAAACGATGTTTGGATATTTTTACTCAAAAAGATGGAGAAAATAAGATTTCGGTGATATAATAGCAGTTGTCCCTAAAATTTCGAAAGGATCATTTCACATGGCTAGAAATTTTAAAAGAGTACGACTCGGTGAAGCACTTGTAGAAGACGGATTTATCACGGAAGAGGTATTGGAAGAGGCTCTTGCCAATGCCAAGCAGAAAGGTCAGAAGCTCGGTGAATATCTCGTTGAGGCCGGCACGGTTTCGGAAGAAGAGATAGCCAAGGTCCTGGCCAGACAGATGGATCTTCCCTATGTCGACATCAAGAGTGTTGACATTCCCGAAAATATCCTCAAGCTTGTCGACTATGAAGTCCTTAACAAGAAGAAAGAGATTCCCTTCGGTTACGATGAGAATAACCCGAACATCCTGAATCTTGCTGTTTCGGATCCTCTGGATTTCGATGCCCAGGAAGATATCAGCATGCTGACGAACCTGGAGATCCAGCCTTATGTTGCGACCACTTCGGGCATCGTCCAGTCCCTGGATAAGTATTATGGCCAGAAGTCCAATACCGAGGACCTTGAGAAGTTCGCTAAGGAAAAAGGTCTCGTTCAGGATGAGGTTGATACCCAGAGAGAAGAAGACGTAGCAAATTCACCTATCGTTAAGATAGTCAAGGAAATGATCGAAAAGGCGGTTCGTCAGAGAACCTCCGATATTCATATTGAGGCACTGGAGCGTCAGGTCCGTGTCAGATACAGGATCGACGGTGTGCTCTATGAGAGAGCCAGATATGAGCTGGTGTTCCTGAATGCACTTGTTGCCCGTATCAAGGTCATCGGCGGAATGGATATAGCCGAGAAGAGAAAGCCTCAGGACGGCCGTATCACCCAGATAGTCGACCATGTCGAGTACGATATCCGTGTTTCCGTACTTCCCACCGTTTTCGGAGAGAAGGTCGTTATGAGACTTAACTCCAAATCCGGTATGAAGAGAGAGAAGAGCAAGCTCGGTCTCAAGGATTACGAAGAGAAACAGTTTGATTCGCTCCTTGCCCATCCCAACGGCATCATACTCGTTACGGGACCTACCGGATCCGGTAAATCAACAACACTCTATACCGCACTTTCGGAACTTAACTCCGAAGCGGTTAACATCATAACGGTCGAGGACCCTGTCGAGACCAATGTCGACGGTATCAACCAGGTTCAGACCAATAACAAAGCAGATCTGACCTTCGCTTCGGCACTCAGATCCATTCTCCGTCAGGACCCTGACATAATAATGATCGGAGAGATCCGTGACGAGGAGACTGCGAGAATAGCCGTTCAGGCTTCCATCACCGGTCACCTTGTCGTTTCAACCCTCCATACCAACTCCTCGGCAGCTACCATCACGAGACTTGAGGATATGGGACTTGAGCCTTACCTCATCGCCGATTCAGTTATCGGAGTTATCGCACAGCGTCTCGTCCGTCGTCTGTGTCCTCTTTGCAAGAAGGCAAGACTTGCTACAAAGGTTGAGAAGGAGGTCATGAACATTCCTCCCGAGAGAATGGATGAGGACATCACCATTTACGAACCCAACGGATGTCAGCAGTGTGACAACCTCGGATATAAAGGACGTATCGGTGTCTATGAGATCATGGTCGTCACCGAGCACATGAGAGAGACAATCTCCAGCAGAGCTACGGTCGGACAGATCAAACAGGAAGCTCTTGCAGAAGGAATGCATACCCTTCATATGTCAGGTACCGAGTACGTTCTCGACGGAATAACCAGCTACTCCGAGATGATGAGAATAAGCTTCGATTCGTAAATTTACCGTTTGTAAGGCGGACCATGGCGGCAACTTATGTTGCCGCCATTTATTGAATTCCAGTGTTTTGAGGTCTTTACGAAATGCTAAAAGATAAGAAGAAATATCTGTTTTACCTGCATATCCTGCTTGTGATCTACTCTCTGAGTGCAGTGTGCAGCAAACTTGCTTCAACCGAGCCGTTTTTAAGTTTTAAGTTCTGCCTTCTATATGGAATCGTACTTTTCCTGCTTGCTCTTTACGCACTCTGCTGGCAGCAGATCATCAAACATCTGCCGCTTACGTTCGCTTATGCCAACAAGGCAGTCACCGTTGTATGGGCGATCATATGGGGGCTTATCATCTTCAAAGAGAGGATAACGCCGGGAAAAGTCATAGGTGCGGTATTTGTTATATGCGGGATCATATTCTATGCGATAAATGATATCGAACCCGGAAAAGGAGGCGGAGATGACTGATTCTCTTTATTTCTGCGCCTTCATGCTGCTCCTCGGAACTTTTATCAGTTCGATATCCCAGGTCATGCTTAAAAAGGCTGCGGACAGACATTACGATTCTCCCTTAAAAGAGTATATGAATCCTCTTGTTATAGGAGCTTACTCGATATTTATAATATCTACATTTTTGTCCATCATAGCATATAAGGGAATCCCACTCTCCATGGGGCCTATTCTTGAAGCTACAGGTTACTTCTACGTAACGTTTTTCGGAGTAAAGATCTTCGGCG
>CAMNEB010000102.1 GCA_946536155.1 uncultured Lachnospiraceae bacterium | reverse complement strand
ACAGCACATCTCTTGCCGCAAAGATATACTGCTGCATCACTCCGTTGTAAGGATGGTATTTTTCAAGCGGAAACGTACCGTCATAATATGTATCAAGTGCGCGCTGTATCCAGACATCTATGGGGAAAAGATCCAGTCTGTGGAATCCGAAGAGCGCGGTACAGTTTGCGACCTTTACCCCTACTCCCTTGAGCGACATAAGAGAAGCAAGGAGTTCTTCGTCACTTAGTCCCGATAAAAGATCAAGGTCCGTCTCCCCGTGTGTGACAGCCTCAGCGGCATTTCTTATGTACGGAACCCTGTAGCCGAGTCCGCACTTTTCAAGCGTTTTCTCATCAAGTTCATACAGCTTTTCCGGGTCCGGAAAATCATACACATCCGTTCCGGGTATCTTTACGCCTGCGGCTTCGCATATCCTCTCAACACTCGTCTTTATCGCGGGTATGCTCTTTCTCTGGGATATGATGAAGGTGATGAGTGTCTCAAAAGGCTCCTGCCTTATGATCCTGATACCCTCTCCCGCTTTTGCCGAGGTACTTAAGAACCTGTCCTCAGGATCCGCCATTTTTCTGACAGCCGAGTAATCAAGTTCCGAATCAAAATATACGGACCACCTCTTAAGAAACTCCTCTGAAGAAGATCTTTTTTCCGACATGAGTGTCAGATCTATTCCGTCGCCTTTTTCCATGACCTTGACCAGTTCGCCGAAGGCCGGTATCAGAAAGGAGCCGTCATCTTCACGTATCCATCTGAAGCACTGTCCCGAGCGCTCGGTCTTATCAAGATCTATCCCGCCTTTTAATGCAATATGTTCCGTCATCAGAATCCCTTCTTCTTAAGGTCTGCAACAAGCTGTACATAAAACTCCCTGACATCATATCCGGGAATATTCTCTCTGTTGAGATCGATCACGTCTCCGTGGGATATGCCGCGCTTTCCGGGAGCGGTGATCAGATGATAATCGGATCCCCATGCAAAAGACTTCTCACCGACAAGTCCGTCATTTGGTCCGTCAAAAAGCCCCACGAAACCGTGTGTCAGATTTAAGGGGAATCTTCCGCCGCGGTTATTCTTAAGGACCGAGCCGTAGCTCTGGATATAAACGCCCGCGGGATCTTTTACCTTTTCATTGAATGCGGCGCAAGCGCTCCTTGTAAGGTCTCCGCACGCTTTCAGAAAATCGGGAGCATAATCTCCGAACTTGCTCAGAGTTGTGTTATAGGCCTTTGCGGCTATCTGCTTCTGCTTATCGGGGATCTTGTCAAGAAGGACCTCCGCAAATTCACATCCCCTGTGAGGAGTGTTGATCGTTGTAAGGGATGCGACCCTTGCTGCAATCGCAGGATCTGTCATTGCGGATCTTGCATCGAGTCCGCCCTTTGAATGAGCGATGATATTTACCTTACCGCAGCCCGTGCTCTCGGTTATCTCCATTATCCTGCGGGCCACTTCTTTTCCGCACTCTTCCACAGAAGCCGCGGACTGCTGCTCACCGTAGAAGAATTTACCGCCGTTTACGTACAGCTCCCTGGGAACCCTGCCCCAGTAATCGAAGTATTTGAAATCCCTGAAAAAGACTCCGTGAAGAAGGAGTATGGGATATTTAGTATCGCAGATCTTCTCCTCTTTTCTCTTCTCATCAAGAATAGCTTTTTCATTCTCAAAAAGTACTTCTTTTCTCGTCTTTGAGATCATGATGCCGAGGACGACCAGATTTATAGGGAATATCATTCCAAACACAACTCCGATGATCCTGAGCTTTATCCCGAGCTGTATGCTGGTCAGGTAAAGCCTTATTATGCCTATCCAGAAAGTGATCGAGAGAAAAACCACTGCGATCACGATATGTGACAGTATCCTCTGCCAGGATGCGACGATGACAGGCATACTGGCTGAGACATTTCCTCCGGATAAAAAGGGTGATGTCACGGAAATGACGGTAGGACCGCTGGTGGCGGGATCCAGGTCATTTATCATATGCAGCTTAAAGAGTTCAAGAAAAGTATAGACAACGGTTATAACGAGGGCTTCGAGGAAAAGCCTGAGCTGGACATTTCCGAGCCAGAGCTGTCTCATCCTTCCGTCCAGGATATCCTTGCTGAATATATCGGGCCATATCCAGAAAAAGAAACAGAGCACCATGCAGATCAGCATGACGATCGTATCCGCCGCGCCCGATGCCAGCAGAAAAACAGAATTGGAACAAAGAACCAGCACGAACAGGACCAGAAGTCTGAAAATGATCCTCGATATTATGTGAAGTGGTTTTTTCATAACTTATCATCCGCCGGGACCCTCTCCCCGGCATCTTTCTCCCCCGGTATCTTGTTTATCTTTTTATTTTTCCGTTAAAGATTTTCTTTTTTCATTATGATCTCAATAAACTTGCCCGCCTCGGCCCATGCCTTCTTGGATTCGGGTATCGCGGTATAAGCCATCTGGAAATCATGGAACATGCCTTCATAGACATGAAGTCTTACCTTTACCCCTTCTTCCCTTGCCTTGGCAGCCACAGATTCGGAATCGGAAAGCAGCATCTCGTGGGATCCGACCTGTATGAGCATCGGCGGGAAATCCTTAAAACTGCCGTAAAGCGGTGAGATATAAGGATCCGTTTTGTCGTGATCCCCGGGATAGGCATTGATATAGATCAGGCTCTCTTTGGTATTTCCGTAAAGAGGATCCTTGTCAAAATTGAATTCATAGGAAGGTCCGGAAGCGGTCAGATCCGTCCAGGGGCTCATTGCAATGATGCCCATGGGGAGCGGATGTCCGTTATCCCTCAGATACATGCAGAGTGCCATACAGAGGCCGCCTCCCGCACTGTCTCCGGCGAGTATGATATTCTCAGCCTTGTAACCTCTTTTGAGAAGCCACATGTAGGATTCGAAGGCATCCTCAAGTGCCGCGGGATACGGGTCTTCAGGTGCTACTCTGTAATCGGGACAGAGCACGTTCATTCCGTGACTGATCTCATTATAGAGACCCGCAAATACATAATAGGCATTTCTTATGGCGCCCATATATCCGCCGCCATGAAGCTGAAGTATCACGTGGTCAAGATCCGGATTATCCTTGGATGAGAGCATCTTCATGGAAAAATTTTCCAGATCGAAATCTGTCATGTTAAAAGGCGCGGGAACCGTCCATGCGGGCTCGGTCATCTTTTTTCTGAGTTCTCCGGTCTTAAGGCTCTTTCCCAAGGATGATTCATTCGAGATGTAAGAGATCATCCTCGATACGACCCTGCCTCTTGCGGAGACGCCTGCTGCCTCAGCCTGTTCCGCTTCTTCGGAAGACTCAGGCTTTTCAGACTCATCAGTCTCTTCCCCGGGATTCGAAAGGTCACGTACTTCATCAGTGTCTTTTTCCTGCTCCGAAGAGTCACCCGTTTCACCGGCCTCTTTTTCAGGATCCGGCTTATCACCGGCTTCATACGGGGTCAGCTCTATATAGCGCTCATCGATCACATCTTCCCCGGAAAGAATGTCATCACTTTCATCATCCTCTCCCATAGGAATCTCACGATAGAGCTTTTCGAATTTTTTTATCCAATTAGTTTTAATGATCGCCATCAGATAAAGAATCTCCTCTTCAGTTCATCGGTCGCTCTTCTTCCGCCGAATATAACGGTACCCGCAAAGATGAGGACGGAAAGTGCAGTTGCCGTAAGGACCAGGACCGGCTGCCTGATGATCTCAAGTCTCAGGAGGATGAACAGCACCACGCTGCACACGATATCAAAAAGCTGCAGCGATATGTAGCTCTGCCAGTTCCTGTGATTGACCAGCATCAGCACCAAACAGCTCACATTCAGGAAGATGACCGCGGACGGAAGCGTATAATCCAGAGACCATCTGTTGTAGCCCGTAAAATAATCGATACCTATAAGTATCAGAACGACCATTATGGTCAGGAACAATGTCTTGAACATATATCCTATCTTGTCGTTGATCGTCATATAAATGGTCACGTTCACATACAGAAGGATAAGTCCAACCACAACGGTCCAGTTAAAGATTTCGGCCCCCATATACATGGCGATAAGCATTCCGCCCATCGCGCAGATGGACAGGAACAGTACTATCCTCCTGATATTTCTCCATACCTTGACGGTGGCCTGGGGATCGGGGTATACGTTCTCACCCTTTGTTCCGTCGTCTTCAAGCACACATCTGCAGAATGGACATCTGTCGGTATCGTCCGTTATGCGGACACCGCATTTTTTACACTCAGCCATAGAAAACTCCGTTTGTCGTAACACTGACCTTTATTCCGTCCTCACCGAGCTGCTTTACCAGCGTTCTCTCGATCGAGGTATCCTCGAGCGTGGTGGAGAAGGTATATACAAAATCATCGCCGTATGAGAGCACGGTTCCCTTTATGTCCTGTCCGATGCTCATGGCAATATTGGCAGTGAAACCTTTGATATATTTTTTATATTCGTCAAGGATCTTGATATTGCCGATATTGGTAACGGTCGTGGTATTGGCAGTCGCGGATTTGTTATAAACAAACCGTATGGCAAGATTCTTGATCCCGAGAGGTATCGGGCGGAGGAATGGATTCATCTGATTGGATACGGAATAGCTGAACAGGTCCTCAAGGTGCTCCTTTGTTATCTGCTCCCTGAGTGTATCCCTGCAGATATTCAGGATATCCGCAAATGTATATTCCTCTTCGGTATCCGAAACCTCGGCAGAAACAACGACAAAGAAATTCTTGGTCGTATATGAATCAAAATAGGGTCTTAAGTTAACGGGCACGGCAACTCTTATGGGACGCCCCTTGCTCCTGCCGCGGAAACCGTTCTTATAAATGCTGTATGCCGTAAGCGCGACCATGTACTCATTTATGGAAACACCGTAGGCATGGGTCACCTTCTTGAGCTCCTGAACGGACATGGTAAGATGCATCAGTCCGAACTCTCCGTCCGGCAGATGCTTTCCCTTTATGAGGAATGCCTTCTTTGCAACAAATCCCTTAGGCTTTGCGGATTTGTAATTCCTTACGAAGCTGTCCTCTTTGTTCAGGGAGGTATCCGCACTGAGTGCATCGCTTCCGAACTCGTCGGGATGCGAAAGCCTGAGGTACTGATATGCCAGCTCCCTGATGAAATTGATCCCGCCCATTCCGTCCGTAAGGGCATGGAAAACCTCAAGATTGATCCTGCATCCGTAATAAGTGACTCTGAAAAGATAGGAATGATTCCTGTTCGGTCTTATGAACCTGCAGGGGAAACCGGCTTCCTCAGTCACTCTCGGTGCGGGCTTTCCGTTTTCCTCAAAATAGAACCAGAAAAATCCTTTTCTGAGTCTTACGTTAAAAAGATCGATCTTCGGAAGCAGTATATCCAGCGCCTTCTGTAGGAGCGCCTTGTCTATCTGTTCCGACAGTATTATGGATATCCTGTAGGTACTGGTCATGTTCTCGCCGGCTATCGAAGGAAAAAGATATCCGGTATTATCAAGCCTGTCCCATCTGATCTGCTTGTCCAATGTCATCATCCTTCCACGATGAGATATCTTCCGTCACCGACGGCAAAAACCTCATCCGCATTTATAATGTCTCCGGCATCGGGCTGCTCAAAGTCAATGCCCTCCTCCTCGAAATACTCTCTGACCTCATCCGCAGAATCCACAACGACCGCCATGAGTTCCTCGAGAAATTCCCTCGCCTCTTCCCTTGTGGAGGCAACCGGTCTGTCAAAGAGTTTTGACTGATCCTTTAAAAACGCATCAAGTACTTTTTCATCATACATATTCTGATCCCCGCTCTTTTTATTCTGAATCAAAGGATATATTCCGAATTTCTTACAAACTGTCTGGTGCAGACCCTGTATTCTTCAACAGTCCGGGCCTTGCACATATCCCTGTATCCTTTTTCATTTCCTGCAAAAGCAGAAAACATGAAAGCCCACAGGTCCTTCATCTTGGCAAGTACGAATTTTTCCGTACCGATCTTTTCCGTATAACTGTCGAGCACTGTCTCCATGAATGTGAGGATCTCTTCGGGCTCAGCCTTCGGTCCTCCCTTTATCCGCCTTGCAAGGGCTGGATCCCTGAGGAGTCCTCTGCCGATCATCACTCCGGAGAGTTCCGGAAACCTTTCGATCAGTCTTTCGCAGTCTTCCGGAGTTTTGATATCTCCGTTGTAAACGACCCCGATCCCCGCCGACCTGAATGCATCATACATGTAAGAGAATGCATCCATATCGGGAGTGCCCTGATACATGGATTTCCTCGAACGCGGATGAACTATCACCTTAAAGGGACGGTATGCTTCTATTATCCTTGCGACTTCCCTGAACTCATCCTCCGAGTAAAAGCCTATCCTGGTCTTAAGGCTGACCTGCGGTATCTTTTCGCCGGCTTTTTCTTTTTCGGAAAGTCCTGTTTTAAGACTGCTCAGGTATTCTTCAAAAACATCCTTATCCCGGAGCATCCCCGAGCCTTTTCCCTTTGATACCACGGTACCGGAAGGACAGCCGAGATTGATGTTCACCTCTTTATGTCCGTATCTTTCTCCCAGATGAGTTATATAGACAACGCTCTGGGATGCGGAATTTGATATTATCTGCGGAACAAGATCTATCCCCGGATTAAAAGAAGGATCCGCATCTTCTTTTTCCCTGTTGTTCATCCTCACGGAATCACCTGTGGAGATAAAAGGGGTGTAGTATTTATCAACTCCGGTAAAAAACTTCCTGTGAAGGGTCCTGAAAAGAGGAGTCGTGATACCCTCCATAGGTGCGTAACTGATCTCCATCACAGCACTCCCAGGGATCTGAGTTCTTTGTACAGATGGGATGCGGGGAGGCCTACCACATTCTGATAATCACCCTCTATGCCCTCTATATATCTGGCACAGAACCCCTGTATCCCGTATGCTCCGGCCTTATCCATGGGATCGCCGGTGCGTATGTACTCCATGATCTCCTCATCACTCATCTCGGAAAAATGAACCGCAGTCCTTTCCCAGAAGCTTCTCTTTACGGGAGTCTTAAGTCCGCTGACAAGTATCGTGACTCCCGAATAAACCTCATGAACGCCACCCTGAAGTGAGGAGAGCATCTCATAGGCTTCCGCCTCCGAATGCGGTTTTCCGAGTATGCCGTTTCCGTTCTCCTGATAGACGATAGTGTCACATCCGATAACGCAGAAGCTTTCCCTTTCCGGATTCTCTCCTATGCCGGCTTTTCCCGCTTCAAGGAGCTTAAGGACCGACATCGCCTTTCTCTCGGAAAGCGTCATCACAAGTCTCTTGGGATCCTTTTCTATCGTGTGCTCATCAGCGTCACTGACGACCACATCATATTTTATTCCTATCGTATCCAGTATCTCCCTTCTTCTCGGAGATGCCGAAGCCAAAACTATTCTCATATCTTATCTCTCCCGGAACACGGGGTATTTCGTTTGTCACGTTTTAAGGCAGGCAAGCGGGTCCTGCCTATATTTGTGACGCCGGGACGTTTCCCCTGTCACGTTTTCAAAACCGGTCAGCGGGTGACGCCTGAGTATAAAGATGCTGACG
>CAMNEB010000101.1 GCA_946536155.1 uncultured Lachnospiraceae bacterium | reverse complement strand
CGAGGGATCCGGATGCCATATCCACTCCGGGAATGTGCATATTGGGATGTCCCTGAAGATAGGAGCCGAGCTTTCTTAAGGTCTTAAGATCCTCAACGGGGAAATATCCTCTGTTTGCAAGAGCTGCATAAAGACCGGGTGCGGTGTGTCCCTTGGAAAGAACGAATCTGTCCCTGTCTTCTTTATCGGGATTCTTGGGATCGATATTCATTTCCTCGAAATAGAGGAAGGTGAAGACATCTGCAGCAGACAGTGATCCGCCGGGATGTCCCGCTTTGGCGCTGTGTGTTGATGTTACTATGCCCTTACGTACTTCGTTGGCATATTTTTTGAGCTGAAGATTATCCATTTTCTCTCCTTTTTACGCAGCTGACGCTGTGTTTTTATTTTTGCGGCATCTTACTGCCGCAATATTACCGTTGTCTGTGTCATTTCTTCTGTCCGTAATAAGCGTTCGGACCGTGCTTTCTCAGGTAGTGCTTGTCCTGAAGCTCCTGGGGTGCGGGTGCCACATCCGGGTTGATGAGCCTTGCCCTGTACGCCATCTTGGCGACCTCTTCAAGGACCACCGCATTGTGTACCGCTTCATCCGCATTCTTCCCCCATGTAAAGGGGCCGTGATTTTTGCACAGGACCGCAGGAACCGCCACGGGATCCCTTCCGGAATTTTTGAAATAATCGACTATCAGAAGTCCTGTGTTCTTCTCGTATGCTTCGTCTATCTCTTCCTTTGTCAGGCATCTGAGACAGGGAACGCTTCCGTAGATGTAGTCCGCATGGGTCGTTCCGTAGCAGGGGATATCAAGTCCCGCCTGCGCCCAGCTCGTCGCATAGGAAGAATGTGTATGTACCACTCCTCCGATCTCGGGAAAAGCTCTGTAGAGCTCGACATGTGTGGGCATATCCGAAGAAGGATTCAGATCTCCCTCCACAACATTTCCCTCCAGGTCAACGACCACCATATCCTCCGGTTTCATGGTATCGTATGATACTCCGCTGGGTTTGATGACTATCAGTCCCTTTTCATGATCTATCTGGCTGACATTGCCCCAGGTGAAGGTGACCAGTGAATACTTAGGAAGCATAAGATTTGCTTCGCATACTTTTTTCTTTAATTCTTCAAGCATTTCCTTTTACCACGCTCCTTTATGACATTTATGTCATATCTTTTGAAAATACCCCGTCAGGTATCGGCAACGATCTTCTCTGCCCTGAGTGCTTTTTTGTACTCATCGAGATATGCATCAAAGCCTCTGACACCTTCCGGATCGGGCTCGAGAGTGGTTCCTCCGAGTCCCGCAAACACCCTGTTCTCAAGATAATCGCCAAGGGATTCGTTCTCATCATGTGAAAGAGCATATGATGCGAGTACCGCCATTCCCCATGCGCCGCCTTCGGATGCGGTATCGGGAACGGTCACGGGGCATCCCAGTGCATCGGCGAGCATCTGCTGTGCGGCAAGAGGAGTCTTGAAGAGTCCTCCCTGAGCCATCATCTTGTCCGTGCGGACCTTCTCCTCACGTGTGAGAATGTCATTGCCGTACTTAAGAGTTGCAAATGCGCTGTAAATATTGCTGCGCATGAAATTCGATATCGAAAAATCCGCATCGGGCTTTCTGACGACCATGGGACGGCCGTTTACAAGACCGGTAACGGGCTCTCCCGAAAAGTAATTGACGGAAAGAACTCCTCCGCAATCCGCCACGCCGTTTTTGTAGGCGTCGGTGAAGAGCTTCGTGTAGATATCCCCGGTACTTACATCAAGTCCCATGACCTTCGCAAAACCGGAGAAGATGCCGACCCAGGCATTGATGTCGGATGAACAGTTATTGCAGTGCACCATGGCAACGGGAAGTCCGTCGGGAGTGGTGACCACGTCGATCTCCTCATGAGGCTTTGAGAGATTGTCCTCCAGGACCACCATTGAAAAGACCGAGGTTCCGGCCGAGATGTTTCCGGTTCCGGGTTTTACGGAATTTGTGGCACACATTCCGGTGCCCGCATCGCCCTCGCAGGGAGCAAAAATGCATCCCGGTTCGAGCTCGCCGCTCTTATCGAGGAGCGCTGCGCCTTCCGCAGTGAGAATTCCGGCCTTTTCGCCCGCCTTTAAGACCTTGGGAAGTATATCCCTTATGCCCTTTCCGAATCCCTTTGCGGATGAAAGAGCATCGAATTTATCTGCCATAACGGAGTCGTAATCGCATGTGGCGGGATCGATGGGGAACATGCCGGATGCTTCGCCGACTCCCATGTTCTTCTCGCCGGTAAGTCTGAAATGGATATATCCCGCAAGAGTGGTGAGGAATGCGATATCCTTCACATGCTCTTCGCCGTTAAGTATCGCCTGATAGAGGTGGGCGATGCTCCATCTCTGGGGAATGTTGAAATCAAACTCCTTCGAGAGTACGCCTGCTGCCTCAGCGGTTATGGTATTTCTCCAGGTCCTGAACTCTGCCAGCTGTTTTCCGTTTTCATCAAAAGGAAGATATCCGTGCATCATGGCGGAGATCCCGGCTGCAGAGAGCATTTTGAGCGGTATTCCGTATCTTGACTTTACATCCTCTGCTAAGGATGCGTAGCTTGCCTGCATTCCCTCGATGATCTGTGACATGGGATATGTCCAGATACCGTCCTTTAAAGAATTCTCCCAGTCATAGATGCCCGTTGCGAGGATCCTGTATGAGGAGTCCGTAAGGACACTCTTTATTCTGGTGGAGCCGAACTCTATTCCGAGTACCGCTCCCCCGTCTTCGATTATTTTCTTTGCGTCTTCCAAAACCTTTCCCCCTGTTTTTTATTCAGCGGCCAGATCCATTCCGGTCTGGTCCACTATGGATTCATATTCGGCCCTGCATCTTCTGAAGCTTTCGATTATCCTGGGTGCGAACACACCGCACTCTCCGGTGACTATCATCTCGAAAGCCTTGCTCTTGGACACGGCCTTCTTGTATATTCTCTCGCTGACAAGTCCGTCATAGGTATCGGCAATGGATACTATCTGGGCTGAGAGCGGTATCATGTCGCCTCCCATGCCTTCCGGATATCCTCCGCCGTCATATCTCTCATGATGATATTTGCATATATCATATGCGGCATTGTAATGATCCTTGCTCAGATACTCCCTGATGCCCTCGAGCATCTCACATCCCTTGGAGGTATGCGATCTCATAACCTCGATCTCCTCGGAGGTAAGCCTTCCGGGCTTCAGGATGATACTGTCGGGAAGACAGATCTTGCCGATATCGTGGAGCATGCTCGCCGTGGCGTACAGTTCTATCTTCTCCGGAGTAAGTCCGAGCTCCGGATAGTCCTTCATCAGCCTCGTTCCCAGAAACTGTGTAAAAAGCTTTACCCTGCCTATATGATCGGAATAATCGAGATTCCTGTATTCGACTATGGAACCGAGTGCTTCAAGAAGCGAATTCCTGCTCTTCTTCAATTCTTCGGACTGCAGGGTGAGGAGCTTGAACTGCTTTTTCAGGGTTTCATCCTGTGCTCCGAGCTTTTCCGTGGACTTCTCCTGGCGTTTGCTTATGCGGATCAGATTCTCGAGCCTTCTGCGGATGGTCCTGGATCTGAAGGGACGTCTGACAAAATCCATCACCCCGAGTTCGAACCACTCGTTTGAGGTCTCTGGATCTTCCTCCCCTTCTATCGCTATGAAGGGTATCCTCTTAACGATACCGCCCTCTGCGGCTGCCTTCAAAAGCGCGTCTCCCGGAATGCCGGGGAGATCCGCCCTGATAAAGACGGCCTCGAGTTCCTCGCCGTTATCCACTATCAGTCTTCTGCCGTCTTCCCCGCTGGGGGCACAGATGACCTCATACTGATCCCTCAGTATGTCCGTAAGTTCTTCGCGTTCAACCAATTTTCCTGTTATGATCAGAACTTTTCCTGCCATAGCCGCCTACCCCGTCATTCAACCAGTGCATTGGGATCCCCGGAATCTCTGTTATTGTGATAAGCAAAAACCTGCTCCACGGATCCCTTCCTGACTTTTCGAAGAGTGATATTTGAAAGTTCCTTTTCCGCCGTCCAGTTGACTCCGCCGATCCGTGCCTTTACGCCTTCAAATACGGTTCCCTTTGCACAGATGACAGCTCTGTTGAGTTCGAGCAACTGTTCCCTGAGCCGGGCCTGACGTTCGGTCAGCTCCGCAACATCCTTTTCCTTGGTATACTCGGCATTCTGTATCTTTTCATACATCGGATGCTCGGCAAGCTGTTCGGGAGTGAGCTTGTTCTCCATCTCCATCCTTACGTTCGTGAGTATCCTCAGTTCCTCCTGGGCGCTCGTGAGCTGTCTGTATGCCTCGTTATTGAGCTTCATGAGCGCATCCGAGGATCCGGCTCTAAGCTGTGTAGGACGTCCTGCCTTGGTGCCTATATTATGGGCGTTTATGCCCTTGACTCCGGTACATACGCCTCCGACGATGGTTCCCGTACGCATCCTGGCTTCCACGACATCCTCTGCATAAAGGACGCTGTTCATCGAATAATCGATATGTATGAAGCCCCCGGCATATACATCGGCGGATTCAAGGAATTTTGCGGTAACGTTGCCGTCCGCTTTGATCCTGCCCTTTCCGGCACCGTTCATGCCCTTGCGGAGGATGATCTCTCCGCCCGCTTCAAGCACCGCTCCTTCTACGAATCCGTCAACTATGATGTCCTTGCCGGATCTGATCAGGACTCCGGTTCCGACATTTCCTTTGACTCTGACCGAGCCGTCGAAAACAACATTTCCGGTGGATGTGGTGACCTCTTCGACCTCGAGCATCTCGGTCACTTCGAGCATATCTTCGTTAAGGCGCACCATTCCGTCTGTGTGTGCGTAATATGTGCATCTGTCTTTGTCGAGGACAAAGCCTTTGCCCGACAATATGGGCTGTTCCCTTCCCTTGGTGGATTTAAGGATATTGCCCTCGACATCGTATCCGTCGGTTCCCTTTTCGGCGGGGTGGTAAAGAGCTATCCTATCGCCCTTATTGACCGCGTCATACCATTCGATATCCCTGTAATCCACAGATCCGTCTTCGAGGATCTTGGGCTTTCTGTTTACATCCGTTTTGAAAAAATATTCATACCATCCGTCGGTGCCGTTTTTGGGAAGCTGCCCGACGGCTATAAGGACCGTGTCTTCGTCATATGTTCCGTCAAGGGCTTTCTTTATCTCTTTTCGAAGTATCCCCTTGCGGATCTTCACGGACCAGATCTCCTTAAGGACTTCATCCTCTGTGGGCTTTCTGGTCTTATCGGTCAGAACAAGATATGCCTCCATGCCGTCCGGGGAGATGATGATCTTGAACGGAAGTGTGTTCTCTATGATTCCTTCGTCTCCGATGAGCTGTTCAAGCTTGCTGAAATCCATGGCCGAAGAGCCCGAGGATATCTTCTTTGCCTTTTCGACTTCGCTCTTTATGGCATGCCTCTTGTTTCGCATGTCCATAGCGGAGAAACGGAGTCTGGCATATGAAGAGACATCGAATCCCTCTTCAAGTCCCAGTCTGATCTCTTTCATCTGGTTTGCAAGAAAGAGCGGATCGGAGTAAAGACTTACATCTATTCTCTTTTCAAGTCCCAGCCTTATCTCTCTCATCTGGCGCCATTCATAGGCCCTGCTGAGATAAGGAGTGATATCCAGTCCCTCTTCGAGTCCTATTCTGAACTCCTCTATGGAAGGGGCACTGTATTCGGGATTTATGTATTCTTCAATGGAAATATTCTTGGTGAGAGATATGCGGATCTGTTCAAGCTGTTCGGCATTATAACCCTGTCCGACATACTTCATGATATCCACGCCGTCGCGGCGTGCTTTGCGGATCTGACGGACCACGAGAGGGGGATAGCTGAGAAATCCCGAGATGTCGATGCCGCATTCAAGTCCCTTGCGGATCTGCCTCATGTATCTGAAGGAGATATCGGGACTTGCATATTTTCTGATATCAACACCGGCGGCAAGTCCGAGCCTTATCTCCTCCATCTGGAGCCAGTCCAGCTCAGGGTCTGTGAGCGCACTCGTATCCAGTCCTTCTTCCAAGGCAAGCCGGATCTCTCTCATCTGGATCGCCATGTAATCAGGATTCTCATAAACGGCAGTGTTCAGGCCTTTTTTCTTGCCCTCTTGTATCTCGAACCTCTGGTCCGGAGTATAGAGTGTTGTATTATCAGCCATATCTGTGACAGGATCCCTATCCGTAAAACCGTTTTCTTCAGCAACCGATCATTCCGCACAGTCAGATTTATTATATCATCAAAGCACACGTGACTCTACAATTTTTGAACATATTCCCTCCTATTTTTGCGTTTTTTATGGGCAGAACGCATAAAAAAACGGACAGGTCATTCCTGTCCGTTTTATCGGTTCATATACCTTTTACTGAAGCTTGTATCCGCATCCTGCACAGAATGTGGTTCCGATGGCTACAGCCTTCTTGCACTGAGGGCATACGGTGGTGCCGGGCTGTACGGTCTGTGTCTGTTCCTGAGCCTTGGGAGCGGCATTTGCTGCGCTCTGTGCCTGAGGTGCTGCGGGCTGTGCTTCAGGCTGGGGCTGGGGATTGATATATCTTACCTCAGTCTTTTTTGCAAATCCCTTTGCCGCATTGATGATGACAAATACGATCATCGCACAGAGGACTGCCGCCTCGATAAGGTAATCGATCCTGCTCATGACCGAGTAGAAATCATATGCATCGGTTGCGAAGGTCCTGACGACATATTCGATGAAATTCAGGAAGCTCTGTAACAGAAGGGCTCCGACCTTGATGAGGAGAGCGGTCTTTGAACCGGCGTTTATGATCTCGCTCTTTTCAACGACTGCGGCGTAAAGGATGAGTCCGAACATGGGGACAGGTCCCCAGATAGCTGCCGCAAAGATAAGTGCTGTAAATAAGTACTCATTGATGCCAAGTCTTGTCTTGTTCATATTACCTCCTTCAGGCCTGTAGGGGGCCACCCGTTTATATCATCACCGGATCTTACATCTGGTGTCTGACAACAGCGTATTCGTCATCATTTCTGTAATACGGACACTCTGCGCGGGAATTGGTCATGATGCGGTAAGCATCATCCTCATCCATGGAGACCATGCAGTCGTAGCAGTCATCGTCTTCATCATATACGTAATTTACACAGGTATCGCAGGAATACATATCTTTTTCCTATTATCCTAAACGCCTTATGCCTTCTCGGCGTCGCTCTTCTTCTTGGGGATCATTAAGAAGCATACGATGCAGGCTACGATGTAAAGAGCAAGGGTTACATAGAGAACTGTCTGATAGCCCTGGGTGTTTACGGAAACCTCGGTTCCGTCTGAGAGAACGATGGTCCTGAACTCACCGACATGCTTTACGATGTAGGTAGCGAGCTGGTTTCCGGTAAGTCCTGCCATAGCCCATGCGGAAAGGCACATTCCATGGACGGCGGATATGCTCTTCATTCCGAAGTGATCGGAGAGAAGGGTGGGAACATTGGAGAATCCTCCGCCGTATCCTGCATTGACCATGATGAGGAGTGCCACGCAGAGGACGACGATCTGATTGTCGAGTCCCTTGGTGATGACAACTGCTGCGGTAAATGCTATGGACAGGATGAAGATGATCTTGTAGATGGTGTTACGATCCTTGA
>CAMNEB010000100.1 GCA_946536155.1 uncultured Lachnospiraceae bacterium | reverse complement strand
GTAGAGCGCTACGTTCGGGACGTAGAGGTCGCAAGTTCAAATCTTGTCACGCCGACTAAAAAAGAGGCTCTCCGCGAGAAGGCGTTCCTTCGAGCGGCTAGAGCCTCTTTTTAGTCGGTGTGACCTCACGCACGATTATTAGAGCCCCTTCACGAGGAAGCGTTCTTCCGAGTGATCAGGGGCTCTTATTATCGGCGTGACCAAATGTAAGAGTCAGATAGTTTACCGGTTTCTTCGGTTTCCGAACTGCTCGTAATAAGTTTTCTTATTCTCGTACATCCGGTGGTCCGCACGTTCGAAGGTGTCACAATAGAAATGATCCGTATCCGGATCTTGCTCCGCATAGCCAACGGACATGATGGGACGCTTTTTATCCGCCGCTCCGAGATCGTCATAGCGCTTTATGAAGCCGTCTATAAGCCTCTCTATCTCCGCGCCGGTCTTGTTTAGTATGATCACGAACTCATCTCCGCCGATACGGAATATCCTCTCATCCGGGAACGATTCCCTGAGAATGCCCGCAGCTTTGATGATCGCCGCGTCTCCGGCATCGTGGCCTTCGGTGTCGTTGATCTGCTTGAGTCCGTTTATATCGAAAATCGCAACGGTAAAATCAGCCACCTTATTCCTGATCTTATTTTCCAGCTTCTCAATATACTCCGTATATGCGGTCCTGTTCTCAAGTCCGGTGAGCGTATCCTTGTATGCCTGGGCTCTTACGAACGCAATCTCCATGCCCATATACTTCTGGAGGGAACGGATCTTCCTGCTGATGGCACTGATCTCATCCTCGGGAGTATCATTCTCTTCGGGATGAAGAAGTTCATATCCTTCTATCTCCTCGCCTCCCGCAAGTTCCGACGCAAGAGTTTCGATCCCGTCCGAAAGAGTTCCGAGTTCAAGATAGAGCTTGTGGAATCTCTTTGTTGTCACAACACCGACCAGGATGAGGATGATCGATGCGACAAGAAGTGAGATCAGTGTGATGACAATGGTGGTGATGGCCTGTGTCCGGATCTGCTCATCACACCAGTCGGCACTGAAATCAACAGCAACTATCCCTGCGACCTTCCCATTTGAATCAAAGACCGGAGAATATGCACTGTAGAATCTCCCCCAGCTGTCCTCATACGGGACCTTATCAACCGATGGTTTTCCGAGACTGGCCTGATACAGCGCATCGGTATAGACTATGGGTTCTCCGAAGACCCCGGGGTCGGCTACCGTGGGATCCACGGAAAAGACAAACTCTTTATTGCCCAGATCACGGATACAGTAGATATATTTAAGTTCGATATTATCCTGATAATAGGTAAGAGTTTTGAGTATCTCTTTATATTCCGGCGTATCTGCATCCTCTGCCCTTAGGTCTCTAAGCACGTCCCCGTCAAGCATCGATGCAGCGGTATTGGAAACATCAAGCATCCTGTTACCGATCTGTTCCCTCATCGCCTCGGTGGATTCCTTTGTCAGGACAAGGCCCAGCGAAAAATTGACTACAAGAAGAAACAGTGTGGCACTCAGAAGAAATTTTCTGTTCAGATTGGACTTAGTCTTCATTTCTCCTTTTGTTTACTCCCTAAAAAAAATTACATTGATCCGAAGTCCCGGCCTCAGATCAATGTAATTTTATCACTTTTATGTGTCAAAAAAAGCGGTGCAACGGCATATTTTACTTTATTACAAAAACTATCTTTTCGGTACCGGGCTTTGCGGTAAGGCTGATACCCATCCTTCCGAGGATATCCTTAGCCACCCTGAGCCCCAGGCCGGAATTGGTTCTTCCGGGGACTTCATCCCCGGTCACAAAGCTTTCGAACAGCAGCCCGGGCTTTTTGATGAACTTCCGGGCAGGCTCCCACTTATTTTCAACGCTCATCCCGTCTCCGGAGGTTTTGATCAGGATCTCCGAGTCCGCCGAGGCATATTTGACCGCATTTCCGATGATATTATCCATTGCCATGGAAAAGAGGACCGGATCCCCCTTTATCACATACCTGTCTGAATCCTCTATCTTCCACGAAAGCCCTCTTTTTGCAGAAAGATTCTTATACTTATCCGTCAGTTCTCTGCATACCGCTGATGCATCGATGGTCTCCGAGACGGGCTCATAGCCCGCAGCTCCCGTTCTGTAGAAGGAAAGGATCTTCTCCGTAGTCTCGCTCATGCGATCGGTCTCATCCATTATCATCTGCTCATAGCGGGATTTCTTTTCTTCGGAAACGCCTGCCTGCAGATTCTCCGCACAGCTCCTTAAGATCATGAGTGAAGACTTATAGTTATGAGCCAGTGCATTGGTGACACTTCTTTCGTACTCAGCCTTTTCTCTTTTTCTCTTTGCTCTTTTGCAAAGGACAAGTGCCGTGATGAAGCCTGCAAGGATGATGACAGACCAGGAGGCTGCTGTTGCGATATTCAGCATACCCTTATAATCGATCACTTCAGCCTGACAAATTATATATCTGTCCGTCATCTCAGACGTTATCTTAGTGATATATCCTCTGGTGTAATCATGGATATTATCCGAGGGAAGCTGTCTGAGATCCGATGCAAATTTCCTGTACTTTTCATCCGCAAGACTCACGGCTATCTGATATGTCCGGTCACCGGGATCCAGCAGGTCATCCGCCAGGATGCACTCTGCGGATTCCGTAACTTCCGAAGGATCGTATTCAAAGAGAAGATCCGAATAAAAGGTTATATCCCCTTCAGGTTCTCGAAAAGTGATCACAAGAGGATAGACTATACCATCTCTGCAGACGTACTTTTCTATATAGGGATATAAAGGCTCTTCAAATTCACTGATATTGTCCAAATATGCCGGTTTTACAATGGGCATGTAGTAAAGATCGCATATGCGGCTTAATTCTTTCTCGGAAAAACAGGCTCTTATGTCACAGAGCATTCTTTTTTTTCCTTCTCTCAAAACCACATAATCGCCCCTTGTGACAAGCTCTCCCGTATTCCTGTCAGCGATCCACACCGTTCCTCCGTATCTGTACAGCGGGAAGGATATTAAAGGCGCTCCCGGCAATCCGATCCCGGATTCCATGAATGCAGACTTATCGTTAAACGCACCGTAATAAATATTTATGGCATCCTCCTGAGAGTCTAAAATGCCGGATTCAGGTTCCTTCCCGGTACCATCCTCAAGATTTTGAGTTCGGATCAGATACTCCCTCATATAATTTCTGATATAAGTCTGGCCCTCTATGGAGTAGATATAGGAAACCACCGCATTTCTTACAAACGGGATCATGATCAGGCACAGCAATGTGCATATCACCGCCGTAAAAAGCATGATCTTCGGTTCTTCCTTTATATTGAGTTTTCTTCCTGCTCTCTTAGCCATTTTTCGCCTCTAACCTGTATCCGTATCCGCGATGGGTCACTATGACCGCTTCGGATGAGTCTATCGCTTTTCGTATGTTCTTGACGGGATTGTCGAGATTTCTCGGTACGGCATCGCTGTCCGCTCCCCACACTCTTGCCAGCAGCTCCTCTTTGGACACAAGGCGGTCCGGATGCTCCATAAGATATACCAGCACGTCGAATTCTCTCGGCTGAAGGGATACTTCATCTCTTCTGAGATACAGCTTCCTTTCCCCGCGCTCTGCGACAAGATCCAGAAATAAAATCCTGTCGGATCTCTCTTCTCCGTAACGCTTCAGGAATACCCTAATCTTCGCCGCAAGCTGTGCCATGGAAAAGGGTTTGATAAGATAATCATCTCCTCCGCACTCATAGCCCTTTAGCACGTCCTCTTCGGAAAAACGCGCCGTGACGAATATCACCGGTGTCTGTATCCCCCGGCGCCTGAGATTCCTGCAAATCTCAAATCCGTCACGCTCCGGAAGGCCGATATCCAGGAGTATGACGGAATAAAGAGTCTGGGATGCCAGCTCCAGTCCGTCATCTCCGTTATCGGAGATGTGAACTCTCCACCTGCCTTCCCCGGCACCTGTCAGATAATCCTGAATATTTTCCGCAATATCGGGGTCATCTTCTATGAGCAGTATTTCGATCATATATTTCCTCCGTTACTAAGGCTTGTCATCCGATGTACCCGTTCCTTATGCTGACCATCATCACCGGATCATAAAGTTCAATATCCATATTTATATGCATGCATGTAATCCTTGTCCACATAAATATCTGCTGTAAAAGAATTCAGATCATAGACAGCTGACCACTGGGTCATATCCCCCAGACATACTTTTTCAAGGAGTGCTGCGGCCTGATCGGTTGTGAGGATACCTTCATTTACGTCCAGCTCTTCCAGGATGACATCCAGTCTCCGGTCTGCCTCTTCACCGTAATGATCTCCGGGAGTCAGGACTGAATTGGTAACTGCGTTCAGTTCATTCACATACATCCTGTCATCAAACCATTCCACCACCACAGATCTTCCCGGGCTTTGCGAAAAAAGCCGCAGATACGGCTCCCGCCCCCGTCAGTAAAAAAATTAAGGACATGATGATCTTCTTTTGCATAACTGTACCAAACTCCTTTTCAAAGGCCACCATATCACTTCAATGTATTTTAAATGTATTTGCCGGATCCTCAGGCCGATCCGTTCCCGTAACAAAAAAGGGTCTGTCACACATTCGGTGCGACAGACTCTTACCGCGCTAATCTCAACTGTGCGGGCAGTCTTAATACAATTACGAAATAAAGTTTTTCAGGCAGTCATAGCCTGCAGCGGTCTCTTTGTCATCTGCGGCTCCGTTATTACGAAGTGACAAAAAGGCCTCTTTTATTCGCCGAAGATCTTCATCCGTATTGTAAGGGGTGAGCATCATCACGACATAGCTTTCATCACAGCATTCGGGTTCACATTTATGCGCCCGGAGAGATGCGGCCATTTCATATCCGGAAAAACTGTCGTCCGAATATACTACGATCCTTAAGGGATCGGACTCTTTTACATTATATCCCATTTCGGAGATTTCTTTTTTAAGAGCATCTGCCCTGTCACAAAAAGGACCCAGCAGATTCCTGAAGTTATCAGCCTCCGCATTAAAAGCATCAAGGCTTGCCATTATCAGATAAGAAGGACTTGAAGAGCCGAATATATCCAAAGCGTATTTAACCTCAGGAAGTACATCGGTCAATGAACCGCCCACGTGGAGATATGCAGCCCCCGTAAGTGCGGGAAGAGTTTTATGCGCTGAGGTACAGACGATATCCGCGCCCGCATCCGCGGGGTGGATGTAATCCCCGTACTTATCGTGATCGAGGAATTTAAAATATGCACTGTGTGCTCCGTCGGCCAGAAGCGGAATGTCCATGCCGGAAAGCGCAGATTTAAGCTTTCTGAGATCCGTCACATTTCCGAAATAATCCGGATATGTTACGTAGACACCTATCGGATCGTTTCCCTTTTCGATTTCTCTGCGGATCTTTAAGGCGATCTCTCCGGCAGACGGCCTTTCAGTGTCTGTCCCTGCGATCCTTACATTCATGAGCATTGCGGCATTTCGAAGTGCCTTGTGAAAGCTGCCCTGCACGATGAGACAGGGCCGGAGCCGTTCATCACCCGGTCCCTTATCCTGACCTGAAGATAATTCCCGGTGCCTTTTTGCGAGCCATATCATTGCCTTGATCGCCTGACTTGAGCCTTCGGTCACATAAAACGTATCTGTCCCGAAAATCCTGCCCGCATTTTCTTCGCTTTCCCCGATGATGCCTCCGGGACGGTACAGGTCATCCGCCCCCGCAATTTCCGTAATGTCATATGCATAGACGCTCTTAAGCCAGTCCGGTATATTCGAAAGCTTATCGAAAGCCCCCTTATGTCCGGGCATATGAAGTCTGGAAATTACCGATCCTTTATATTTTTCCAGAAAATCAACTATCGGAGTATTCATATCACTCTTTTTCGGCGTTCTCGCTCACACGCATCATGATCGCACATTCGATCCTCTTTTTGAACAGCTCGCATCCGGGTTTGTAAATGCCCCTGATGGATCCCGATGCATGGAATGCGTTTGCCGCACATCCTCCCGAGCAATAAAGTCTCGCCCAGCAGTCCCTGCATTCTTCTCTCGCATATGCATTGCAGCTTCTGAATTCCTCGCGGAGCGCATCATTGGTCACACCGTTAAACACATCTCCTAGTCTGTAAGATTCCTCACCCACAAACTGATGGCAGGGATAGAGATCTCCCTGAGGGGTGACCGCCATATATTCGGTGCCGGATCCGCATCCTGAGATCCTCTTATAAATGCAGGGGCCTTCCGTCAGATCGAGCATATAGTGATAGAAGGTAATGGGCTTTCCTTCCTTTTCACGCCTGAGCATATCCTTTGCCAGGATCTCGTACTGCTCTTTTACAGTCTCTATGTCTTCGGGTGTCAGAGTGGTCTCATCCTCGGGTTTTCCGACGACGGGTTCCATGCTCAGCTCCGTGAATCCAAGATCCGCCATATGGAAAACATCTTTTGTAAAATCGGGATTGAAATGCGTGAATGTTCCGCGGATGTAATAGCCCTTACCGCCTCTTGCATCCACAAGTTTTTTGAACTTAGGCACTATGCTGTCGTAGCTTCCGTTTCCGGCATGGTCCACTCTGAAGCGGTCGTGGACTTCCTTTCGTCCGTCCAGGGACAGGACCACGTTGCTCATTTCCTTATTGGCAAATAAGGTGACATCGTCGTCTATCAGAACGCCGTTTGTCGTGAGCGTAAAACGGAAATTCTTCTTCTTTTCTTTTTCGATGCTCCTTGCATACTCTACAAGCTTCCTTACAACATCGAAGTTCATCAGGGGCTCACCGCCGAAAAAGTCCACCTCGAGATTGGTACGGCTTCCCGAATTCTCCACGAGAAAATCAAGAGCTCTTTTGCCCACTTCATAACTCATCAGCGCTCTTTCGCCGTTATACTTTCCCTGGCTTGCAAAACAGTACGAGCAGTTTAGATTGCAGGTATGTGCGACATGAAGACAAAGGGCCTTCACCACGTTTCCGCTGCGCTCCTTGAAGGTGCCCGCCATATCCTCGAATGTATCTTCGGTAAAAAGCTTTCCCGCCTCTTTGAGGGAAACTATGTCGTCATAGCACTCGAGAAGCTCTTCCACTGTAACATCATCCCTGTCAGAATATTTTGATGACAGCTGCTCTATGATCTCTTCCTTTGAAAGATCCTGAAACATCCCGATCATGTCGTATGCGACTTCATCCACATCATGGACAGAGCCCGAACATGAATCCAGAACTATGTTAAATCCGTTTAGTTTGTACTGATGAACCATCTTTCTCCCGAGTTCCTTATCTTAAGATTCAATATAATAAAAGCCCCTTTTGTCAGCCGAGCCGGCAAAAGGGGTTTGCTTCATTGTCTGAGAAACACTGCTTATTTAGCTTTCTTTTCACACTTCTGGTTTGCAACACCACAGCTGGTCTTGCAAGCAGACTGACATGAAGTCTGGCACTCGCCGCATCCGCCCTTCTTAGCGCTTTCGCAAAGATTACGGGTTTCAAGAGTTTTGATCCTTTTCATTTCAATCCCTCAACAATCATGTATTTGAAATTAATATTTCTGATAGATGATACCATTAACCCGGGATTATGGCAACAAATAATCTACTTTAAAAGCCTTAGCCTCTGCGCCCGCCCGGGATATCATCACGCCTCTTATCGGCAGACATCATCACACCTCAGATCAGCAGAAATATACATCCTCGTAATCGACGCTGTCATATTCTTCCGTGTCGC
>CAMNEB010000099.1 GCA_946536155.1 uncultured Lachnospiraceae bacterium | reverse complement strand
GATTGAGCATTGACACATGCTTTCTTCGGTGTTAGTATTCATTTCAAGTTAATAAAAACGGTAGAGGTTGCGCCGATCATTATTATGAGAGCAGATGTGACGTACACAGATGAAGATCTCGGAAAGGGTGAGGCGCCGAAGGAACGGTCTATACGGAGGACCGGGTCCTGGGCATACGGAGAATATCTGTATGACTGTCATCCTTGAAAGAGGATGGGGAGCTATCAAATTTATGTTGATAACGGCTGACCGTATTTTATTACGTGTCAGTCTTTTTTATTTTATGGTCTGTGAATCTTCCGCATCGTGAATGAAAAGGACTGACGTAGTAAAAACCTTTATTCGAGAGGAGAAAGAAAATGAGCACACCAATTTTCACAGGAGCGGCAGTAGCACTCGTAACACCCATGACAGCTGACGGAAGCGTCAATTATGAAAAGCTCGACGAACTGATCGAGTTTCAGATTGAGGGAGGAACCGATGCGATAGTTGCATGCGGAACCACAGGCGAGGCATCAACACTTACCCACGAAGAGCACATCAATGTCATCAGACATACAGTAGAGAAGGTTGCCGGACGTATTCCCGTTATCGCAGGTACCGGATCCAACAGCACCGAGACCGCGATCTATCTGAGCGTAGAAGCAGAGAAGGCGGGAGCTGATGCACTCCTTCTCGTCACACCTTATTACAACAAGGCAACACAGAAGGGTCTTATCGAGCATTTCTGCAAGACTGCTGATTCCGTTAAGATCCCCGTTATCCTTTACAACGTTCCTTCAAGAACGGGCTGCAATATCCTTCCCGCAACCGTCAAGGCAATAAATGCCAGATCAAAGAATGTCGTTGCCATCAAGGAAGCAAGCGGAAACATCTCACAGGTTGCCACCCTTGCATCCATCATGGATAAGGATTTTGCAATCTACTCAGGAAATGACGATCAGATCGTACCCCTCCTTTCACTGGGCGGACTCGGAGTCATCTCTGTTCTTTCTAATGTTGCTCCCAGGCAGACTCATGATATCGTCGCAAAATATCTTGAAGGTGATGTGAAGGAGAGCTGCAGACTCCAGCTCGAGGCACTCGATCTTATCGGAAGTCTCTTCTGCGAAGTCAATCCCATCCCCGTAAAGACCGCACTCAATCTCATGGGAATGAATGCAGGTCCCTTAAGACTTCCTCTTACCGAGATGGACGATGCCAACGCATCAAGACTCAAGAAGTCCCTTACCGATTACGGCATCAAGGTTGCTGAAGGCGCCGTCATCAAATTCAACGATCTTTCAAAGGACTGATCGCGGCAGAGAAGAACATGTTATGACTGCCCGGACTTTTCGGGCAGTCTGCTGTAAATATGAGGTATTTATATGACTAAGATAATAATGCACGGCTGCAACGGCCGTATGGGACAGATGATCTCGCGCATCGTCAGAGAGCGTGATGATGCGGAGATAGTGGCAGGCATTGATGTAGCGAACAATATATCAAATGATTATCCGGTCTTTACGGATATCGATGCATGCGATGTCGATGCGGATGTTCTCATCGATTTCTCCACAGCAAAGGCAGTGGACAGGCTTCTCGACTATTGTGAAAAGAAGAGCCTTCCCGTGGTCCTCTGCACCACAGGTCTTTCCGATGAGCAGCTTGACAGAGCACATGCTCTTTCAGAAAAGATCGCTGTCTTAAAGAGTGCGAACATGAGCCTCGGCATCAACCTTCTCCAGAAGCTGCTGAAGGATGCCGCATCAATCCTTGCACCTGCGGGATTTGATATCGAGATAGTGGAAAAGCATCACCGCATGAAGCTTGACGCTCCCAGCGGAACCGCTCTTGCTCTTGCGGATTCCGTCAATGAAGCGCTGGGCAACGAATACGAATATGTTTATGACAGATCTGTCAGAAGAGAGAAGAGACCCGACAAGGAGATAGGAATAAGCGCCGTAAGGGGCGGAACCATAGTCGGAGATCATGATGTCATTTTTGCGGGAACCGATGAAGTCGTTACCTTCTCGCATATCGCATATTCAAGAGCGGTATTTGCAAAGGGTGCCGTCAGCGCGGCTATGTTCCTTGCCGGCAGGAAGGCAGGATTCTATGACATGAGCGATGTTATCGAAGATACGCTCGGGAAAGGCAACTGATGAGATTTCGCCCCTGTATCGATATCCACAACGGAAAAGTCAAACAGATAGTCGGTTCTTCACTTAAAGACGAAGGCAATATGGCTTCGGAGAACTTTGTATCCGGATATGATTCAGCATATTATGCACGTCTCTTCAAAGAAAAGGATCTTGCGGGGGGGCATGCGATCATCCTGAACAAAAGGGGTACCGCGGAATATGAAGCCTCATATGCCGAGTGCATGAAGGCTCTTTCCGAATATCCCGGAGGACTTCAGGTGGGCGGCGGTATTACTCCCGACAACGCTGCGGATTTCATAGATGCGGGGGCGTCCCATGTCATCGTTACATCCTATGTTTTTTCGGACGGTAAGATAAAGCTTGAGAATCTTGAGAAGATCTCGAACGCCGTAACACCGGAAAAACTTGTACTTGATCTGAGCTGTAAAAATATTGACGGAAGATATATGGTCATGACAGACCGCTGGCAGAAGCAGACAGATTCCGAACTTGATCGGGAGCTGCTCGTCTCTTTGTCGGATTACTGCAATGAATTCCTGATCCATGCGGTTGATTCCGAGGGCAAGTCCCGCGGACCCGAAAAAGGAGTGCTCAGGATCCTCAGTGAGTTTAATGACCGCCCCGTAACTTATGCGGGAGGCATAGCTTCATATGAAGATATCGCCGGTATCCGCGATATGTGCGGCGGAAGAGTTGATGTGACCATAGGTTCCGCACTTGATATCTACGGCGGATCTCTTAAGCTTGACCGCATACTTGAATGCTTGCGCTGAGCACCCTGAAGCTGCCTGTTTATCATCATTTGTTACAGGATTGTTACGCAAAATTTGCATATTTGTTATTAAAATGCTATAGTAAACCTCAATCGGTAAGTTTGAGCCGATATGGGAGGTTTGATGGCTTCACGCTTTGTATATGTGCTTAAGGATTCCAAGCACAAAAAGAAAATAAGGCGTCAGATGATCGTAGCATCCAGTGATGTCAACGAAAAGGTAAAGCCTTTCGGTTTTCACAAGGGACTCGTTTATGCGGGTATCACCCTTGCGTGCATTGCTGTCGGTGCGACCATAGGCTATTTTGCCAATGAAGCCGGTATCATCAAGGGCTATACCGAAGGTATTTCCGAGAGGAATGCCAGGATAGAAGTTCTTGAAGCGGATATCTCCGCACTTAACGATACCATCATCTCCAGAGAATCCGAGATACAGATGCTCAGTCAGACTGTTAAGCTCAAGAGCGAAGAGATCGACAGGCTTAACGAACAGATCGGCAGCATGTACATTCCTACCGAATTTCCCCTGAGCGGGTCTGCCACTATGATGCTTACAACAGACGGTGACATCCCCGTTATCATCTTTACGGGTTCCGAAGGCGACCACTGTAAGGCTACCGCCGCAGGAACAGTCATTGAGATCAGAACAAACCCCAAGCGCGATGATTCTTCCATTGCCGAATATTATGTGGCCGGCCAGGACACAGATACGGTCAGGGAAGTTAAAGACCTCGGCTATTTCACGGTCATAACCATAGATCACGGAAACGGATATATGTCCGTATATATGAATGACGGTGAACCTGTTGTTTCCGAGGGAGAAACCGTTTATCCTGGAAATACTCTTTTCAATCTTAAATCCGGCAATACTTCTCTCGGGTATGAGATGTCCTTCGAGGGACAGTTCATCAATCCCGAAGATGTAATGATAATAAGCGGCTGATGATCCGGCCGTAAGGAAACCAAAGGAAGGTTTCCTGTATTTATAATGGAATAAAGGAGCAGGGGTAATGAGAAATCAGAAACTGAATATCAGCACTCTGATCGGTAAGGGGTCCGTCATGGATGGGGATTTCGCCGCACCGGGTTCTGCCCGCATTGACGGCAAGATCACGGGAAATGTCAATGTGGAGGGTACACTTGTCATAGGTGTCTCCGGAGCAATCAAGGGTAATGTCAAGTGCAGTTCGATCATCGTGGGGGGCGAGATAGAGGGAAATGTCATCGCACCCGAAAGAGCTGAACTTTCTTCCGAATCCAAGGTAATGGGTGATATCCATACAAAGAGCATCATCATCGATGAAAAGGCTGTTTTCCACGGAAGATGCGTAATGGACGAGGAAGCCGAACCCGTCAGGGAAAAAGAAGGACTGCTGTTCTGGGCCAAGGATAAGAAGGAATCGAAAAAAGCAGAAGAGCAGGAACGGGAAGCCGAAGAGCTTCAGGATGCGGAACCTTCCGCAGAAGCTGAAAGCACGGAAGCAGAGCCTGATGATGGCGCTGTGAGTGAGGAATCCCCCGTTCAGGATGAATACGGGGAAATACCCGGAGAGGAGACCATGAGTGTCCCGCTTCCCGAAATGGACGGCGGGGAGGCTATAAAGGTACCGCTTCCGAACATGAGCGGTGAGGAGACCATCAAGGTTCCCCTTCCCGAAGTAAGTGAATAAATAAATGACCCCTTCGTGTACAGACGTCCTGTCGGCACGAAGGGGTTTTTCTTTTATATGTTCTTATATATGTCTTTTACTTGTCCTTCATTCTCTGAAGAACGATATCATATCCGTCGTTTCCGTAGGTAAGGGAGCGGTTTACTCTGCTTATCGTTGCGGTCGAGGCACCTGTTTTTGCGGAGATCGCCAGATATGTCTGACCTTCCTTGAGCATCTTTGCGACTTCAAATCTCTGCGACATGCTCACCAGTTCCCCGATGGTGCACAGATCTTCGAAAAACGAATAACATTCTTCTACGGTCTGAAGCTCCAGAATGCCTTTAAACAGCTGGTCAACGGATTCCGATTTTAATTTTTCGTTCATTGCTCTCCCTCCCGTGATAGAGTGCTTTCACAAGTTGATATTTTAACACTTTAACAAATGAAAGTAAAGCATAATGAATCCACACGTGGCAGAAGAGATGAATGCACAGGTATCAGAAGAAATACCGGTATCAGAAGAAGCTCCAGAAGCTGAGGAGATATCCGGGGATCACGACGATCAGGAAAAACATCCAGCTGATCAGCGTAAAGGTCCTGACGAATTTTTTTCCGTCTCCGGGATATTCCCTTACATAGATCCTGTAATTGATGACGGATGCAAGGGATCCGATGAGAGAGCAGAGTCCCGCCGTATCCGCACCGTATATGAGTCCGGCGAAGTTTTCGGAGAATGGATACAGTACGATCGATGCGGGTACGTTCGATATGACCTGGCTCAGTGCGATGACTGATATGTATTCATGTCCGGTAACGACTCTCCTCAGGAAAGATCCGATGGCGGGATTTGCGCATACAGAGGATGAAAAAACAAAAAAGCAGAAGAATGTCACGAGGAGCACATAGTCGACGCTTCTGAGCAGTTTTCTGTTTACGGCAAGTACCGAGACGATGACGATGACCACCGCGGCGGGCCAGTATCCGGTCCTGCTGACTATGACTCCGATGACTATCACGAACAGGATGAGATATGTGATCCTTCTTATGCGGTATTCTTTTTTCCATTCTTTGAGTTCAAGGGAAAAATCGATCTTTGCCCCTTTTTCCCTGCGATAATAGACGAGTACGAAGATGACCAGCAGTACCGCAGACGAGATGCACAGGGGAGACATGTGAAGAATGAAACGTCCCGCGCCCACTCCGGAATTATGGAAGAGGAAGAGGTTCTGCGGACTTCCGAAGGGCATGAGGAGTGATCCGCGTATCGCGGCGATGTTCTCCATGGTGATGACGGGGAGTATGCATTCTTCTCTTCCCGCGCTCCTGAAGAGCAGTATCGTGAGGGGCACGAAGATTATGAGGGATACATCGTTTGTCACGAACATTGAGGTGAAGAAAACACCGAATATCAAAAACAGCGAAAGTGAAGCCATCGTCGAAAAGCGGGAGCTGAGCTTTAAAAGAGGCTTGAACAGATCCTCCTGCTTGAAGCCTTCGAGGATGGTCAGCATCATGAACAGTATTCCCAGGGTGTGCCAGTCGATGGCGGACAGCAGGCTTTTATCCGGCGGAGTGATCACGAGGGATATGAGAGCCGCAAGGAGTGACACAGGAAGCATGGGGTCTTTTTTTATTTTTTCAATGATCTTTTTTATCATAGCAAAGTAAAAGTATATTACGAGAATTACAAAATGTCGATGATCAATGCTCTTGCCATGTAGTTTTAGAAACTATATAATCATACAGAAGATGTTTGCGCTTAGTATACCGCAGACACTTACGTAAGATACACCGCAGAGGAGCGGATTTTTTTATGAGTGAAGAAAGATTTGAGGAAACAGTTGAACGTGCGATCGACAATCTTCGCACCCTTAACACGGTTTCACCTGATGAGCTTCCCGCAATGGAGCTTTATATGGATCAGCTGACCACCCTTATGGACCGCAAGTTAAGGGGCCTGGTCAGGAAGCCTTCGAAAGACAAGGTGCTGACCAAGACCATGATCAACAACTATGCCAAGAACCATCTGATCCATCCTCCGGTCAAGAAGAAATATTCAAGAGAGCACATGCTTGAGCTTCTGTTCATATTCTATTTCAAGTCATTCCTCTCCATACCCGACATTCAGACCCTCCTGTCACCGATGTCGGACGAATATCTCGGGGATGATTATTCGGTGGAGCAGCTCTACGCCGAGATGCTTTCCGCCGGCAAGGGAGCAAGGGCCAAGCTTAAAAAGGACCTCGACGAGAAGGTCGAGAAGATGAGCAGGTCCTTTGAGGATGCGCCCGATGACAAGAGGGAGTATTTAAAGAAGTTCGCTTTTATATGTCAGCTCGGATATGATATCTATCTCAAAAAATCCATTATCGAGCATATGATAGATGATATGGCGGAAGAACAATTGTTAAGAGAAGATCCGGATGAAAGATGACTTTACAGGATGCGGCCTTTACGGGCCGCTTCTGTTTTTTTACGGGTGAAAAAAGGTGTACGAAAGGGCACCTGTTCTTGCATGTAAAGGACCCCTTAGTGTATAATCATCTTGTTGCTTTTACAGGTGCCTTAAGGCATTTGCGGAAAATCGGCAATAATCATTTTAGGAGGGATTACAGATGGGACTTATTAGTGCGGCTTTAGCAGCAGCAGGCGGAGCAATGGCCGATCAGTGGCTTGAGTTTTTCTACTGCGATTCTATGCCTAACGATGTGCTTCTCACCAAAGGTCAGGTAAGGACCAACGGAGCGAGAAACAACAACACAAAAGGAAATGACAACATTATCTCCAACGGCTCCAAGATCGCCGTTAACGAGGGACAGTGTATGCTGATCGTAGATCAGGGTGCTGTTGTCGATTTCTGCGCAGAGCCCGGTGAATTCATTTATGATACTTCATCCGAGCCTTCACTTTTCTGCGGCAAACTCGGTCACAATCTTCTTGAGACTTTCAAGACCGTAGGACGCAGGATCGCAATGGGCGGAAATACCGGACACGATCAGAGAGTATACTTCATCAATACCAAGGAGATACTTCAGAACAAGTGGGGAACTCCTCAGACTGTTCCTTTCAAGATCGTAGATCCCGATCTTAACATGAAGCTTACCGTTAACATCAAGGCTAACGGCGAGTATTCCTTCAAGATCGTAGATCCCCTTCTTTTCTATAAGCATGTATC
>CAMNEB010000098.1 GCA_946536155.1 uncultured Lachnospiraceae bacterium | reverse complement strand
CTATCCAGCTTGCCTTTGAGATACACGGAAGAGAAGAACTGGAGAATATCTGTGATAAGATCCGAAGCGTTCAGGGTATTGTCGACATCGAAAGAGCTGGAGCATAACGGGATGCTCATGCGGATTTAAAAAGCGTTTGAAATGAGGAACTGATGGGAGAGATCAAGATAGGCGGGATGGTGATCGGTGCCGTCCAGACAAACTGCTACTTTGTTTACAGGGAAGGTTCGCCGGACTGCATAGTGTTTGATGCACCGGATACGGGCAAAGAGATCGTAAGACGCATTGAAGGCGCAGGCTTTCATGTGAGAGCCCTGATGATCACTCACGGGCACTTCGATCATATAATGGGTGCACAGGATGTCAGGCTCTCGGCAGGAAGTCTTGCCTCGGAGAGAGGAGAGGATGCCGTAAAGATCTACGCTCCGAAAGCCGAGGAGGAGATGCTTTCCGATTCATCCTATAACATGACCGCCATGTACGGAACTCCCATGACGCTTAAGCCGAATGTGTGGATAGAGGACGGTCAGGAGCTTGAACTCTGCGGCATACGTATCCGTGTTATATCGACTCCGGGACACACCCCGGGAAGCGTTTCTTTCTACATAGAAGAAGCGGGGATACTGATTTCCGGAGATACGCTTTTTGAAGAATCGGTCGGAAGGACCGATTTCAGAGGCGGAAGCGCATCGACGCTCAGTTCGAGCATCAAAGAGAAGCTCTTCACTCTGCCTGATGAAACGGTTGTCTATCCGGGACACGGTGCTTCAACAACAATAGGACATGAAAAAAAATACAATCCGTTTTTTACGGATGAATTCTGACAGGATTCAAACGGACGGTTACAGACCTGTCTGTGCCGCGTAAAACGGATCATGCAGATTTATGAATATATTAGATAACTATCTTGTAAATAATTATGTGCTGCTCCTTATGCTCATAGGCATGATGGCCCTTTCGGCGTATGATGTTTTTCTCAGGAAGGACATGATACGCGATCTTAGGATAACCATCATCCTGATCTTTCTTCTGTCCGTATCCGACAGTTTCGAGACCTATTACGGAAATCTGGCATATCTTTCGGTCTGGCGTGTCATTTTTTCTGCGATAGGATACAGCCTTCGTCCCATCATCATACTTGAGACTATCTTCATAGTGTACGACAAAGCCAGCAGGCTGTTATCGATTCCTGCTCTGATCAATATCGTACTTTCGTTTTCGGGTCTTTTTTCCGGAATAGTATTTTATTTTACTGATGATAATCATTTTCAGAGAGGTCCTCTGGGATATACGCAGTACATAGTTTGCGCGTTCTATGTTGTCGTACTCCTGATCATCTCCATAAGGGTGGTCTCGGATCATTCGATCCAGGAAAGCCTGATACTTTTTGTTATGGCCGTTTCGGCCGTGGGAGCTGCGATGTTCGGTCTCTTCGGATACGAGAGTTCGGATCTGGTCAATCATACATTCGGAGCATGCATCATGCTCTACTATCTGTATACCTATTCACAGTATACCAAGAGGGATACCCTGACAGGCCTTCTGAACAGACAGTCTTATTACAGTCATTTAGAGAAAAACGGTGAGACCATAGGTGCCGTCATTTCCATTGACATGAATGAACTGAAGTGGCTGAATGACAATTACGGACATGAGGCCGGGGACAAGGGACTTGCGACCGTGTCAAAGTGCTTTAAGACTAATGTGTCCAGACGTGATAAGGTGTATCGTATCGGCGGAGATGAGTTCATGGTCCTGTGCAGCAAGTCTTCCTCGGGAAGTGTGGCGGAAAAGGAGGAAGCAATGAGAAAAGCCGTGGATGATTCCGGTTACTCATGTGCATTCGGTTATTCCGACAGCGGCAGTGTTGAAGAGATGATCAAAAAGGCCGATGTACACATGTATGAGGATAAGGCAAGGATCAAGGCTGAAATGAAGGAAGGCAAAAGACAGATCCATTTCAGAGACTGATGGCTGAGAGAAGCATGATGGAAAAAAGAAACTATGTATATATAGAACCGGAGAAGTACCTGATGGATGTGCTGGCGCTTCTTCGGTCTTTTTATCCCGAGATGGATATAAAGCCCGTGGTGCCAGGCAGCAGGGAAGATGTAAAAAAAGAGGCTGAAGATGCGGGATATTTTTTCAGTATAAAGGTCGATGAGGCAGGTGATGCATCGGCTTTGTTTTCCGGAAAAGAGTACCGGTATACCGCAGAGGAACTGATCTGCGGATCCTATGACGAAGACAGGGATTTTACGGTTTATAAGAAAGCACTCTGCAGAAGGCTCTATTCCGTATTCAAGGATGATACCGGCCGGGAACTGCCATGGGGAATGATGAACGGCGTAAGGCCCACAAAGCCCGCATTTATATGTACTCTTGCGGGAAGGGGCAGGAGCGAAGCTGCAGGGTATTATAAAGAGGAATATCTTGTAACGGATGACAAGATCGATATGTCCTGGGATATCGCGAGAGTCGAAACACAGATGCTCTCCGCGTGTGAGCACAGGGAGTTTTCCGCACCGGGTGATGAGAGGGGCTATTCGGGAGGATATTCCGTCTATATCGGGATCCCTTTCTGCCCGACAAGATGTCTGTATTGTTCATTTACCGCATATCCTCTTTCAAGTGTAAAGGATGGCGGCGAGGCCTATGTTGATGCTCTTATCCGCGAGATGAAGGAGTGTTCGTCCATCATTCCCGGAAGAGCTCCGGACAGCGTATATATGGGAGGCGGTACTCCCACGGCTCTGTCCGCATCACAGCTTGACCGGATCATCTCCGCAGCCGAGGATATCTATTTTACGGGACCGGATATTGAATTTACCGTTGAAGCGGGAAGAGCGGATTCTATAACCGAAGAGAAGCTCCGTGTCCTTAAAAAACACGGTATATCCAGGATCTCCGTAAATCCCCAGACCTTTAACCAGAAGACGCTGGATCTGATAGGACGAAGGGCCACTGCCGCAGAGACCGTGGAGGCCTATAAGATGGCCCGTGATCTCGGATTTGACAATATCAATATGGATATAATCCTGGGGCTCCCGGGTGAGGGCGCTTATGAAGTCGCCCATACCTGCGAGGTGCTTGAAGATCTTAAGCCCGATTCTCTTACCGTACATTCACTTGCTCTTAAGCGAGCTTCCGCCATGGGAGAGTGGCTTGAAAAAAACGGCTACGGAGAGATCACAAATACCGAAGAGATACAGGAGCTGGCAAGAAAATGTGCGCTCTCCATAGGCCTTGAGCCCTATTATCTGTATCGTCAGAAGGATATGTCGGGAGGCTTTGAAAATATCGGATATGCCCGCCCCGGTAAGGAATGTCTTTATAATGTGGTGATGATGGAGGAAGTGCAGACGATCCTGGGATTCGGAGCGGGTACCGTCACGAAGAGGGTAAGACCCGCAGATGCGCCCGCAATCCGGAATACGGAGACGGTTACTGCGTTCCGGGGATCCGCAAACAAAAAGGAAGACTCTTCGCAGGCTCTGGGTGATCTGATACGTGACGGCGGAGTGCTCCGGCTTGATATAAGCAGATGCGAGAATTTCAAAGATGTGAAGGACTATACAGAACGCCTTCCCGAACTGATAGATCGTAAGAAGCAGTTATTTGAACAGCGGTGAACACAGACAGAACATAGGGACGCTTCTTACGCTCCTGCCGTGAATATGAGGAAAGACGGATGATCGAAACAGCAAATGGCCTGCATGATGTTTTCATAAGCTATTCGAGCAAAAACAAAAATATCGCCGATGCCGTGGTCTCGGAATTTGAGCAGCACGGTATCAGATGCTGGTATGCTCCGAGGGATATCCGTCCCGGTGAGGAGTGGGTCACCGCCATCACAAAGGCTTTGGAAAAGGCCAAGGTCCTTGTGCTCATTTTTACGGATGAATCAAACAATTCAAGACAGGTCATGAATGAAGTTGCCGTGGCATTCAATGCGGGACTTACGATCGTGCCCTTCAGATTATCGGACGGTCAGATGAGCAGCGAACTTGAGTATTATCTCACAAGAGTTCACTGGCTTGATGCCGTATCAAAACCGCTCAAAAAAAATATCGTATCCCTGCGTGAATACATAGAGATCATAGTCAGTGCGCCCTCCGGAGCACCTGCAGTCACGCCGAAGACCAAAGAGGAGATCGAAGCGGAGCGGGCAGAGAGAAAAAAGGCGAAGAAGAAAAAAGCGGTCTTTGTATATTCACTCATCGGTGTGCTCATAGCCGGCGGTTTCATATATTCACTGTTTTTTATGCGTATACATAAAGAAAATCAGAGGAATGCGGACTATCTTCACGCAAGAAACGAATACTGGGGAGTGAGCGACATTATCGGACGCGATGCCGAGATCGATAAACTTAAGGAGCTTTCCGCATCTTTTCCCGATGCATATTATTATCTGGGCAGGAACAGTCTGAGGGACAATGATCCCGTGGCTGCTGCGGGATATTATGAGACCGGTATCGAACAGGGAAGCATGCTCTCGCTCATGGGAATGGGAGATCTGTACCTGAACGGAAGCGGAGTAGAGGCAGACCGGGTAAAAGCAAAGGAATGCTTTGACAATGCTCTTTTTGCCGGATGTGAAGAAGCAAATTACTATGAAGCCCTCATGTGGTATAAGGGACTTGTTCCGGGAGAAGACCCGGATCCCCGAAAGGCGATGGAGTACGTGGATGGCGCGATAGAGTCGGATGACAGGGAAATCTCGGCACTGGCGTATCTGATAAAAGGAGATATCCTTGTGGACGGTTATGATGGAGATCCTATGACAGGGGATGAAGCGGTCAGATACTTTTCCGGTACAAAGGAGATCTGCCCTCTGCTTGAGAGCGAAGCCTTTATCGGCATAGGAAGAAGCTATTATCTTCGGGAAAACTATGCACTCGCGATCGACTGGTACAGGAAAGCCGCAGAGGCAGGAAGCAGGTATGCCATGAAGATCGTTGGGGATATGACCTGCGATGGCCTCGGCACTTCCATGGACGATCATTCGGGCAGGATGTATTACCTTATGGCCGGCGGCTTTACCGAAACGGATGATGAGCCTTATATCATCAAAGAGCCAAACTGCCTGGAGGATGAGGATATGTTCAACAGGCTCGGGCTCATCTATTACTACGATCAGGACTATAAGAGAGCCGCTTACTTTTTCACCCTTGAGGCAGATCTCTTCGGAAGCGTCAAGGGAATGGGCAATGCCGGAATGGCATATGAGAATCTCATGGACTGGAAAAATGCTTATAAATGGTACAATGCCGCGATCGATGCGGGCCATTCGGACGCAGATTCTTTCCGCAGGAAGATAAATATCATGATCGATGACGGGCTGGTCGGGGGCTCCTTGTGATCTCCTCATTCATTGCATGAATACGCATTCTGTGCTATTATCCAAAAGATATTCGGTTGAAATGGATCTTCCGCATGACGGAGGACCGGGGAGGAGTTATTTATGAAAAAAATGAAACTTGTTTCAGCGCTTATGTGCGGTGTCATGGCAGCATCACTTCTGGCAGGCTGCGGAAAGGCTTCGTCAGATACATTTACCGTGGGCTTCGATGCGGAATTCCCTCCTTACGGCTACATGGGAGATGACGGACAGTATACCGGATTCGACCTTGAACTTGCCGAGGAAGTATGCAGACGCAACAACTGGGAACTTGTAAAACAGCCCATCGACTGGGATGCCAAGGATGCCGAACTTAATTCCGGAACCATCGACTGTATCTGGAACGGCTTTACCATCAACGGACGTGAAGAGCAGTATACTTTTACCGAGCCCTATGTTGATAACAGCCAGGTCGTTATAGTCAGAGCAGTGGGGATCGATACACTTGCGGATCTTGCAGGCAAGGAAGTGGGAGTTCAGAAGGATTCCTCAGCACTTGCCGCTCTTGAGGGCGACTGCGCGGATCTTGCCGCAACCTTTGGTAATCTCACCCAGTATGCCGATTACAACACCGCATGGATGGATCTTAACCAGGGTGTTCTCGATGCGGTATGTATCGATATCGGTGTTGCACAGTATCTTCTCGGACAGATCGACGGCGGATTCAAGATCCTTGATGAGCAGCTCTCATCCGAGCAGTACGGAGTAGGCTTTAAGCTCGGAAACACTGAACTCAGGGACAAGGTCCAGAGCACACTTAATGAGATGGCTGCAGACGGCACCATCGCAAGGATCGCAGACAACTACAGTGATTACGGAATTCCTGAATCAATCTGCATCGGAAAATAATATATGCCTTTAAACGTGGTATTAGAAAAATTAATGGGCGGTATGGGAGTGACGGTGTCGATCTTTCTTCTGACACTGCTCTTTTCCATACCGCTCGGTCTTCCTTTATCTCTGGCGAGGATGAGTAAAAACAAGGTGCTTTCCGTCATATCCGGCATCTATATATCGGTGATGCGCGGAACTCCCCTTATGCTCCAGATCATCGTCATCTATTTCCTTCCTTTCTACGGATTCGGCATCAACGTGACCTCGGGTTACAGATTTGTTGCCGTCATAATAGCTTTTTCACTTAACTATGCCGCATATTTTGCCGAGATCTACAGATCCGGTATCCAGTCGATCCCCAAGGGACAGTACGAAGCGGCACAGATCCTGGGCTATTCGAGAGTGCAGACCTTCATCAGGATAGTAATGCCCCAGATGTTCAAAAGAGTGCTTCCCGCAATGACCAATGAGATAATAACTCTCGTCAAGGATACGTCGCTTTCTTTTGCCATCGCAACGGCGGAGATGTTCACCATGGCAAAGCAGATAGCGGCCAAGGAAGCAAGTCTTGCACCCCTCATGGCAGCAGGCGTGTTCTATTATGTATTCAACCTTCTGGTCGCACATGTCTGCAAGAGGGTCGAGAAGCATTATGATTACTACAGGATCTGACAGATAGGGTTTTGCTTAAAACATGGAACTTGTCAAAATAGAAAACTGCAGAAAAAATTTTGACGGAGAGGAGATCCTTAAGGGCATCTCTTTATCCGTAAAAGAGGGAGAAGTGGTCTCCGTTATCGGTCCTTCCGGTTCCGGAAAATCCACACTTTTAAGATGCGCCTGCATGCTGGAGACCATGGACGGCGGATCTCTTTATTATGCCGGAAAACAGGCTGCACATGAAGAAAACGGGCGTGTCTCTTATGCATCCGGAGCAGAGCTTAAGGAGATAAGAAAGACCTTCGGGCTGGTCTTTCAGAACTTTAATCTTTTCCCTCATTATTCCGTGCTGAAAAATGTTACGGAGCCGCAGATCATAGCGGGAAGATCCAAAGAAGAAGCCGATAAAAAGGCAAAGGAATGTCTTGAAAAGCTTGGACTTATTGATAAGATCTCAGGCTATCCCTGCCAGCTTTCCGGAGGACAGCAGCAGAGAGTTTCCATAGCAAGGGCGCTTGCGCTTGAGCCGAAGGTCCTGTTTTTTGACGAACCCACATCGGCCCTGGATCCCGAACTTACGGGGGAGGTCCTTAAGGTAATAAGGGACCTTGCCGCACTTCATATGACCATGATCATCGTCACACATGAGATGAATTTTGCAAAAGAAGTATCAGACCGTATGATATTCATGGAAAAGGGCGTTATCCGCGCCGAGGGAAGTCCCGAGGAACTGTTCGGTTCGGATGATGAAAGACTCAGAAGCTTCATGGGCAAGCTTAACGGTAATTGATCTGCATATATGAAAAAGATGACAATACCCGGGGGTAAGATATGTCAGTATCAGCAGGAGATTCGGATAACAAAGAAATAAGTGTGGTCTGCCCGGACGGCGGAAAACTCGGTATCAACATCACCGTAAACGTCAAAGTAAATGATGCCGGGGGAAC
>CAMNEB010000097.1 GCA_946536155.1 uncultured Lachnospiraceae bacterium | reverse complement strand
TCTAAGCCATTTGCAGTCCGCGAAAGTGCAATTAATTAATTCGTGCACTATAACTGTCTTTTTCGTTTTCTTTTCTCGACTATCGGTCGGTTTTATTGTATCTGGCGCACAGGCAAATTGTCAACACTTTTTTCGACTATCAGTCGATTTTTTGATAAAAGGCAAAAAAACAGGTGAAAAAGGCCGTACAGCCTTCTTCACCTGAGACTAATTCTCCTTATCCTTTTTTTGTTAAGAGAGCGCTTCGTTCTTGCCCTTAAGTCACTTCAGCATTATGACAGATCCGTTAAGCCCCCTCCTTCCCTGAGTATATCTGTGGGAAAAGAACAGATCATGATGCTTCAATGTACAGAGCCCTGTCTTGTATATATTCCCGCGGGGCAGGCCTGCCTTTATCAGTATCTCTTCGTTAAGGCTCCACAGGTCGAGCATATATTTGCCCTCATTATCAGGAACAGGCCTGAACACCCTGTCTTTCTCAGTATCTCCGATATATGCACATTCCTTTACGGCATTTATCACGGGATCATCGACTTCATAACTGTCCGGCCCGATCGAGGGGCCTATGACCGCATGAATATCCCCCGGTCTGCATCCGTATTCAGAGACCATTGCGGCGACGGTCTTTGCTGCGATCCCCGAGACGCTTCCGCGCCATCCCGCATGGACACTGCCGACAGCCCCTGCCACAGGATCCGCAAGAAGTATCGGAACACAATCCGCCGCATATGCGATGAGAGGAAGATTCCTGACATTCGTGATCTGGGCATCAATCCTGTGATGAGCCCCGGCATTCATTATACCGTCACCGGCGTCCTCTTCCGTGACCGCAAGGATATTTGTCTCATGAACCTGATCCGGCAGGGAAAGGCGCCTGTAGTCAAACCCCATGCTCTCTCCGAGCCTCCTGTAATTTTCGATGACATGCTCCCTCTCGTCATCCAGGCGGATCCCGAGATTCATGGATTCGTATATCCCTGTGCTGACACCGCCGAGCCTTGTGGAAAAACCGTGCAATATCCCCGGAAGTTCAAAGTCCTTACATACTATGTAGGGTGCGATCCCTTTCGTATCCAGTCTGAGACTTCCGGTATCCGTTATCTTTTCTGCTTCACGTATATCCATTTTACGTACCTTTTCCCGTCATCCGCATTAATAATCCGTATGCAGATTCATGATAAAAAACCGTCAATATGAGAACAATATTACGGATGATATTATATACCCGCTATGATAAAATTAATTTCAAATTTTGCTTAAATGAGGAATAAATCTTGAAGACTGAGATCAAGTCGGAACCTGCAGTTCTGCGCAAACTCGAAGAATCGGGCATATATGAAAAAGACATCCTTTTATCATCTCCCACGGACCTTTCCGAAGACGGAGAATATATAAAGGGATTTCTTGCGGTGACCAAAGACAGGATCTTTGTATGCACCGCGCCTCTTCCTGACAGCTATGTCAACTATTTCAGGGGCATAGATACTTCGGACCTTGATATCACCGAGCCGTCCGATTATTCCGTCCGCACTTACGACCTTGGCCGTATCCTGCATCTGAGACTGGACAACTATATCGGATCCAACATACTCACGGCGGAATATGACGGAAGTCCGGTGATCATCGCGGCATTTTCCAACAGATACCAGCAGGAGATGACTGTTCTTCACAGGAAGCTCCGCACTTATATAAAGAGCGGGGAGCTGTCTGCCGAAGAAGAGAGTCATGATACCGGCGATGCCGAGGAGCCCGCTGCAAAAAAGCGCAGCAAGCGCTCGATATTTGCAAGGACTTTAAAATACTTTCTGAAATACAGGGCCGAGATAATCATCCTCTTTTTCACCTATTTTATCTCAGGCGCAGTAAATATCATCTGGCCTTACCTTACGGGAACGGTCCTCTTCGACCATGTCCTCACCAAAGACGACATTTATCTTGACTCCTTCGGATTTGCGAAGAAATACGCCATCGCCCTTGCGGCGGTCGCAGTCACGATGATCGTGGTAAGGCTTTTGCAGGCATTTTCCAATTACATGCAGATATTCGTCATGGCAAAGGTTGCCAGCAGCACCGTCAGGGATATCAAGACGGATGTCTTCGATGCCATGAGCAGACTGTCCATGAACTTTTTCGTAAGCAAGCAGACAGGAGGTCTCATGACCAGAGTGCTGAGCGATTCGGAGAGAGTCCGTGAATTCTTCATAGACGGTCTTCCCATGATATTCGTTCACAGCATAACCATCATCGCGACCTTCACGGTCATGTACAGACTCAACTGGAAGATGGCGCTCCTTGCATGCATACTCCTGCCCCTTCTGGTGTATATGACAGTCAAGCTCCGGCCCGGACTCTGGACTCTCTCGGGAAAGAGACACCGCGCGGAGAAAGCCGTGACAGGCAAGGCAAACGACAACCTGACGGGTGCAAGAGTGGTCAAGGCATTCGGACAGCAGGATTCAGAGATAGCAAAGTTCACCCATCCCAGCAACAATCTGAAGGACGCAGAGATCAACATGGTAAGGCTGCGCAACAGATTCGCGATCCTCTACAACCTCGTACAGCAGGTATCCAGCATATGGATATGGATAGCAGGTGTCTTCTTCGTTCTGAAGACAGGCGAGATCGAGCTGGGCGTACTGATAACATTCGTCGGATATGTGGGACAGCTGAACGGTCCCATGAATTTCTTCTCATGGGTTTTCAGGACATGGTCAGAGAGCATCAACTCTTCGGAGAGACTGTTTGAGATCATTGATGCCATCCCCGAGGTCAGGGAAAAGGAAAACCCCGTAAGGCTTGAAAATCCCGCAGGCATCATAGAACTCAAGGACATGACCTTCGGATACAGAGCGGGACGCCCTGTTCTCAAGAACATAAACCTTAAGGTTGAAGAAGGGGAAATGCTGGGAATAGTCGGAAGATCAGGCGCCGGCAAATCAACCCTCGTCAATCTCATCTCCAGACTTTACGACGTAAACGAAGGCTCCATAGAGATCGACGGGATCAACGTAAAGGATCTGGCATTCTCCGACCTTCGCAGAAATGTCGCCATGGTATCGCAGGACACATATATATTCATGGGTTCTGTTGCCAGGAACATAGCATACGGCAATGAGAACGCATCAAGAGCCGATATCATAAGAGCCGCAAAGCTGGCAAGCGCCCATGAATTCATCTCAAAGCTTCCCGACGGATATGACACGATCATCGGTGCATCCGGAAAGGATCTTTCGGGAGGCGAGAAGCAGCGCATCTCCATAGCAAGAGCGATACTTGCGGACCCCAAGATCCTGATACTCGATGAGGCCACAGCAAGCGTTGATACCGAAACCGAAAAAGCGATCCAGCACTCATTAAAATACCTTGTCAAGGGAAGGACCACTCTTTCCATCGCACACAGACTCTCCACTCTCCGCGACGCAAACAGACTCATCGTCATCGACGGAGGAAGGATCACCGAAGAAGGCACCTGGGACGAGCTGAAAGACAAGAAAGACGGACTGTTCAGAAATCTCCTGGATCTCCAGAACAGATCGATGGAACAGAATTTCTGACAAACATGTCATATGCAGGATAAAGAAAAGGAGACGCCATGTCCGAAAACGCAGTAAACATATTCGAGAAAAAAGCGGAAGAAATGACCGCCATGAATATCATAAGTCCTTCCGATACCTTCACCCTGACGGCAGGCGGTACGGTGATGCTCGATCATGAAGGGACCAGATACAACAGAGTAAAGATCGTCAGGCTTTTCCCCTTCTCCGATGCGGACAGATATCTGTCGGTAAGAGACCACGATGATTCGGACAGAGAGATCGGTATCATAGAAGACCTTGAGCTGATGAACAAAGAGTCAAGGGATGTCATAAGGCATCAGCTGGATCTGTGCTACTTCACTCCCGTCATAAATAAGATAATGAACATCAAGGACGAATACGGCTTTGCATATTTCCACGTGATGACAGATAAAGGAGAATGCAGGTTCGCCATCAACATGGGATCCAATGCGGTGACCAAGCTGTCCGATACCAGACTGATCATAATGGATATCGATGAGAACCGTTTTGAGATAAGAGATGTCGAAGCACTGTCACAGAAAGAAAAGAGAATGCTCGATCTGTTCTTATGATCGGGCGGTCAAACCGAGGCCTGAATAATGATCTTAAAATACGAACTTCCAAAAAACACAGAAAAGCTGATCGCTCTTAAGGATAACGAGAAGATCTACTATGCCGTTCCCATCGATATAGACGAAAACGGCAGGTGGACGGACGACTCATTCCTCGTTGTCACAACGGGCAGGGTCTGTGTCATAAGAAATAACAGCTTAACCGAATACGACATACCGGATTTTGACAGAGCCTATGCGGAACCCGGAATAGGAGGCGGTCTGCTCACCCTGAGAAAGGGTGATGAGACATGCGTTCTTGCCCATTATTCGTCAAAGCACCTTGCAAGATATGCATATATCGCAAGAGGCATCAACATACTTATATCCGGAAGATACGAAGAAGTCATAAGTACCGAGTATGAAAGGACCTGCCCTAAATGCGGAAGAGCGATCCCCGGAACGAAGACCTGCCCTCACTGCACGGGAACAGGAGGATTCTTAAGCGTATTCATGAAGCTGGTCAGATCTTATAAGAGAGGCTTCATACTCGCATTTATACTGATGATCCTCGCGGCGGTGACGACCCTTTTAAATCCCGAGATCCAGAAAAGGCTCATAAACGATGTCCTTAAAGGGAACGGAGATATGAAGACCGCACTCATCTTCCTGGGTATGATGTTCTTCCTGAGCGTCGCCATAGTCATCGTAAATGTGGCAAAGAGCAACGCAACGGCAAGGCTCGGATCCACCATAGCAGCAGACTTAAGAGCACAGCTCTTTGACAAATATCAGAAGCTCCCTTTGAGCTTCATCAATGACAGAAGACCCGGAGAGCTGCTGAACAGGATCACCCAGGATACCAGATTCATCTCCGACTTCATGGCGGATGTATTCTGCAACCTGTTTGCCGTATTTTTCATATTCATATGGGATGTCATCTTCATGATGATCCTGAACCTTAAGCTGGCACTTTTGACATTCATCCTGATACCCATCGTATCTGCCGTGATATTCACATTCAGAAAGACCATAAGCCGTATCTTCCACCTGCAGTACAAGAAGAACGACGATGTGGCCAGCGACCTTCAGGACGTCATATCCGGAATGCGTACCGTAAAGAGCTACGGCAGGGAAAAGGACGAATCGGAAAAGTTCAAGACCGTATCCGGAAGCTTTGCCATCGTCCAGAAAAAGAACGAGAGATTCTGGGGAATGTTTGATTTCCTGATCTCATTCCTCATGGGAATGGGACTCGTCATAGTTGTCTATTTCGGAGGACTGGATGTCCTTGGAGACAAAATGAGTGCAGGCGAACTCTATCAGTTCATAACCTACACTCTTCTGATGTTCCAGTATGTCGGATGGCTGGGAAGACTTCCCAGGGAATTATCGAGACTGACCAGTTCTCTCGAAAGGATCTACGATGTCCTGGCGCAGACCGCCGAAGAAGAAACCGGCGAGGAAAAGGATATCGATATAAAAGGCGAGATAACATTCGACCACGCAACCTTCGGATACAAATCATACCAGCCGGTACTCGAGGATATAAATGCTGTGATAAAGCCGGGTGAGATGATCGGAATAGTCGGTGCGTCGGGAACCGGCAAATCCACTCTCATCAATCTCCTCATGAGATTATATGAGACCGATGACGGACGGATCCTTGTGGACGGATGCGATATGAAGGATATCAGCAGAAAATCGTATCATTCACAGCTCGGCGTAGTACTGCAGGAAACCTTCCTCTTCTCGGGCACCATCCTGGACAACATCAGATTCTCAAAGCCGGATGCATCCGAAGAAGAGATCATCAGGGCTGCGAAGCTTGCAAACGCACACGATTTCATCACTGCGCTCCCCGACGGCTACAATACCTACGTGGGTGAAAAGGGATATACTCTTTCGGGAGGCGAACGCCAGAGGATCGCCATTGCAAGAGCCATCCTTCCCGATCCCAGGATACTCATTCTGGATGAAGCAACGGCAAGTCTTGATACTGAAAGCGAATTCATGATCCAGAAAGCACTCGAGAGACTGACAAGAGGAAAGACCACCTTCGCCATCGCGCACAGGCTCTCGACCCTGAAAAATGCAGACAGGATAATGGTCATCGACGGTCACAGGATCGCCGAGATCGGAACCCACAGAGAACTGCTGGACAAAAAGGGCATCTACTACAATCTCTTTACCGCACAGATGTCATAACAGAAGTCTCGCGCAGTCATATTCGGCCATGCGCGGCCATGTACAGACGCGTAAGCGGACCGAACCCGCTCAGAACAGAATGTCCTTAAAACAGATGAGCGGTTTATCATTATCATAATCCCAGCTGTGGTGTGCGCCCCCCGCACACCACTTTTCATATTGGCATTCGGAACACTCTTTGTTTCTTTCGGACAGATGTCTTCTGAATATCTCAAATCTGTTATTCCAGACATCGGTAAAAGAATCGGTATATACATTCCCGAAGATGGTTTCTTTCCGGGGCATGATGTCAAGGCATCCCGTTATTCCGCCGTCGGCCCTTATGCTTGCGGTAAATGTTCCGGCATTGCAGAGAAACAGCCTGTCTCTTACATTCCCCTCAAGATCTTTTCCGAGGAAATGTGAGCATCCGTATTCCACGGGATACCCCTGCTTCCTCTTATCGATGATGAAAGAAAACAGTCTCCTCTGATCCTCCGGGGTAAGAAGCATATCCGGATGATCGAGGGCACGTCCGATGGGCTCTATCCCTATGACTCTCCAGGAATCCACATCCATCCCATTCACAATTTCAAAAAGAGGATCAAGCTCTTTGATGTTTTTATGGTTTATGACAGTGGTGATCTGTATAGCTTTGAAGAAATCCTCGTCGATCAGATTCTGTATCCCGCGCATGGCAAGCCTGTATCCGCCCTTTAGTCCCCTCTGGGAATCATGGGTCTCCTCAAGCCCGTCAATGCTCACGGATATTGTGGCCATTCCGCACTCTCTGAGTCTTCGCGCATTTTCCTTTGTTATAAGGGTCGCATTCGAAGTCATTCCCCAGACAAATCCGCTTTTGTGGATATAGGAGACGATGTCAAAGAAATCCTTCCGTATCATGGGTTCTCCGCCCGTGATACAGATCATCATCCTGCTTTTATCGAAATTCTCCGACACTTCGTCCAGGACCTCTTTTATCTTGTCAAAAGAAAGCCCCTCTCCCTCACCGGGCTCACACCTCGAACCGCAGTGAAAGCATCTCTCGTTGCATGAAAGGGTCAGCTCAAAAAACAAATGTCTGAGATCAGGTTTTTGATACAATCTCTCCCTGACCTCAGACCTCTTATCAAGCATATTTGTTTTGAGAGCTTCAAACCCCGGAACTTCCGAATAAATATTTTTGAATTCGCCAAGATCCATAATATCTCCCAAGAAAGGTTTTAATCTCCCGTTTCGTTCCCGAAATACTCGGGCGGACCATAGACAGTTGCTTCCGGTTCCTCAACTTCGATCCCGAAATACTCGGGCGGACCGTAGACATCCACCATGGGTTCCTCGGAATAGACATCGGGCTCCGGTAAAGCAGTGCCGGTGTCATCGGATTTCCCTTCAAAGTATTCCGGCGGGCCGTAAACTGTGGGGGCCGGCTCTTCTATCTGAACGGGAGGTCCGTAAACTTCGGGGACAGGTTCCTCCACATCAGCCGGAGGAGGCCCGTAGACCGGCTCTATAGGTCCGTCGATCTCGGTGGGAGGTCCGTAGACGCCCGAGGCCGGTTCCTCAGAGGGCAGTCCGTTAACTCCGCAGCCCGAAATACCTA
>CAMNEB010000096.1 GCA_946536155.1 uncultured Lachnospiraceae bacterium | reverse complement strand
ATCATGCGCTGCTTGTCATTGTATCTGTTGAACAGGCCGGCAAGTCTTTCCAGCTCACTGTCCACAAAAGATATATCCAGCATTTTTTCACTGTCCCCGGAAACCAGTAACTGAAGCTGATCCGAGACCTTGCGGATCTCGGATCTGAGCTTCAGATATCTGTACAGGATAAACAGACAGATCATTGATAACAGTATTATTATTGTGACTGACATGATGACCTCGTTTCGCCGGATCGCTCCGGATCATTTTTTGCGGAATACATTATTTGAGATCGCTTTTTGAAAAACTCTTCCAGGTGATGATACCACATGCCGCTATCCACAGGATACCCGTAAAGATCGCGGGCAGAAGTATGATGTCTTTTTCGATGAGTGCGGAACCCATGGAAGTTGCCTCACGGAGTCTGTAAACGGGATTGATATACAAAACTGCCGCCGGAAGCTTATTCTGTATAGCTGATACGAAGGTCATGGCTATTGAGAATGATACGATGGGAGCGACTATGGCGGTCTTGATACCGCTTCTGAGTACGAAAGCGATAGTGATCGTGATCAGGAAAAATGCGCTCTGCATAAGGATCATATAGAAGCAGGTTCTTAAGATGTTCAGGATGTTGCCTGTAAGATCGCCCGTTCCGAAGAGCCTGATCTGGCTTATTGCTCCGGCCAGGGAGTAAAGGATCATTACGATGTTATAGGAAACAACATATACGATGGTCTTGCTTAAAAAGATATGAAGACGGCTGTGTCCGGATGAAACTTCGGTTGAGATCGTGCGAAGTGAAAACTCGCGTCCCATGAACCATCCAAGCATAGCGCAGACGGCTACGAGCAGGAATATACTGTCGGCCACCATTGCATTGAACACTCCTGAAAAGGATGTGATGCTTATCCTTTCGTGCGAATGAGCGAGGAAATACTGTGAGTAGCCACTGCCGGATAGTGCACCGAGCACGGTCATGCCTGCGAGTAATGCCCAGAAGATGGGATTGTGAAAGAGCTTATAGCGTTCTGTTTTTATAAGGTTATTCATTATATGAGCCTCCTGTTTATGCGGGGTTATGAGTTTATTTAAGGTCGCTTCTGCGGAAAGCGAGGAAGGATCCGGCGAATAATACGATGATCCATACGGCATCGATCAACAGAAGACCGGAAAGATCCGAAGGAAGAATGTCTTTATATGCAAGCAGTGAATGTCCGAAAGGAAGATATACGGACTTGTCACTTATCGATGCATTATTCAGGGAAACTATCATGATGAGATAGAAGATGAGTCCGCTTCCGAGAGTCCTGCCGATGTCCTTGAAGACGAATGCCAGGAATGCGGGTATCATACAGATCCCGACAAAAGAAGGAAGCAGGAACAGTATGGTGCCAAAGGGAATCGCTTCGCCTCTTGTGATGAGACCGTAAAGGCTGTGAATAAGAAGTGTTACGACGATCATTCCCGTGCTTATCAGCAGATAGACGAGGAGTTTTCCGAGAAAGATGTGGAACCTCTTGTTGCCCGATGCTACATATCCCTGCAGCATTCTCTGGTCAAACTCGTTTCCGATCATCGAGAGCGCAAGTGCGATCTGCATGAAGATCATAAAGGGGATCGGATAAAGTGATGAACGGAAAAATGAAACATCACCGCTATGATCCGGTACAAGTATGCTCACCAGGATGAAGTATCCGGCAGCTATTCCCCAGGGAGCCGGACTGTGCAGTATCTTATACAGTTCCGCTTTGATTATCCTGCTCATTTTGCGGCTCCTCCTATTTTGCCAAGGAAGTAGTCTTCAAGGGAATCTCCGGTGATCGAAAGGCCGGTCACGAGGATCTTATCTTCTGCAAGTGCTCCCGCAACCTTTTCCAGATCGTCAAGGAAGTCATAGAGCTGAATGGTGCCGTCGGGCATTACCTTGAAATTGTCTGTGGAAAGCTTCTGCTGAAGTACCATGATCGCTTTTTCCGAGGAGGGAGTCTTTATCTCAATATGCTGTTTGCATTTTTCATTCAGCTCATCTTCGGAGATCTCTTCGACGATCCTTCCCTTATCGATGATCACAAAATCCGTTGCCGTGTTATAGAGCTCTTCAAGGATGTGGCTGGAGATGAGTATCGTCATGCCGTATTCTTTGTTGAGTTTTTTGATGAGGTTTCGTACCTCTTTGATGCCTACGGGATCAAGGCCGTTAATGGGCTCATCGAGGATCAGAAATTCAGGAGCGTTGAGAAGGGCTATGGCAATCCCGAGTCTCTGACGCATTCCCAGTGAGAAGTTTCTGACCTTCTTTTTACCTGTATCGGAGAGGCCGACGAGCTCCAGGGTCTTATCGATGATGCTCTTATCGGGAATCCCTTTTTGGATTCGCTGTACTTCCATGTTCTGGTAAGCGGTCATGTAAGGATAAAGAGCGGGGCTTTCTATAAGGCTTCCTATCCTCTTGCGCTGCTGCTGGAGCTGTGCATCGCCTGTTTTTCCCCAGAGATAAATCTCACCGGATGTGGGAAATGCCAGGCCTGTGATGAGTCTTATCAGTGTGGTCTTGCCGGCACCGTTCTGGCCTATGAATCCGTAGATCTTTCCTTTTTCGAGTTTTAAGCTGACATTATCGAGAGCCGCATGATCGCGGTATTTTTTGGTGATCCCTTTTACTTCCATTACAATTGAGTCCATATTTTTCTGTCTCCTTGTTGTTTTTTTGTTGATGAGGTCAGTATAAAGGGCGAATTTAAGAAAACTATGTGCACATTTGCAAAAAGTTTAAGGAATTCATAAAGATTCGGTATGAATATAAAGATGCGGGGATTCAGTCCTTATGAAGGCGGAATCCTATGCCCCAGACGGTATCGATGAACTCTTTATCGGGGCAGATCTTCTTAAGCTTTGCCCTGAGGTTGCTGATATGTACGTTCAGGGCATTGTCCTCGGTGATATATTCCTCTCCCCATACGCTTTCGAAGAGATTCGCTTTGGAAAAGACCTTCTCCGGGTGCTCGAGAAGAAGACGGAGTATGGCAAATTCTTTTGCCGTGAGGGTGAGCTCTGTTCCGTCGAGGGCCGCTTTATTATTGTTTTCGTCTATGCAAAGGCCGTTGTATTCGAGTATCGCCTCCGCACCGGAAAAAGAACCCGCACGCCTTAAGTTGCTCTCAATACGCGCCAGGACTTCTTCGAGGTCGAAGGGCTTGGTCATATAATCGTCGGCACCGAGTCTGAGGAGGTCTATCTTGTTCCGTGTGGTTTCCTTGGCTGAGACTATGATGACGGGGATGCTTGAAACCTTACGGATATCGGACAGGATCATATCTCCGCTCTTATAGGGGAGCATCAGATCCAGTATCACAAGATCTGCGGCATTATCTCTGATGGTATCGGTTACTTTAAGTCCGTCAAAAAGAGATATGGTCTCGTATCCGTTCTCTTTGAGAAAGTCGGATAAGAGTCTGTTTATTTCTTTGTCATCTTCAACTATCAGTATTTTTTTCATCATGATCTCCGTTTATCAAAGGCCCGGCACGGGGGTGTCAGTCATTGACCGCACCCCGGAACATTCTGTCCGGAAAGGCCTTACAGATTATAGCATATTTTTACGGCTGAGTAGAAAGCATCCGGGGAGCGCGGCGGCGGAGATATGTGGAGCGCTCCGGCGGGAGGCTTCGGAATGTGGTGACATGGAAGGCGTGTCCATGTGGAGGCGGTGGCGTATTTTTGTTATAATGTCTGAGTCGGAAGAAAACGAAAAACGTGACAGGGGAAACGTCCCGGTTCCCCGGAGGAGTGGATGTGAGAGGAGAAAAATTTAAGATCTCAAATGTTCCGGCCGGAATTGACAGTTTTATCTGGTTCGGATCGGTGATGCTGTTTCTGGTGGTCGGAGGTGCGATACTCGGAAGCCTTATACCGAAGGGGATAAGTGTGGGAGCGGGTTTTGCGGTCCTTGTCATTTTAGCCTTCACCGCACCTTTTCTTTTGTACTATGCACTGAAGACGGAGGTGGAATTTGACGGCAAGTTCATAAGACTTAAATCTCTTTTCAAAAAATGGGAGATAGACCTTCAGAAGGTTGAAAAGGCAGTCTACGAACTTGAAACATATCCGTCCAGATCGGGAAGCCAGAGCATCGTACTGACCTTCAGATATTACGGGAATACGGAAGGGTATAATGAGACCGAAGTTCTGTATGACACTGTCAGCAGGGAGGACCTTCCGAAGCTGGTAAAGGGTGATCATTCGGACTGCCCGCTGCTTCTTCTTTATGATGAGATCATCGGGATGTATCCCGAAAAATGCGAAGTATCCGAAGAAACGGATGATTTCCGATAACAAAATTGAGAAACGGAGGAAAGAACATTGTTTGATTTCAAGTACTATACCCCCACTAAGGTTATTTTTGGAAAGAATACGGAGAACCGCGTTGCGGAGCTCATAAAAGAGTTCGGAGGGACCAAGGTCCTGATCCACTACGGAGGAGGAAGCGTTGTCCGCTCGGGACTTTTAAAGCGCGTGACGGATAAACTGGATGAGGCGGGCATACCTTATGTCACTCTGGGAGGTGCTGTTCCCAATCCTCATCTCGGACTCGTATATGAGGGAATAGAGCTCTGTAAGAAGGAGGGAGTGGATTTCCTTCTCGGCGTGGGCGGAGGAAGTGCCATAGATTCAGCCAAAGCGATCGGATACGGCCTGGCAAACGACGGGGATGTATGGGATTTTTATGATTATAAGAGAACTGCCGAAGGCTGTCTTCCTCTGGGAGTCATCCTGACCATCGCAGCAACGGGAAGCGAGATGAGTGATTCATCCGTCATCACCAAAGAGGAAGGTCTTGTAAAGCGCGGCTACAGCAGCGATTTCGGACGTCCGAGATTTGCCATCCTGAATCCCGAGCTTACCATGACTCTTCCGGATTATCAGACCGCATGCGGATGTACGGACATCATGATGCATACCATGGAGAGATACTTTACAAACGGCGGAAATATGGAGATCACCGATTCGGTTGCAGAGGGTCTTCTCCGCACGGTCAAGGCAAATGCCCTGATCCTCAGGGACGATCCGAAGAACTATGATGCACGCGCCGAGGTCATGTGGGCGGGAAGCCTTTCACACAACGGTCTTACAGGATGCGGCAATGACGGCGGTGACTGGATGACCCACAAGCTTGAGCATGAGCTGGGCGGCCTCTATGATGTGGCACACGGTGCGGGACTTGCGGCTATCTGGGGAAGCTGGGCGAGATATGTTTATAAGGACTGCCTGCCCCGTTTTAAGAGATTTGCCCTTAATGTCATGGGCGTTAAGAATGAAGGAAGCGATGAAGAGATAGCCCTTGCCGGTATCGAGGCAATGGAGGATTTCTACAGGAGCATAAACATGCCTACAAATCTTCGCGAGCTCGGAGTAAATCCCACAGAGGAAGAACTTGCCCTTATGGCGCATAAATGTGCGGTGGGCGTAGGCGGAGAAAAGGGCTCTGCAAAGGTACTGAATGAAGAAGCAATGCTTGCGATCTACCGCGCTTCCATGTAAGAAACGGTAAAGCATACCTGTGACCGGACTGCTTTATTATGCGTCTTTAGGGATGACACAGGTATGCATACTCCGGTGCGAAGGCCGGAGTACAGGGAGGCTTATATGAAGAAACGATTGCTTTTTTCGACAATATATCCGGATGAAGACGATGACTGAAGGAGATGATTCTGACGGGATCATGAGAAACCGTGTCATGAAAAAAAGGATCTGCAGTGGGGTGATATTCCTTGTATTATTGTCCGCTGAAATACTGATAGGAAAGTACGGAAGAGGATTTGTCCGCGGATATGTCGGTGACATTCTTGTCATCCCATGCATTTATTATCTCCTGAGATGTACTTTTTTTGGCAGGGATACTGTTTTTTCTGTGTATGTACTGCCGCTCCTGACCTACTTTCTCGGATGGAATGCCGAGATCCTGCAGGCGTATCATATTGCAGATGTGCTGGGGATCGCGAAGGATTCACCGCTCAGGATCGCCATCGGCGGAGTCTGCGATCTGAAGGATATATTATGCTACCTTGCGGGATTGTACCTGGTAGGACTGATCATGATGGCAGACCCGCCGCAGGACGGGCTTGGTAAAAGATGGTATCCCATGGCGGTATTTGTGCACTGGACATGGGGCTGCCCACAGACTATAGCCGGGCTGTTCCTTTATCTGATATATTACGGCTGTCCCCACTCTTATTACGGCGGAGTCGTCAAAACCGCCTGGCCTAAGGACTCAGGGGTCTCCCTGGGAATGTTCATATTCACACCACGGGAGCCGGCACCGTCTGATTCCGGCAAGGAAGCCGAAGACAGAAGAAGATACTGCGATGAAGTAACGGTCCATGAATACGGTCATACTTTCCAGGCGCTTCTCCTGGGATATCTGTACCCGGTCATTATCGGGATCCCGTCGATGTCTTGGGCAAACATCCCGTATTTCAGAAAACTCCGCAGGGAGAAGAACATACCCTACACATGGCTCTTCTGTGAAAAATGGGCTTCTTATGCGGGAGAGAAGGTCACCGGGAAAAAAGCTATATGGAATTAAAGGTTAGTATCAGAGGTTAAAAATTGTCAGAGCAGTTTTCAAGGACACAATTGATATACGGAAAGGCAGCGATGGAAAAACTCGCTTCCTCCAGAGTTGCGGTCTTCGGAGTGGGCGGTGTCGGCGGCTATGTCGTTGAGGCGCTGGCAAGATCGGGCGTTGGCGCGCTGGATCTTATAGATAACGACACGGTCTGCGTCTCAAACATAAACAGGCAGATCATCGCAACCTTTTCAAGCATCGGCAAGTATAAGGTGGATGCTGCAAAAGAGCGTATCCATGACATAAATCCGGATTGCGTGGTCAGGACATATAAGACCTTCTATCTTCCGGACACCGCAGGGGAGTTTGATTTCAGGGAATATGATTATATAGTCGATGCCATAGATACCGTTACGGGCAAGATAGCGATCATAGAAAATGCAAATGCCGCGGGAACTCCCGTTATATCCTCGATGGGTGCCGGGAACAAGACGGATCCTTCCGCTTTTGAGGTGGCGGACATATATGAAACTTCCGTATGTCCTCTTGCGAAGGTCATGAGAAGGGAACTGAAAAAAAGAGGGATAAAGTCTCTTAAAGTGGTTTACTCAAAAGAGACCGCCCTTACACCTCTTGCTGATACGCCTGCTGCCGGGGACAAGACAGGCAGAGCTTTGCCGGAAAACGGCACTGTCTCACAGGAGGAAAACTCATCACCTCAGGAGAGACCTTCCGGCAGGAGGAGCACACCGGGCTCCGTCGCATTTGTCCCTTCTGCCGCGGGACTTATCATAGCCGGCGAGATCGTTAACGATCTTACAAGGGATGTATTCAGGAAATAAAGAAGTATTCAGGTAATATAAAAGGATTTAAAAAAGCATTCAGGGAAAAATGAATCCGGGAAATAATAAAGAGGCTGCCTTTCCGGCAGCCTCTTTTAATCAGCTATCAGCCTTTTTTATTGTCTGTCAGCTTGCTTTTATTTGTCCAAGTGATCGTAGGGCTTGATGGTCTCGATGGTTCCGTCCTCAGCGATGTTTAACTTGGTGTACTTGACACATCTCTTGTGTGAGCATCCGTTGCTCATCTCTGCATCGTGATAGAAGAGATACCAGTCGCCGTCTATCTGTACGATTGAGTGATGAGTGGTCCATCCGATGACGGGCTCCATTATCCTTCCCTTGTAGGTGAAAGGACCATCGGGCTTGTCGCTCTCGGCATAGCAGAGATAGTGGGTGGTACCGGTTGAATATGAGAGATAATACTTGCCGCCGAACTTGTGCATCCAGGGTCCCTCGAAGTAACGGCGGTCTTCGTCGCCTGCCTTGATGGGATTGCCGTTCTCGTCAACGATGCTGATCATCTTGGGAGTGGTGGCAAATGAAGTCATATCCTGTGAGAACTGTGCGAACATGGGTCCGAGTGAAGCTTCGTCGCCCTCGGGACGATGCTCGTCGGGATTGAAGGAACCGGACTGCCACATCTCGAGCTGTCCGCCCCAGAGTCCGCCGTAGTAGCAGTA
>CAMNEB010000095.1 GCA_946536155.1 uncultured Lachnospiraceae bacterium | reverse complement strand
CTGTATACGGCCGTGGACAGCCGTCTCGGTTACAGATACATTGTCACTTATGCCGGGTATCAGAAAAAAGACAGACTGTTAAAATTCACAGTAAAGAATCTGGGATTTGCGCCTGTTTACAGAAGTACCCGGAGTTTCATAACAGCCCGTGATGCAAACGGACAGACCGAAGTGATCCCGCTTGATCTTGATCTAAGGACTGTCGGCGGGTGCGGAGAGTCTGCAGATGTTTCCGTGATCATGCATGGGATAGATGAGATGAGGATGCCTGTAAGGGTCTCTCTTGAGACCGTAAGATCATACGACGGTAAGACTATAAGATATGCCAATCCGCAGACGGAAGACGGAAGCGTATTGTTGGGAGAATTCAGATAATGGAAATTTTTTATTGGATCCTTGAATATTTTAAAGTGAATATCACATATATGCTGCTTGTGTTCGTATGGCCGTCCATACTGTTTCACAAGTTCCTTAAGAAGAAGTCATTTACGTTCAGGTTTATGTTCTGCGCCGTGAGCAGCGTTTTTCTCCTGAATTCCGTTGTCATGGTTCTCGGGCTTCTTCATATCCTTTATGCGGTGGTTTTCAGGATCCTTTTCTACGGAAGCATTGCTGTTAGCCTGTATATGAGAATCCCCAACAAAAAGGATAAGATCACTGAAGCAGGACGTGTTCTTGCAGGAAGCTACGGCGTAAAACAGATGTTTTTCAATCTGTTCAGAAATTCCATCGATCAGTTTGACCGGAGCATAAAAGATCTTAAGAACAAGATCAAAGGACACAGGATCGAATATGGGACGCTTGCACTGGTCCTTTTGTTCGGAATGGTATATTTTACTTACGGATCTGTTCAGAACCATTCTTACGGATTCGGTGATATGTATGTTCACAGCTCGTGGATATACGGTCTTACCCAGGGCAAGATATTCTCCTCCGGAATATATCCTGAGGGAATGCATTGCCTGATCTACTCCATGCATGTCCTTTTCGGTGTAAGGCTCTTCAGCGGTGTTCTGTATACGGGACCGGTCCATATGCTTGTGATAATGGTCAGCGTGTATATTTTTCTCAAGGAGATCTTCAGATCGAAGTATACTCCCATGTTCGCCCTTACCATTTTTCTTACACTCGATGTTTTGTGTATTGATGAAATATACGGAATGTCGAGATTTCAGTGGACCATACCGATGGAATTCGGTATGGCATATGCTTTTATGTGCGCAGCCTCGCTTATAAGGTATCTCAGGTTTGGATCGTCCGAGAGCAGGATTCTTGACAATATTTATAAAAAGAGAAATGGCTCCGATAAAAAGCGGAAATTTATCTATAATGATGAGCTTCTCATATTTACGATCGCTCTGGTGGACACGGTTATAAGCCACTTCTATGCCTCAGGCATGGCATTCTTTTTGTGTCTCGCAGTTGTCCCTCTTTCCGTATTGAAATTATTTAATCCCAAGAGACTGATCCCCTTGATCATGTCTGTTGTCACTGTTCTTGTGCTGGCCATTGCCCCTATGGCACTTGCATTTGCATCCGGTATACAGTTTGAAAAATCCATAGGATGGGCAATGAGCGTTATCGAAGGTGAAGAAAAGGATGCCGACGAGAACGGTAATATGGTGAGCGTATCCGGGGGAGACCGGACTTCGCAGGAACAGTCACAGGATGGATCCCATAACGACGGAGAAGGCTCGACAGGGGATAAGGATATCAGTTCGGAATATGAACTGGATGAGAATGATACCCGTTCGCCCTATTCGGACGATGCACAGCTTCAGCAGACAGAAAACAGCAAGAGTTTTTCTGAGAGGATTTCCGGCTTTTTTGACAGTCTGTACAGGTATGGATATGAGACTCTGTACAGACATGACAGGGGAAATCTGGTGATCGGTCTTACGATCGCTGCATTCATTATTTTCCTGATATGCAAGATCGCAAATGTTGTATATGTGATCCGGAGCGGTGATGATTCGATGAGAATGAGCCTGTTTGACGGATATTTCATCATTGCTCTTGCTTCCGTTTTGTTTATGATACTCTACAGTGCCGAAGGTATCGGTCTCCCCAGCCTGTTTGCGAGGAGCAGGCTCTGCGGTATCGAAAGATTTCTGCTATGTGGGGTGTGTGCCGTTCCTTTTGACATAGCCTTTCTTATAATCGACAAATATTTTCCGGATATTGTTTTTAATGTCCTCGGTGCTATTGTCACGGCTTCAATCTATCTTGTCATACTGGTTTCCGGAAGTTTTCACGGATATCTGTATTGCGAGTTCACCAGATATAATGCGGCGGTAAATGTTTCCGAGTCAATCACCAAGGATATGGACAGGAATAAATTTACCATCGTGTCCACCGTTGATGAACTGTATCAGACCATAGAATACGGATTCCATGAAGAGTTGGTGCAATTTATCAATGACTGTGTTGAGAAGGATTACACACTCCCCACAGAGTATGTGTTCATATTCTATGAGAAGAAACCTCTTAAATATGCCCAGTTTAACTTCTTTGCGGGTCCGGGATGGCTTGCTGAGGAAAAATACGCTTCTTATTACGACAGAGAGACAGGAAGCCAGTATCCCAACTATATAACTTCTACGGCATCTCCCGAGATAGCAACGGGACCTTTCTACAAATTCCCGGTTTCTTCAAAGTCCTACAAGGACTGGCTGACAAGGACAGTGCTTGAATCGAGAATGCAGAAATGGGTCACCGATTTTAATAACCTGTATCCCAATGAGCTTCATACCTATTATGAGGATGAGCATTTTGTCTGCTATTATTTCAGACAGAATCCGGCATGTCTCTATCAGCTCGGTTTTGAGATAGATGACAGCAGGAATAATTTCGTTACATCGTTTGAGAACATGACAGAGCAGAATTCCTCCGAAGAGCATTCTGCTGCTGAGGAAACAGAAACGGAAGAGGAAACAGAGGGGTCATTACAGGACGCCGGATGATATATGGATATTGATTTCGTTGTGCCATGGGTGGATCCCGAAGATCCCGAGTGGCAGGATGAAAAAAGAAAATATGCTGCTGGTAATCCCTACGGTGACTCGGAGGAGAGATTCCGTGACTGGAACCTTATGAGGTACTGGTTCAGATGCGCCCTGAAAAACGCGCCCTGGGTCCGGAAGATCCACTTCATCGTATGGAAAAATGTTCCGGACTGGCTTGATACATCCGATCCGAAACTGTCCGTTGTAAAGCATGAAGATTTTCTGCCTGAGGAGGCGAGACCCTGTTTTAACAGCTCGCTCCTGGAAAGATATCTTCACCTTATACCGGATCTGTCCGAGCATTTTGTATATTTCAATGATGATCTTTTTCTGCTCGGGCCCGTTTCCAAAGACTATTTTTTTAAAAACGGGCTGCCTGAAGACATGCTGGCACTTCAGCCGGTAGTCGCAAATCCTTCCAATCCCGGAATGTCCCATCTGTTCCTCAACAACAGCCTTGTCCTTGCAAGACATTTCGACAAGAAGAGCACCATGAGGGCCCATAGGGATAAGTTTTTCCATTTTGGATATCCGCTCATATATTTCGGATATAACCTGCTTGAACTCTTTTTTCCGAAATTTACCGGACTGTATTCTGTTCACAGCGCTGCGCCTCTTTTAAAGAGTGTGTTTGAAAAAGTATGGGAAGAGGAAGGCGAATATCTAAGGAGCCTTGATAAGAACAGATTTCGTGAAGATACGGATGTCAACCAGTACCTTTTCAGGGAATGGGGCAAGCTTGAAGGCAGATTTGTACCGTCGAATGTGACAAGACATGCATACTATACCGAAATCTCGGAGGATGATGAAGCTCTTGTCAGACTCATAAAAAACGGAGGCAAAAGAGTACTCCGTCCTGATGTGAAATGTCTGTGCATTAATGACTGCGGAGGCGTCCGTGATAAAGAACGGATCTGCAAAGATCTTACAGATGCGTTTGATACCCTTTACGGAACTCCTTGTTCATTTGAATTGAAATGATGACCAGAGAACAGATACTTTTGACAAAAATGCTCAAGAGAAGTCTCGCTTCGGACAAATCGGATGCCTCCTGTGTATTTTTGGAGAAGCTGACAAGTAAAGACTGGAACGATTTTGTAAAAGTCTCGGACCTTCACAAAGTTACCGGGCTTTTATACAGGTGTGTTGAAAACCTGACCTGTGTTCCGGGGAACATCAAAGAATATATCAGAAAAGCAGCCGTAAAAACCTCTCTTCAGAATTTCCGCATGCTTTTTTTATCAAGGGATATCATACGTGAACTTGAGGATAAGGGGATACGTACCATGCTGCTCAAAGGCCAGGGAGCCGCTTCATTTTATCCCGAACCCCTTTACAGAAAGAGCGGAGATGTTGATATCTTTCTTCCCGATGAGAGCAGGCTAGATGAAGCCATAGGCGTGCTTGAAGGATGCGGATTTAAAGTCAAAGAGTACCAGAGGGCTTTGCATCATACGGTGCTGACATCCGATGAAGATTTAGATGTGGAGCTTCACACGCTTCTCTGTGAACCTCTGGATAACGATAAGGCCAACAGATGTATAAAGGGCTGCGGATACGAAATTCGCGATCACTTTGACGATCGTGTGATTGGAAAAGAGATCCTCGGTGCGGAGATTCCTGTACTGCGGGATCCGTATTTTGCCTATGAACTGCTCCTTCACATGCTTCAGCATTATCTGAGATCCGGATTCGGGATCAGGCTTTTGTGTGACTGGGTGGTATTCTGGAACAGGGATGTATCGGAAGAAGAGACCGCAGAATATCTTAAGCTTGCAGATGACTGCGGTATCAGGAGATTCTCGGACATGATAACCCTTGCCTGCTACAGATACCTGGGACTGAAAAAAGAAGCCGTGTACAGGCTTAAAGCGGGAGGATTTACCAAAGAAGAGATCGACGGATTCTTTGATGAATTTATGAATGCGGGAGAATTCGGAAAAACGTCCAAGGCCCGTATGGTGGCACTAAGAGGGAACGGTTTGCCGGATTATATCAGAGAATTCCATCATCAGATGAAGCTGAATTACCCGAAGGAGAGCAGTAATGTGTTGTTGTGGCCTTCTCTGTGGATCGCAACTCTTGTGATCTTTCTTGAGAACAATAAGAAGATCCGAAATATATCCCTCAGGGAAGTCATGGATTCTGCCGGAAAAAGGGGAAAAATGAATGCCAAACTGAGATTATTTGAGAAATAAGCAATTTTTGGGCAAAAATGGGCATTTTGTGGGCTTAATCCGTTTGACAAAAATATTTTTATGACATATATTTTAATTGTATATGAACAAATTGTTGTGAAACCTCTTACACATGTGATATAATCGGTGTTGTAGTGAATCACTTTTGCAATGTTTCATCTTTTGTGAGGAGAAAAAAATGATCAAGTATGTAAAGCCTGTTGTGTTGGATTTTGAAGACATTGCTGAAGGCATCTATGCTGCCAGCGGAGATGTTATCCTTACTTCCGATGAGGAAGGCGGCCAGGGCGGCGGCGAAGGCGGCCAGGGCGGCGGAGAAGGCGGCCAGGGCGGCGGCGAAGGCAGCGGAGTGCACGAAGGACCTTATTATATTGAGGAGAGCGATTGCTGGACTATCGATGTCACTTCCAGTCAGGATGATGCAGGCGGATACCACACCTTCCGTGTGTCATGTGTACACAGCACCGATCTTCAGCATCTTTCAACCGCAACCACTATAGTTATTGTATTTAATCAGCCTGTTTCGAAGGTTGAATTTGAAGGCTTTGAAGCAGAGTGCAGCGGATCTACCGCCAGGCTCGTCAGAAGACAGCTTGCTGACTCCTACATGTCAGGTGATAACTATAATTCACTTCTCAAGGCCTGGCCCGACGGAGGAGACTGCAAGACTCTTCAGGTTGTTTCCAAGTACATCAGCTGTACCAAGGAAGTCAATGTACAGGGAAATGGCGGAGACGGCAAATAATCCTGACAACTTCACAAGATACAATAACCGCTTTCCCAAAACGGAAGCGGTTATTTTATTTCGGTGATTTGAAACATCGCCTTATGTTCGTTTATAATCTCTTCGTATGCTTAAGAAAATATTCAGGTTTTTGCGTAAAAAATCGAATATCGTTACTCTGAAAAAAAGAGTGTTCTGGGTTGCCGGTTATGCCGTCAGGTACTGGAAGGAAATGCTATTTTATACCCTTCTCGGATTGTCGGGAACGGCCCTTTCACTGGTGAGCAGTCTTGTATCCAAGGATCTTGTCGATATCATTACCGGACACCAGACCGGCAAACTGGTGACCACATTTATCTTCATGATCTGCATGACTCTGGGTTCGACACTTGTCACTCAGATCTCGGGTTATTTTTCATCCAAGATCAATCTGCGGGTTGAAAATACCATCAGAAATGAGATCTTTGAGAAGATACTTTCTGCCGACTGGGAGCACCTCAGCAGGTATCATACGGGAGATCTTCTGACCAGATGGGGAAATGACGTTTCATCGCTGTCCAATGCCATATTAAGTTATATTCCCAATTCCATCATATATCTTTTCAGATTCGGTGCGGCTTTTGCGATAATGGCGAAGCATGATGTGTCTTTTGCTCTGATAGCGATGGCCGGGATGCCTTTTACTTATTTTATCTCCAGAAATCTTACACGCAGGATGCAGAAGAACAACATGCGCAGTTCCGTCATGAATGCGAAGATGTCCGGGTTCAATCAGGAGGCATTCTCCAATATCCAGACCATCAAAGCATTTGATATGATCGGACATTACGTGAAAAGACTCAGGGAACTTCAGACCGATTACGTAAAGATGCGTCTGAATTATCAGAAGGTCTATATCGTCATCTCTTTACTGCTGACACTTGTCGGACTCGGAGTTTCCTACCTGTCATACGGATGGGGTATCTACCGGGTCTGGTCCGGTGCCATCACATACGGAACGATGACTATGTTCATCTCTCTGTCAGGGACTCTGACAGGCACGCTCAACAGTCTGTTGGGGCTTATCCCCTCTGGTATCGCCATAACAACATCCGCTTCGAGACTGATGGATCTTGTTGGGCTTGAGAAGGAGGATTTCTCGGAAAAAGAAGAAGTAAGAGAGTTTTATGATAAATTCGGATCTTCCGGCCTGGGACTTGAAGTCAAAGATGTTAAGTATGCTTATCTGAACGGAAATAAGGTATATGAAGATGTATCAATCACTGCACGCCCTCAGGAAATAGTTGCGCTGATCGGACCTTCCGGGCAGGGCAAGACGACCATGCTCAGGCTTCTCCTGGCACTTATCAAACCTAAATCCGGTGAGGCTTATCTGGTGGGTGAAGGCGGTAACAGGATGAAGCTTACCGCATCGGTCAGACAGCTCATATCCTATGTTCCCCAGGGAAATACGATGTTTTCCGGCACTATAGCCGAAAATATGAGAAATGTAAAAGAAGATGCAACGGATGAGGAGATAATAGATGCTCTGAAATCCGCCTGCGCCTGGGAATTCATAGAGAAGCTTCCTGAGGGTATCAACAGTCCGATAATGGAGAGGGGCGGCGGATTCTCAGAAGGTCAGGCTCAGAGACTTTCGATCGCAAGGGCATTTTTGAGACGTTCTCCCATACTGCTGCTCGATGAGGCAACATCCGCGCTCGATCCTGAGACCGCAAGGATGGTACTGAAAAACATAACCGAGGATGAATACCCCCGTACCTGCATCCTTACCACACACAGACCCGGTATGCTCAAAGGCTGTGACAGGGTTTATCGTATAGCCGATCTGCAGTGTCATGAACTGACAAAAGAAGAGATAGAAGAGGTCATCGGGCAGGGATGATCACTCTGCGTCAATAAAGGACTGAAGAGTCTTCTGCGCCGACGGCTCTTTGGTACAGTATAATCTCGCAAGACGTATCTTGCGTGCAAGAGGAAGAAGATCGGAGATCATATTCTTTAGAGCCTCTCCGCACCATACGGGAGATATGGTCCTTCTGGTCAAAGAAACAAGACCCGAAGGAATATCAAGTGCTTCGACTCTGTCGTTATCTGCCCTTTTAAGGAAGATCACTCCTCCGAGTATGTGTTTTTGCGTGTCGAACAGTTCGGAAGTACCGCACCATGGAATTCCGTAAACGACAGGTTCTCCGTTTTCAATCCCTATCAGATTAAGATCCCCGTTTATATA
>CAMNEB010000094.1 GCA_946536155.1 uncultured Lachnospiraceae bacterium | reverse complement strand
AATGAAAAAGATTCGAGTAAGATTTTCAAAACACGGGGCAGTCCGTTATATAGGCCATCTTGATGTGATGAGATATTTCCAGAAGACCATCAGGCGGGCTAAGATCAATGTATCGTATTCGGGAGGTTTTTCTCCTCACCAGATCATGACCTTCGCGGCACCTTTGGGTGTCGGGCAGGAGAGTGACGGAGAATACATGGATCTCGGAATAGAAGATGAGATTCCCGATACCGTGCATATTAAGGATGCATTAAATGAAAGCTCGGTTCCGGGCATCAGGATCCTTTCCGTAAAGCTCCTTCCCGATGATGCGGGTAATGCCATGGCTTCCGTTTTTGCATCATCATATGAGGTTACCTTTGCTGCGGACAAAAAGGCTCTTTGTCCCGATAAAGAAAAGATGTCAGAGCTTCTTCAGAAGGCTTCGCAGCTGGATCATATGATCTATCATAAAGAGACGAAGAAGACCTCAAGGGATATCGATCTTAAGGAATTCATATATGATATCGGATTAAAAGAAGATGAGTCCGATATTCCCACTATATACATGACGGTAAACTCATCCAGCGCAGACAGCATAAAGCCTGCATTTGTCATGGAGTTTATCTGTTCCCTTGCAGATATCACGCTGCCTGTTAACAGCCTCAGGATAACCCGTCTTGATATGTTCACGACAGACGATAACGGTAAAATGATATCCCTCGGAGATATTGGTGAATGAGCAGATTAACGGCCCAGGGCGGTGAAAAGTTAATATCGAAGCAAAATGCGGAACTTGTATCTTCCGAAAAAGGAAAACTTATCATCACCGAACTTGACGATAAGATCATCGCTTTTCTCGTAAGAGGATCAAGACTCATCTGTGCGACGGTCTTAGATCCGGATGATATCGGACCTGATGATATCATAATGGCGGTCATAAAGGATGTTAAGAAAGATATCGCCGCATGCTTTATTGAATATGCGGAAGGCTGTGACGGATACCTGCCTCTTTCCCGGATTCCGGATGGGGTAAATGTCAAACAGGGAAGCGTAATTCCCGTTAAGCTCTTCCAGAAAGCTCAAAAAGGAAAAAGAGCGGGCTTTACAGCAAGGATCGATTACAGAAAATATAAAGATCCGGAAGAATTAAAAGAAAGAGCAAAGCATCTCGGAAAGTTCAATTACGTTTACAGATCCGAAAGCACTGTTTTTAAAACGATCGATAAGGTCTTTAAGCGGGATGAATATGACGAGATAGTTACTGACATTACTGTCATAAAAGATCTGATATCGGGACATTTCTCGAATGTGAGATTCTATGAAGACAGTTCCTTTTCCCTGAACAAGCTCTACAGCCTGAGAACTCTTCTAGATGAGGCACTTGCAAGAAAGGTATGGCTTAAATCCGGAGGATTTCTCATATTCGATCATACGGAAGCATTAACGGTGATCGATGTAAACAGCGGAAAAGCCGTTCCTTCAAAGAGTAAAGACAAAGAGGCTGCGACGGTTGAACTCAACAAAGAAGCTGCCATAGAAGTTTGCAGACAGTTAAGGCTGCGCAATCTCTCCGGGATAATGATCGCAGATTTCATCAACATGAATGATGAAGCAGACAAGGAAGAGATCCTTGAAATACTCAGATCCGAATCCGAAAAAGATACGGAAAAAGTAATGGTCATTGATTTCACGCCCCTTGGACTTGCAGAGATAACCAGAAAAAAAGAACTTCCTCCGCTTTATGAACAGTTAAACTGATATGAGGGAATGATATATGTTCAGTCTCCTGTATTTGGATCCGAAAGAAAATGACCGGAATACCGGGATAAAGCAAGAAGTACTGCTCACAGATCTGAATCTTGACAGGGTCATAGATAAGATCTGTGAAGACTGGGAGGGCGATGTGCACTCCTTTTATGAGACGCTTCCTTCTTCCAAAGAAGAAGAGGATTACAGAAGAGGCATATACTCAGACATCAAAGATCCTGAGATCCATGATTTCTTCATGGATTATTTCAAAAGCATCAAAACACGTGATGAATATACCGCCCACAAAGAAAATGCCTATGAGCTCATTCAGAAACAGGCATGGTTTTTAAGGGAAGTATATATCTACGTTTCAAGCAATCTTAAGCTCCTCGAAGATCTCAGATCAAAAAATGTAAGTTCCCGGGGACTTAAGGATCTCATAGCATTTCTCGAAAGCGTAACAAACGACAAGGATTTCATAAGTTTAAAAGATGAAGTAAATTCGCTCTGGGACAGACTTTCTTCATTCAGGGTCATCCTCACTTACGACAGGGGAAGATTCACCCTTACGAATGCGGAAGGCGTTGGAGAATACGAGAGTTTTCTTTCGGATCTATTCCCGGGGGAGAAAAAATACTTCAGACCTCCTTTTGCCGATAAAGAATATTTTTCCGATCTTGAGCAGGAGATATTAAAGCTCTTTACCAGGAAGAACAAAACATTTGAAAAAGATCTGGATAAGTTCTGCAAAGAACATCCGGATCCTTTGAACAGTAACATATGGCAGATTGAAAAAGAGATCGAATATTATCTCGCATATTACAAGTTCGAAGAGAAAATGAAATTACACGGATTTGAAATGTGCACCCCCGAAAGAGGAGAGGATGTGCTAAAGGCAGGACAGCTCTACGATCTTGCACTTGCGATTGCTTCTCTTGATACCGGAAAGAAGGTCGTTCCCAATGAACTTCTCCTTGACGATAAGGAAAAATTCTTTGTTCTGACAGGTCCCAATCAGGGCGGAAAGACTACCTATGCAAGGAGCATCGGACAGCTCATATTTCTGTCAAAGCTTGGACTCGATGTGCCTGCGGTATCTGCTGAAGTTCCGTATTATAAAAATCTTTGGACGCATTTTTCGGTGGAAGAGAGCATTGAGAGCGGACGCGGAAAACTTATGGATGAACTTGAGAGATTAAAGCCCATCATGAACGGTTCCATCGAAGGTGATTTTGTCGTCATAAATGAACTCTTCACAACAGCGGCCAATTATGATGCAGTGGAGATGGGCAAAAAGGTCTTAAAAAAGCTCACATCAAAAGGCTATCACGGAATATATGTAACACATCTGGGTGAACTTGTATCTGCATGTGACGGCATTGTATCCCTGAGGGCAACTCTTGATAAGGATAACGAAAGAACCTTCATCATTGGGAGACTTACTCCGGAGTATATAAACACGATCGATAAAGAGATCGAAAAGTATGAGCTGACATATGAACAGTTAAAGGAGAGATTATCATGAATGTATATCTCTTATATGCGGACAAAGAAAATGCTCCCGGCGCCACATATGTTGACTGGAACAATATCACAAAGGACCTTGGGCTGAATGCGCTCTTTTCTGCTGCCGGCGACGATACCATCGATAAGTCGGGACTAGGCAAAGACAAAAAAGGGCATGATGCATATATTGAACATGCGGTAAAAAGAGTCATGAGCACTCCCTTAAAGACCGCCGATGAAATACAGTACAGGCAGGATATTCTCAAAGACTGTATGACCAAGCAGTATATGATAGATGACCTGTATGAGCTTTCCTGTGAAGTTCTTGATGAATGGGAAAAGCTCGGAAGAAAAAACAGCAGCGCGGTCGAAACAAGATCAAAGGGAAAACTGATAACCGACATCAAAGTCCTGAATCTGCTCACAGAGTCGGTCCTTAAGGCACAGAGCATAATCGCCAAAAACATTGATACTCTTTTTTCCGACGGATTTAAAAATCTTCATGAGAGACTTTCGGAAGAGTTAAATGATAAGAGGACTCTCGATCTGTTAAAGCTTGTCGACTCTCTTGCATATTTTTCCGACATAAGTCCCGAAGAGAGAGAAAGAAATACGTATATCCTCAGGTCCCCTGTGATGCAGCTTGAATTCAGCATCAAAGAAGGACTTAAGATGAGCGATATGCAGCTCGATGTCCTTGAATCGGAAAAGATATCCTACAACAAGCAGTACGGTCTTGGTGCTAAGATAAGCGATAAGATCTCGGCTCTTGCACCGGGTGTTATATCACTTACAGGCGACCAGGCACTGCAGGCTGATGCCGAGGCACTTGAATATGCCGTTGCAAGCTATGTCTATTCATACTGCGGAAGTCTGATAAAAGAGTTCGGAGAGTTTTTCGATCAGCTTCATTTCCAGACGGCCTTTTATATAGGAGCGGTCAACCTTAAAGCCTGTATGGCAAAATACTGTACCGATTATTCTTTTCCTCTGGTCTCCGATAAAGATATCCTTGAATTTGAAGATCTTAAGGAACTGATCCTTTCCATGGAACTGAAAGGAAATACGATCTCAAACAGCGGTATCTACAGAGATAAACAGCTTGTCATAATAACCGGCGCAAACCAGGGAGGAAAATCAACCTTCTTAAGGAGCATCGGAACGGCTCAGATACTGATGCAATGCGGTCTCCCCGTGCCTGCAAAGAAATTCAGGGCTTCCGTAAAGCCTTCTGTATTTACTCATTTTACAAGACGTGAAGACAGTGCGATGAACAGCGGAAGACTGGACGAAGAGCTGCGCAGGATGGACAGGATCGTCAGAAATGTCAGCAGGGATTCACTTGTGCTTCTCAATGAATCTTTTGCCACAACGACCGAAATAGAAGGTTCTGATATTGCTTACGGTATCGTAAAAGCATTTAAAGAAAACGGAATAAAAGTATATACCGTCACACACCTGCTTTCATTTGCAAAACGCATGTATGAAGAATACAATGACGATGAATCAACCGTATTCTTAAGTGCCGAGCATCTCGAAGGCGGAAAGAGGACATTTAAGATGATACCTCATGCACCCGAGATGACCAGCTTCGGACTGGAACTTTATGAACAGGTGCTGGGGGACTGAATCACTTCCGGAAGGTAAGATTTGAGGCAGTACGGTTTTTGATCTTTTTAAACGAGGAGGGGAAAAATGAAAAGATCAGTTTTTAAAAAATCTGTCATTACGACTTTGCTCATGCTCATATCAGTTATGTGCATGACCGCCTGCGGGCAGAGCGCACCTGCGGAGAATGATGAGGATGATGAAAAAAAATATGAACTCATCCTTGACAGTGGTTTCGAATCGGATGAAACCTTTTATGCAGAGGGTGACAGGGTTAAGGTCTATTACAGCATTATCGCTACCGATACTGATTACAGATTCTATACCGACAGCGATGATGTTGAACTTAAGATCGATTACAACGATAAAAAAGGTTATGTGATCAAATTCAAGATGCCGGATCATGATGTAGAGCTTTACGTAGATTCAGAAAACTCCATGGATCCCGTGGACATTCCTTCAGATCCCGACTCAGCATTTGCATCTCACATAGATTATAATTCTCCCGATTCCGTCCTTGCTTTTGCATGCGGCACATGGGAGCTTTCAGACAGAGCATCAGGAAAAGTTTACGCTGAGCTTGTTATAAAAGAAGACGGAAGCTGTGAATTCACCAGATTTAGTGACAATGCAACCGTAAACGGCACAATCTCATTTACAGCACCCGCAGGAGCTTTTTTGTCCGGTATCCACGGATATGATCTTACTCTGAGCGGCCTTGAAGCATACGACAGCTGGATAGATGAAGATACTTCAAGCGGATATTTCATGATCATGCAGAGTACCGGAAAAGATTACCTGTATCTTGAAGAACTCGGAAACGGCGGATCGAATGTCGGTTATTATGCTTTATCGGCCGAAGATGATTCTAACTACGATATGAACTGGGTGTTCGTCCGTGATAATGATATTTCTTTTGAAGAGCACACCATAACGGGCGACGATCTTTTTGAATTTTACGCAATGGTCGTGGAAACCGACGGAAAAAGATTGCTGCTGCAGCAGGTAGACGGTGCCGAATCGGAATCTTGCCATGAATATACAGGCTATAAATACATGGGAGTTCAGTTTTATCCCACAAGCGGAACAGAAGCCGCATGGTATGATTTTGCCCCTTATCCCGATATGTCCTATGTCTTCAACACAAAAGCGCTGGAGCAGAAATATCCCGAAACTATCTATACCGTCATGACGGATTCGGAAGGCAATATTTTCTTTATGCGTGAGATGGATCATGCTTTTTACGGAGAATATGAATTATATCCTCTGGAACAGTCCATATCTGTCGACGGAACCGAATTTACAGTAAACGATGCAGCTTTTGATATAGCGGATTTCGGTTGTATCGGAAATGCCATTACAGATTATGTGATCTTAGATGATCTTCTGATCCTTGATTGCCATATCAATCCTCACCGAAGCGAATACCTTGTCTTCGATATGAGAAATGCATGGCCTGTAACGAAGCTTTACGGATGTAATCTGATATATGACGGTCATATCTGGGATTGTTTCTATTCGGATATGGATACCGTTTACAATTATGAAGGATATCCGGTTTATAAGGTTGACGGAACAGAGATCTGCGGTATCGAATTCACAGACGATCTTCACATGAAGATAAGCTACTGGAAGGATGATTATGATACCGTTTATGAGGATGAAATCGAAAGACCCATAAACCTGAATGATCCGATCTATGCTTACGCACAGTTCAGACATCATATGAATGCGGTCACCTGGAATAACTTTATTTATTCCGCACCCGATGATGCATTATTCATGGCAATGATCAATCCTCCCGAGGACGAGTCCTGGGTATATTACATCCCTCAGGAGATTGAAGAAGGCGGAAGTGATTACCTGTACATCGTTGCCCTTCAGGATGATACAAGGATAGATCTCGGTGACGGAGTATATGACATCTTAAACAAAGGTGAACTCGCAGCATATGTGCTCACCGTGCCCGAAGGTGAAGCCAGAGTCACGGTTTCCGCTGAAACGCCTGACGGCAGATATACCGAATGGGAAGTTACCACAATAAGCGGTATGGATGACATCAGATGTATATTTAAATAATTGCAAAGTAAAAAAATTCCTGTCAGATGACAGGAATTTTTTTACTATATATTTTCTCTTTATGTAAGACGATCGGGATCATCCTTTCAGAATGCCGCTTTTATCGATCTGTCCGAGTGCTTCTTCAATTTCGGGAACTGTCGCAACGAGAGCCATTCTGACATATCCTTCACCGGAGGGACCGAATGATGATCCGGGGGTGCACAGAACACCGGTCTTTTCAAGAAGCTCCATGCAGAATTCCATTGAAGTTCCGTGACCTTCGGGAACAGGTGCCCAGACGAACATGGATCCTTTGGCATCGGGAATGTTCCAGCCGATCTTTCTCGCACCGCCGCAAAGAGCATCTCGTCTTGCCTGATATTCTTTGTTCTGCTCCTTTACGGAGTCTGTAGGGCCTGTGAGAGCAGCTATAGCAGCCTTCTGGATCGGTATGAACATGCCGAAATCGATCTGGCTCCTGAGCTTCTTAACAGCGGCTACGATATCCTTTCTGCCGACCAGGAAACTGATCCTTGCACCGGTAACATCAAAGGATTTGGAAAGCGAGAAGAATTCAACACCTACATCAAGGGCACCGTTGTACCTGAGGAACGAATTTCCGACATTTCCGTCATAAATGATGTCGCTGTATGCATTGTCGTGAACTATGATGACATCGTATTTCTTGGCCCATGCGATTATCTCATCGTAGATTCCTTCTCTGGCAACGCTTCCCACGGGATTTGCAGGGAGTGATACGATCATGACCTTGGCTCTGCGGGCAACATCCTCCGGAATTGAGGCTACATCGGGCAGGAAATCATTTTCAGCGACAAGAGGGTAGTAGTAAGGCTCTGCTTCAGCAAGGAATGCTCCTGCCTGAAATACGGGATAACAGGGATCGGGCAACAGGATAGTGTCACCTTTATTGAGAAGTGCAAGGCACAGATGTCCGCATCCTTCCTGCGTTCCGTAGCAGCTCATGACCATATCCGGGGTGATGCCGTTAACATCATAACGTTTTCCAAAATAATCACATACCGCCTGAAGCATTTCGGGAAGATCCCTGAGTGAATATTTCCAGTTAACGGGATCCTTGGCAGCTTCAACCAGAGCATTCTTAATATGTTCGGGTACGGGAAAATCAGGTGTACCTACGGAAAAGTTATAGATCTTTTGACCTTTGGCTTCGCACTGTATTTTTTTCTCATTCAGTGCCGCAAAGATCTCTGCACCGAAATTATCAAGTCTGTCTGCAAATTTCAT
>CAMNEB010000093.1 GCA_946536155.1 uncultured Lachnospiraceae bacterium | reverse complement strand
AATGCCGGCACTCAGGACGGCACCGCTTCGGGAAGCGACTGGAACCAGGTTTACGGATCTGACGATACAAACGTAAAATAAGGATCCGGAAATTAAAAATAATCTTGACTTTTACGCACTCCTGAATATATACTTTCAAAGTACGTGACCGATGGGGATACGTAAAATTTTTAGAAATAACCCTGCAGTACAAAGGGACTGAAGGGAGGTAAGAGAAGATGTCATCAGTACAGGTTAAAGAGAACGAATCACTTGACAGCGCTCTTCGCCGCTTCAAGAGAAGCTGCGCAAAGGCTGGCATTCAGCAGGAGATCCGTAAGCGTGAGCATTACGAGAAGCCCAGCGTAAGACGTAAGAAGAAGTCAGAAGCTGCCAGAAAGCGCAAGTATAACTAAGTTCCCAAAAGCAGGTCCCCATATTTACCGGGGACCTTGTTTTTTATCAAAAAAGGAGAGCCGGGTGGATATCATCATATGGATGATCATAGCGGTCATACTGGTTTTTATCTGGGTATGTGCTTTTGATACCAACAGGTTTACCGTTTCGAGGTATGAATTCACTGACCCCAGGATAAAAAGACCGGTAAAGGCTGTCTTCATATCTGATCTTCATTGCAAGATGTTCGGATATGAAGGCACTTTTCTTGTTGAAAAGATAAAAGAGATATCTCCCGATCTGATCCTTGTGGGCGGTGATCTGATCACAGCGCATCCGGGAGCGGGGACCGACAAGGTCATAGAGATGCTGAAGCACCTTGCGGGCTTTCCCATTGTCTATGCCTTCGGAAATCACGAACTGAGATTAAAGCTCTATCCCGAAACCTATGGCGATACCTGGAAGGAATATGTAAAAAAACTTTCGGAGATCGGCATCAGCATTACCGAAAACGGGATCTACAGGCTTGAAGGGACAGGGATAGACATTATTTCTTTTTCCGCGGACAGGGAATATTACAGGCGGATGAAGAAGATCACCATGGATCCGGAGTATATAAGAAAGACTGCCGGGGAGTTTTCACCGGAGAGCTTCAATATCCTCCTTGCCCACAATCCGGCTTATTTTGAATCATATGTATCATACGGAGCGGATCTGACCCTTTCGGGCCATGTACATGGCGGAATGGTCAGGATACCCGGCTTCAGATCAAAAAATTCCGCCGCCGCAGAACGCAGGATGAGAGGCGTTATTTCGCCCTCGGTCACTCTTTTTCCGGAGTATGATGCCGGAAGATTCGACAGAGACGGCAGGACCATGATCATCTCAAGAGGACTGGGGACACATACGCTCCCCATCAGATTCCTGAATCCCGGAGAACTGATAGTCCTTGATCTTAAGCCGCCCGTTTGAACTGATCCGCGATAAGGAGTATAATCCGTACTGTTATGGCTATACCCGTTAAACTTCCGGTGTTTGAGGGACCTCTGGACCTTCTTTTGCACCTGATAGAGAAAAACAAAATAGATATCTACGATATACCCATAGTCGAGATCACTGCCCAGTATCTTGAATACATCAAGCAGATGAAGGAAGAGAACATGGATATATGCAGCGAATTCCTTGTGATGGCTGCGACTCTTCTGGACATCAAATGCAAGATGCTCCTTCCCGTCGAAGAAAACGAAGAGGGAGAACAGGAAGACCCGAGAGCGGAGCTTGTACAGCAGCTTCTCGAGTACAAGATGGCAAGGCAGCTTTCTCTCGAACTCCGTGACAGACAGCTGGATGCCGCACAGGTCGTCTACAGACCGAGAGCGGTTTTGCCCGGTGAAGTCAAAAACTACGAGATCCCCGTGGACTATGACGAGCTGATCGGAGACATGACCCTTCCCAAGCTGCATGAGATCTTCAAAGCCATGCTCATGAGGCAGGAGGACAGGATCGACCCCATCAGGAGCCGCTACGGAAATATCGAAAGAGAAGAGATAGATATGGATGAGAAGACTCTTTTCGTCCAGGCCTATGCAAGGGAGCACAGGAGATTTTCTTTCAGGAAGCTTCTCGAAAAACAGAGGAGCAGAGCGGAGCTCATCGTTACTTTCCTGATCATCCTCGAACTGATGAAGAGCGGGGATATAGTGGTTTCCCAGGAGAACGTGGAAGACGATATAATGATCACTTCGAGGCTTGCAGGTGAGTCCTCGGTTAATGAAGGAACGGATTTATAATGGAACTTGATGCAGTAAAAAGCGCGATAGAAAGCATACTCTTTGCGATCGGCAACTCCGTGGAGATCAGTACCATCGCAGATGCACTTGAGATTGAACAGTCTCTGGTGGAAGATGCCATCGATGCCCTCACGGAAAAATATGAGGCGGCAGACTGCGGGCTCAGCCTTACAAGGCTCGAGGATTCGGTCCAGCTGTGTACTAAGCCCGAGAATTACGAATATCTCGTCAGGATAACCAAGGTAAAGCCCAGGTTCTCGCTGTCGGATACGGTGCTTGAGACTCTTTCCATAGTGGCTTACAAGCAGCCTGTCACCAGGATAGAGATAGAGAAGATAAGAGGCGTTTCCTGCGAGCATGCGGTAAATAAACTCCTCGAATATGATCTGATCAAAGAAGTCGGAAGACTTGAGGCTCCCGGTAAACCGATACTGTTCGGCACCACCGAGAACTTCCTTAGATGCTTCGGCGTAACATCTATTTCGGACCTTCCTCAGATCACACCTGACCAGGTGGAGGAATACAAGAAGGAAGCGGAAGCGGAGATAAGCGTAAAACTGGATATCTGACGCAAAAGCACCTCCGAATATGGCGGTGTTTGGCATAAAAAGGGGACGGTTCCCGCATTCACACACGTAAAGGTGCGAGTGCAGGAACCGTCCCCTTTTTGTCCGGCAAACCTCCCTTTGTACGTCTGCTTTTTTTACTTTAAAAATAGTGATGTTTATGCTATAGTGGTTAAGATTGAAAAAATGGGGGAAAATCGGTTTCCGGCTTTTCCTCTTTATATCAAAAATAAAGAATTCGGAGGAAAAAACATGAGTGGTACTTCAAAAGCGCTCGGACGTATCGCATCCATTCTCGACGATTCAAGTTTTGCCGAGATAGGTGCACTCGTCACCGCAAGATCTACGGACCTTAATGCGGATCCCAAGACACTTGCATCGGACGGCTGCATTACAGGATACGGCACGATCGGCGGAAGGTGTGTGTATGTCTACAGTCAGGATGCATCAGTCCTCGGAGGCAGCATCGGAGAGATGCACGCACGCAAGATCGTTAACCTGTATGACATGGCTATAAGGACAGGATGCCCCGTTATCGGCATCGTGGACTGTGCCGGAATGAGACTTGAGGAGGGAAGCGATGCTCTCTATGCATTCGGCCGTATCTACGGACGTATGACCAAGGCATCCGGACTCATCCCCCAGATCACCGCTGTAGTCGGAAACTGTGGCGGCGGAGCAGGCCTCTTTGCAGGTCTTTCGGATTTTACATTCATATCAAAGGACGGAAAGCTTTTTGTAAATGCGCCTGATACCATTACCGGCAACTACACCGCCAAGAATGATACCTCCGCATCCACATATCAGTCAGAGGTTTCCGGAAATGCCGAAGCATTTGAGACTGAGGCGGAGCTCTTTGCACGTGTCAGAGAGCTGGTTGATATCCTTCCTTCGAATAATGAGACTCCCAATGATGAGGCTGAAGGCACCGCAACAGATGACCTTAACAGACTCATCACCTATACAGTACCCGGCGATGCGGTTTCTCTTGCAAGTGATATCGCTGATGCGGGAAGCTTTATCGAGATCAGACCCGCGTATGCGAAGGAGATCATGACCGCTTTCGTAAGGATCGACGGAGTTGTCACCGGCGTTATTGCAAATAACGGAGACGGAAAGCTCCTTACCGCAGATGCATGCGACAAGGCAGCAGATTTCGCAAGATTCTGCGATGCATTTGATATCCAGATCCTCACCCTTACCAACGTAAAGGGATTTGAGGCATCCGCAGATAACGAGAAGAGGATCGCAAGAAGCGCCGCTTCACTTGCAGCCGTATTTGCTTCCGCAACCGTTCCCAAGGTCAACGTCATCACCGGCGATGCTATTGGAAACGCAGCAAACATCATGAACGCAAAAGCGCTCGGTGCCGATATGACCATCGCATGGAGCAGCGCGAGAGTCGGTATCATGGAAGGCAAGCTTGCCGCACAGATCACCGGAGGAAGCGCTTCCGATATCGATGCGGGACTTAACGGTGCGGCAGATGCTGCACGCCGCGGATATGTGGATCAGGTCATCGATGCCGCAGATTCACGCAAGTACATTGCGGCAGCTTTTGAAATGCTCTATTCAAAGAGCGGAAATGACCTTTACAAGAAACACACATCAGTTTAAGAAGGGACATTTACATGAGAAAAATCAAAATAGTCCTTTTATCCGTGCTCCTTGGACTAATGCTGTGTGCATGCGGAGAGACGACGGAGAGCAGGATCCAGCAGACCAGGATCGATGCCGCCAAGAGTCTTTCCACCAGTTATGTGATCACCGCACTTGATGAACTGGCTGAACAGCCCGAAATGTTCGGAGTCGATTATAAGGACCTGACCCTAAACGAATTATCCAGAGTCTTCGAAGAGTGCTACAGGATCTCCGCAGACGGTTATGCTATTTCAAATGCACTTAAGAGCTTTGAGAGCGGACTTGCGGAAGCGGGAGCCCTCGTCAGCATCGGTGAAGCGGAAGCTACCGTAGACGGCTCCGAGATCATAGTGGATGTTGAAGTGCTCTGTGAGAAGAGATATGCGGATATCGAGATCATCTACAATAATGATCTGTACGATCTCAGGATGACAAGTGCTGCATTCAACACCAGATACACAATGGCAGAGAAGATGGCCAAAGCAGGCCTCAATACCATTATAGGTATGGGAACCGTCTTTGTAATGCTGATCATCATCTCTTTCATCATCTCTCTTTTCGGTATCTTCTCAAAGGCAGGCAAGAAGCATGACAAGACCGCAGAGGGAATCGACAGAGCAGTAAAGCAGATCGAGGAGAACGAAGAGAACGAATCCGCTGAACTTGCTTCCGATGCGGAACTCGTAGCAGTCATTGCGGCAGCTGTCGCAGCTTACGAAGGAGCATCGAACACGAACGGATTTACTGTCCGTTCCGTCAGAAAGATCAAGAGACAATAATATCCGGAGGAAAATTCAATGAAAAATTATACCATTACCGTTAACGGAACCGCATATGCAGTAACTGTAGAAGAGGGCGCATCTTCCGTACCCGCAGTTCAGGCACCCGCTAAGCCCGCAGCAGCTAAGCCTGCCGCAGCTCCCGCAGCAGCACCCGCAAAGAGTGCCGGAGCAGGATCTGTAAAGGTCGAGGCAGGAGCAGCCGGAAAAGTTCTCAAGATCGAGAAGAAGATCGGTGACGCAGTCAAGAAGGGCGATGCCGTTGTAGTCATCGAGTCCATGAAGATGGAGATCCCCTGCGTTGCTCCCGAAGACGGAACCGTCGCAAGTATCGATGTCAATCCCGGAGACGCATGTGATGCAGGTACTGTTCTTGCAACCCTTAACTGATGAACAAAGGAGTAACCGATGAGTTATTTTTTGACTACGCTGGATAATCTCGTTCATCAGACGGCGTTTTTCAATCTTACGGTTGGAAACTACATCATGATCGCGGTTGCCTGCTTTTTCCTTTATCTGGCTATTGCCAAACAGTATGAGCCGCTTCTCCTTGTGCCCATCGCATTCGGTATGCTGCTCGTAAATATCTACCCCGACATCATACTCTCCGCAGAGGAAGCTCCCAACGGTGCCGGCGGACTGCTTTACTATTTCTACAAGCTCGATGAGCTTGCAATCCTTCCCTCACTCATATTCATGGGTGTGGGAGCACAGACGGACTTCGGACCCCTTATCGCAAACCCCAAGAGCTTCCTTCTCGGAGCCGCAGCACAGTTCGGTATCTTCGTAGCTTACTTCGGAGCTATCGCAATGGGATTCAATGATAAGGCAGCAGCTGCAATCTCCATCATCGGAGGAGCAGACGGCCCCACATCCATCTTCCTTGCAGGTAAGCTCGGACAGACCGCACTCCTTGGACCTATCGCGGTCGCGGCTTATTCCTACATGAGCCTCGTGCCCATCATCCAGCCCCCTATCATGAAAGCTTTCACCACCAAGAAGGAGAGAGCCATCAAGATGGGTCAGCTCAGACCTGTTTCAAAGACGGAGAAGATTCTCTTCCCCATCATCATCACCATAGTCGTATGTATGGTACTTCCTACCACCGCACCCCTTATCGGTATGCTGATGCTCGGCAACCTCTTCAAGGAGAGCGGAGTTGTACGCCAGCTTACTGAGACCGCTTCAAACGCTATGATGTACATCGTCGTCATCTTCCTCGGAACCAGCGTCGGCGCAACCACATCTGCTGAAGCATTCCTCAACTGGAGCACCATCAAGATCGTCATTCTCGGACTTGTGGCATTCGCATTCGGAACCTTTGCCGGAGTCATCTTCGGAAAGATCATGTGTGTTGCTACGGGCGGCAAGGTTAATCCTCTTATCGGATCTGCCGGAGTTTCCGCAGTTCCCATGGCAGCCAGAGTATCACAGAAGGTCGGTTCCGAAGAGGATCCCACCAACTTCCTTCTCATGCATGCAATGGGACCCAATGTTGCCGGAGTTATAGGAACCGCAGTATGTGCAGGTACCTTCATGGCGATGTTCGGAGTATTTTAACCAGGTTTTCAATTCATGATGCGAGCCATGCTTGCATGGGCGAGCTGAAATGAATTTGAAAACCGCACGACGAATGAGCAAATGATAATTTCTGAAAGAAATTATCGGATTTGCGAATTCGTCGCAGGATTGCGAAAATCGCGAAGCGATGCAGCAATCCGTTAAAATTTTATTGAAAGGATAAGATAAAATGGCTGAAATTACTAAAAAACCCGTCGGGATCATGGAGACAGTCTTAAGAGACGCTCACCAGTCCCTTATCGCTACCAGAATGCCTACCGAGATCATGCTCCCCATTGTCGATAAGATGGACAAGGTCGGATACCATGCTGTAGAGTGCTGGGGCGGCGCTACATTCGATGCATCACTCAGATTCCTCAAGGAGGATCCCTGGGACAGACTCAGAAAGCTTCGTGACGGATTCAAGAATACCAAGCTTCAGATGCTCTTCAGAGGACAGAACATCCTCGGATACAGACCCTATGCAGATGACGTTGTGGATGCTTTCGTTGAGAAATCCATCGCAAACGGAATCGATATCATCAGGATCTTTGACTGTCTGAATGACCTCAGAAACCTTCAGGAAGCAGTCAATGCTACCAACGAGATCAAGAAGCGTGAGGGCAGAGGACATGCCCAGATCGCACTTTCCTACACCCTCGGTGATGCCTACACCCTTGAGTACTGGGCTGATATGGCTAAGAAGATTGAGGAGATGGGTGCGGATTCCATCTGTATCAAGGATATGGCAGGACTTCTTCTTCCTTACAGAGCTGCAGAGCTCATCAAGGCCATGAAGGAGCAGACCAAGCTTCCAATTCAGCTTCATACCCACTACACCTCAGGTGTTGCGAGCATGACCTATCTCAAGGCAGTAGAGGCAGGCGTAGACGTTATCGACTGCGCTATCTCTCCTTTTGCTCTCGGCACCTCACAGCCCGCTACCGAAGTCATGGTCGAGACCTTCAAGGGAACTCCCTATGACACCGGATACGATCAGAATCTCCTTGCTGAGATCGCTGATTACTTCGCACCCTACAGAGATGAGTGCATCAAGAGCGGCCTCATGAACCCCAAGGTTCTCGGTGTCAACATCAAGACCCTCCTTTACCAGGTTCCCGGCGGAATGCTTTCCAACATGGTCAGCCAGCTCAAAGAGCAGCATGCCGAGAATCGCTACAGAGAAGTGCTTGAAGAGATTCCCAGAGTTCGTAAGGACTGCGGTGAGCCTCCTCTTGTTACACCCTCTTCACAGATCGTCGGAACCCAGGCTATCTTCAATGTCCTTATGGGCGAGCGTTACAAGATGGCTACCGGTGAGTTCAAGGATCTCCTCCGCGGTAATTACGGTCAGACCGTTAAGCCCATGAACCAGGAAGTCATTGACAAGGTCATCCCCGGCGAGAAGCGTTCCACCGCAAGAAGTGCAGAGGCTACCGGACATACCGAGCCCGAGCTTGCTTCCATCGAGGCAGAGATG
>CAMNEB010000092.1 GCA_946536155.1 uncultured Lachnospiraceae bacterium | reverse complement strand
ACGAGAAAAACCCTGAGCCGAGAGGCGTGTGCACGGCAGATGAGTTACGGGCGAGGCTGAGTCATGTCCTGAACATGACAGGGAAAAGTCCCCGTGTCATAAATTTTCTTTATCCGTATTACATGCAGGTGTATCCGCCGTCAACGGGGATCATGACACCTGTGACATATGAGCTTGCGGGAGAAGAAAGGAAGATCGCAGCACTGTCGAGCTCGCCTTCTTTTCCGTATCTCTCGAGAGGGATCATAGTCTTGGCGTTAGCCTGGAAGAAATCGGAGTTGAGAGTCTCGGTGGTGAGGTCGGTATAGAAATAACCGGGGCAGATAGCGTTTACATTGATGCCCTTTACGCCCCACTCTGCAGCGAGTGCTCTGGTGAGGTTTACAACACCGCCCTTTGCAGCGTGATATGGTGAGCTGCCGCAGATCTTGTTTCCGACAAGTCCGTACATTGAGGAGATGTTGATGATACGGCCGTACTTTGCGGGGATCATTGCCTTCTTTGCAACGGCACGGGCAACCTTGAAGGTTCCGAAGAGATCGATGTTCATCTCATCGTTAAACTGCTCGTCGGTGATGTCCTCTGCGGGAGCAACGGCACCGGTTCCTGCGTTATTGATAAGGATGTCGATTCTTCCGAATACTTTAAGAACTTCATCGACGGCTGCATCAACTGCTGCGGTATCGGTGATGTCGCAGCGGATACCTACGGCCTTAACGCCGTATTCCTTCTCGAGTGCTGCGGCAACCTCATCGACCTTTTCCTTACGGCGGGCGAGAGCGGCGATGTTAGCGCCCTGGTTAGCGAGTGCCTTTGCCATCTGAACACCCAGACCGGTGGAACATCCGGTTACAATGGCAACCTGTCCTGACAGATCAAAATAATTCTTCATATCCAGCGTCCTTTCGTTAAAAAATTATCAAGCACTAAGATTATCTCGTAATTACCTGTTTCCGTCAAGGGACTTTTTTATCTACTTTGATGACAAAATAATACTATGCAAAAGGCGCGGATATTACCATTCGCCCCATATATCGGAGCTTTCGTATTCGCCCCACTCGTTCCAGAATTTTTCTCCCCAGCTTTCCCAGTCGATGTGTTCTTTTTCGGTACGTGCATCGCAGAATTTTCTGAGCCACTCGACATAATCCTGATCGAATCCGCATTTGTTCAGGACGCTGGCAAGATCGTAGTAAAGGACCTCATCGTTGTAGGGGAGAGTGACGGCAAGACCGGTGAGGCTCAGATTGTCTGATGTGGCACTGACATACAGTATGGCCTTGTCGACGGCCTTCATGAGTTTCTCGGAATGATCGGAGTCGATCATCTGGCCGAGGCACATCATATCCGTTATACAGTAGTCCGAGATATAGACTTCATCCGGATCGAAGTAAAGATCTTCGTATGAGCCGCCGTCTGTCAGATAGTCTATGGCTTCATCGATCAGCATCTCAAAGAGGTCGGATTTTAATGCGTTTGTTTTACCGCTCCTGTTTCCCAGTACATGGTCCGCACCCTTTCCGGTGCCTTCCATCTCCTGGCTGAAATTGGTCTTAAGGAGAGCTTCTTCGTTATCATAGGCAAATTCGGTCCAGACTTCCCAGAGCTTATCCATCCTGCTCTCGTCAATGAGTGCGAGGATGGAGCGGTCGCCCCTGAATTTGTCCTTCTCATTCTTGTAGATCATGTCATCGATTATGGTCTTGCCGAGGTCGTAGGTGGAGATGGAGGTGTCGGCGTAAAGTGCCTTCATCCAGTCCGTGTAGTACCAGCCGAGGCATGATTCGAAATCCTCCGATACGATCATGTAATCACAGAATTCCCTGAGTGCATAGGTGATCTCGAGGCAGGACATTATGCAGCAGTCCATTCCTATGAAATCAAAATGAACATTGCAGTATCTGAGGGCTTTGATCATTTCGTCAAGGCTCAGGTTTTCATATTCATCCCTGAATTCATCCCATCCGAATCCGTATGCGGGACCGCCGCCGTGATCCCACATTATCAGGATGTTCCTGGAAGCGGGATAAGCCTTGGCGCCAAACTCGATGAAGTCCTTTAAGGTCTCTGCCTTTGTGCAGTCGAGCTGGCCGAGGTTGTCTCTTACGAGTTCGAGTCCGTCCTTGCCGACAACGTATGTCTGCGCCCTGTCGGATGCTATGCCGAGCTTTCTGGACCAGTATTTGGTTCCCATGGTCTGGATGACAACGTTGACATTTTCCGAATAGCCGGCTTCGATGATCTCCATGATATCGTCCGTTGCATATCCGCCCTCTGTTTCGAGAGTCGAGCCGTTGACGTACATGAGGATGGTCACGGTCCCGTCTTCCGCATCGGGAAGATCGTCATCCGTCAGTCCGTCGCCCCAGTCATATTCCTCTTCGTGCTCTTCGGTATCGGGCCATGTCCAGATATCGGAAGGGGGGACATCGGGGGAAAGACCTTCGGGGTTTTCTTCCACGATATCCGCTATGGTTTCAAATGTCTCGTACAAAAGACCGGGAATGCCCGTGACGGATGAAGCGGAACAGCCGCCGAGGATAAGTGAGCATGTAAGGATACATGCGATAAGCTTTGATGTATTTTTTTTCAAGATATTACCTCCGAAATGTGCGGAACAAAGTGCACATTTACTGATATCATACCATGAAACGCGGGGAAGTGTCTTATTTTACGAAAGAACTATGTTCCTGATCCTTCTCGTAAGGCCGAAGGTTCCGGAGTCTTTTTTCTGTGTCATGATGATGATCGACATGTTGTCCGAAGGGATGTTGGCAACGTAGCATCCGAGCCATCCGTCCCATCCGTATTCCCCTTTACGGGAGATACTGACCGCCTTTTCGGGCTCGTTCATGATCCTCAGGAAATGGGAATATGAAAATCCCTGGAGTCCTTCCCAGTTGAAATCCTTCTGCTGTTCGGGAGTAAGCTGACCGGATGTGAGGAATCTGACCGAATCTTCGGAGAGGATCCTCTTTCCGTTATATTCGCCGCCACTTAGGAGCATCCGGGCAAATTTAGCGTAATCATCTATTGTGGACATAAGGCCCGCTCCGCCGGATTCAAAGGCGGGCTTATGGACGGGAGGATTTTCTATTCCGAGATTTTCTCCGTCATATATGATCATGCCGCCGCCTGCCTGTGATTCATAGACATTTGCGAGTCTGTGCGCTTTTTCTTCGGGAACATAAAATGCGGTATCATTCATTCCCAGGGGATCGAAGATCTCTTTCTTAAGGAATTCACCGAAGCTCATTCCCGATACCTTCTCTATCACCGCGCCCATGATATCGGCACCGGAGCCGTATGCCCAGTGTGAGCCGGGATCAAAGAGGAGAGGGCATCTTCCCATGCGGTCCGCAAAGTCAAGCGTTGTGACATCTCCGCCGGGAACTTTCGAAAGGCCGTTTATTACAGCGTCGAATACCTTGCCGACTTCGCTGCCCGCAATATCCGCACCGGGGTAGCTTAAGCCGCTGGTCATGTTGAAGGTATCGAAGAGGTTTACGTCCCTTGTCACGGGGCAGAGCGTGCCGTCCTTAACGGCTTTTATGTTTTCAAAGGAAGGGAAGATGTATTTGACCTGGTCCATAAGATCGATCATGCCTCTTTCGACCAGGATCATCGCAGCGGCCGCGGTAATGGGCTTTGACATCGAGTAGAGCCTGAAGATCGAGTCCCTTTCAAGGGGCTTTTTGTTTTCGATATCCGCATAACCCGATTTAAGGAAGCATTCCTCTTTTCCGTCTTTTAAGACGAGCAGAAGAGAGCCTGCGGTCTCGCCCCATTCGGCGGATCTGTCCATTGCCTGCTGAAGATAAGCGATCTTGCTGTTTTCCATTGTTCATTTCCTCTTTTTGTATTCTTTGGGTGTTGTGCCTGTCAGGAGCCTGAACTGACGGTTGAAATTCGAAATGTTGGTGTAGCCTGTGCTGAGCGCCGCCTCCGAAACGGTCATGTTCTCGTTTGCGAGCATCTTGCATGCCGTATCTATCCTGACCTGCATGAGATAACCTATCACCGTGGTGCCGGTGACTTTTTTAAACAGGTTCATAAAATAGCTCTTGCTCAGGTGGCATTCATCCGCCAGCTGGCTGACGGTGATCTTTTCCGCATAATTGTCGGTAATGTAATCTATGGCGGGTCTTATGGGGCCTGCCGCGAATTCTGACCTGTGGCCCGTCTCCAGGATATCGCCGTCGTGGATCAGCCTGAATATCTCAAGAAGGGAGATCTTGACCGTAAGGTCGCCTTTTCCCGACTTTAGGGCCGCGGCATCGAAGAGCTCGTCCGTGTGCTTTTTGATCGTGTCGTATAAAGCGTTTGAAGGGCCTATGGGCAGCGTTATCTTGGTATCGTCTCTGTGGTATATGCTCAGATACTCTGTATAGCATCTTTCCGAGCGGTTTCCAAACAAAAATCCCTCATCGAATACAATAGTATCATAAATGAGTTTTTTACTGTCTGTTTTGTCCGTGGAGTGGAGGCTTCCGGGCTTTATGATGACGATGTCGCCCGAAGAGACGGGTACTATCTGGTCATCTATCCTGAATTCGCCTTTTCCCTGTCTTATGCGGGCAAGCTCGAATTCCCGGTGCCAGTGCATCGGGACGGACGGAAAATAATCCGGGATGTTGCATTCATAGCCCGAGTAGGGGACGGAGGCGCTTGAGTGTTTTCTTTTTTCTTCGCGTGAGTAGTCGATCATATCCGTATTCCTTAAAGAAATTCTGCCTTAAATAAACGCCGGTTTTGGCGGGGGATTCCAATGACAGTATTATAGTATCACAAATCAGTTATATTTTATTTGTTTTTACCATATCGGAGATATTATTGTACAAGTATCGAAAGACTAAACTTAATCTACTTTAACTATTTTTTTAAGTGTCTTTTTGCTATACTTAAACAGGTAACGTCTCTGCTATGTATGGGGACAAAACAATCTATTTTTAAGGGGAAAAAAATATGCAGTACGGACATTTTGACGACGAAGCTTACGAATACGTTGTGGACAGACCGGATACTCCGACTTCCTGGAGTAACTATCTCGGCACCACACAGTACGGTGCCATAATCACCAACAATGCCGGCGGGTACGGATTCTATCGTTCCGGTGCACAGGGAAGGTTTATGCGTCTTCGCTTTAACTCCATTCCCATGGATCAGCCCGGCAGATATTTTTATCTCAGGGACAATGATTTGGGGGATTACTGGTCGGCATCATGGCAGCCTGTCGGAAAGCCTCTCGACAAGTTCAAGAATGTATGCCGCCACGGCACCGCTTATACCATAATCAGCTCCGATTATGAAGGCATCCACACCGATGCGACCTATTTTGTTCCGCTCGGACAGACCTTTGAGTACTGGAGACTCGATGTTGAGAACAAGTCCGACAGACCCAGAAATCTTTCCGCATTCACCTACTGCGAATTTGCGAGCCAGTGGAACACCACCCAGGATCTTGTAAATCTCCAGTATTCGCTCTTCATCATGGAAGCCGACAAGAAGGCTGACAATATCCTCGGATATTCGATCCATGACAATATCTACAAGCAGCATCCCGAGTATGAGCTCGGCGGACTTGTGCAGCAGGAGTGGTTCGCAGTATGCGAAGCTCCCATGACCCACTACGATACTTCCAGAGAAAAGTTCCTCGGAACCTACGGTTCATACAAGGAGCCTAAGGCTGTCATCGAAGGACAGTGCTCCGATTCCTGGTGCTACGGCGATACCGCCTGCGGATCCATCCAGTCCGATATGGTACTTCAGCCGGGTGAAAAGAAGACCGTTCTCATCCTCCTGGGTATCGGCAATGCAAATGCCGTGGGAGAGAAGATCGTTGCAGAGTACGGTTCATGCGCAAGATTTGATGAGGAGTTTGAGAAGCTCAAGGAAGACTGGCACTCAAAGCTCACTTCCTTCAAGGCTAAGACTCCCGATGAAGACATCAACCACACAGCAAATGTATGGGGTCTTTACAACAACCTCATCACATTCTCATGGTCAAGAGCTGCATCCCTTGTCTACAACGGAGAAAGAGACGGACTCGGATTCCGTGACTCGGTTCAGGATACTCTCGGCGTAAACGCAGCTATCCCCGAGCTTTCCAAGGCCAGACTTAAGCAGATGCTCTCAGGACAGACCTTCTGCGGAGGCGCAATGCCCCTCATCAAGCTCGGACACAATCCCGGACACGAGAAGTGCCCTGAGGAGAGAGAGTTCAGATCCGATGACTGCCAGTGGTTCTTCAATGCGATCCCCGCATATGTTGCAGAGACCGGCGACCTTGATTTCTTCAATGAAGTCGTTCCCTATGCGGATCACGGCGAGGATACTGTTTACGATCACCTCAAGAAAGCCCTTCTTTTCAATATCGAAAGAAGCGGAGCGGACGGACTTCCTTCAGGCCTTGCCGCTGACTGGAACGACTGTCTCCAGACCGGTTATCACGGCGAGAGCGTAATGGTAACATTCCAGCTCAGACTCGGACTTACCACCTACGCAGATATCTCGAAGCTCCTCGGAAAAGAAGATGAGGCAGCATGGGCTCTTAAGCAGAGAGACATCCTCGATGAAGCTATCCAGAAGAAGGCATGGGACGGCAAGTGGTGGATCTGGGCTGTCGGCGAGGACGGAACCGTTTACGGAACCGACCAGTACGACGAAGGTAAGGTCTATCTCAATACCCAGGTATGGGCAGTAATGTCCGGAGCATGCAAGGGCGACCAGGAGAAGCTCTGCCTCGATGCTGTTGATGACCAGCTCTTCTCAGAGTACGGACTCAAGCTCTGCGCACCCCCTATCGTCTACACTCCCCAGACCGTTATGGGATGCGTTGTATTCCCTACCGGTATCAAGGAGAACGGCGGTATCTTCAATCATACTCAGGGCTGGGGCGTAATGGCCGAGACCGTTGCAGGTAACGGTAACAGAGCATACAAGTATCTCAAGGCTGCACTTCCCGCTTCCTACAACACAAGAGCAGAGATCCGTCAGTCAGAGCCTTACGTTCAGGGACAGACCACCTATTCGGATGAGTCACCCAGACCCGGTAACTGCCGCACTTCATGGCTTTCCGGCGCTGTTGCATGGACATATTATTCTCTCACCCAGTATGTACTCGGTATCAGACCCCAGTACAGCGGAATGCTCATCGATCCCTGTATCCCCGATTCTTGGGACGGATTCGAAGTTGAGAGAACCTTCAGAGGAAAGAAACTTCACATCGAAGTTAAGAATCCCGAGCACGTATGCAAGGGTATCTCTTACATCGTTGTAAACGGAGAGAAGCTTGATTCTGCGCTCATTCCCGCCGGGAAGCTCTCAGACGGTGAGAACAAGATCGAAGCAGTCATGGGAAAAGATGCTAAGGAAGTACCTTTTGAGAGACTGTAATTTCCGGAGGCAATTGAAATGAAAAAAAGGTCATTGAAGACGGGGGTCATCATGCCGGTCCTCATCGCTGCGATGCTGATGCCCGCATGCCCCGTCAGAGCGACCGAAGCAGATGCTCTTACGGATACCGCTTCGGAAGAGGCCGGAGAAACCGATCCTTTTGCGGATTTCGAAGCATATGAAGGAGAGTGTCTTATATATGTAAGCTTTTCGGGGGACCGCGCAGGCGGAACCCCGATGCTTTATATGGGACCCGATAACGCAGAGAACGATCCGGAGATAGTTGCGGTAAATGCCACAGCCAAAGCCGGAGATACCGTAACGGTATCGCTGGATCTGCCGGTTCCCATTTCCCATACATCCTCTGTCGCACCGGTCGTGGTGCCTGCGGATGATGACGCCGAATTTGCATATATGGCCCCGACGATCACATTAAGCGTTGACGGAACCGATACCGCGATAGGTGCGGGTCCGGGCGTGTCGGCGTGGCCCGAGAGCACGGGAGGATATACGAATTCCTGGAAGCTTCTCGGAGGATATGAAGAAAACGGCTTTCAGTCTGTTGCCGGTGAAGTGTTTGCCGGTGCTTCTAATATCACCTATACGATCAGCTTAGGCGATATCTATGTTTTTCCCCCGGAACCCGAACCTGAACCTGTACCGGAGCCCGAACCCGAGATCGTACAGGAGCCTGTTGCCGAACCGGTTCAGACAGAAGAGACCATTCCCGACACTGATGTCATAAATGAAAAAGAGCCCCTTGATAAAGGACTTGTCATCGGAGTGATCGTTGCCGTGATCGCGGTGGTGATGATCATAACGGGTATCGCAATGTCACGTGACAAGATCATCGAGGTGCCTGTCAAAGAGCGGGATGATGAAGACGGGGATGATGACGAAGATGTCATAGATCTTGACGAAGAGCCCGAGGTGCTTCTTGAGCTTGAGGAAGAAGCTGAAGAAGAGAGCAAGGCTAAGGAAGAGAACAA
>CAMNEB010000091.1 GCA_946536155.1 uncultured Lachnospiraceae bacterium | reverse complement strand
ACAGAGAAAACATACGAAAGAAACAGTTATCTGAAGGAACTTGATACCGTTGTTACGGAATGTGAAAAATGTGATGACGGCTACAGGATAAAGTTCAGGGAGACGATATTTTTTCCGGAAGAGGGAGGACAGTATTCGGATACCGGGAAGGCGGTCTTCGGGACCTGTGCGGCAAACATAATAAGGGGTGAACTGATCGGAGATCCGAGAGAAGGTGACACTGATGTCAGATATCTGACAGACTGTGAGATTCCTGAAGGAACTCCGGTGCATCTTGTGCTCGACTGGGAGAAGCGGTTTTCCAGAATGCAGAATCACAGCGGAGAGCATATAGTATCGGGACTGATACATAACATGTTCGGCTATGACAATATCGGATTCCATCTAAGTGATGACGAGCCGGTTACGCTCGTGGTGAACGGAAAGCTTACAGCGGAACAGATAAAAGAAATCGAGATAAGAGCAAATGATTCTGTATATGCGGATCTTGAGATCACCGATTCCTATCCTTCCGCGGAAGAATTAAGCTCTGTGGACTACAGGAGCAAGATCAATATAAAAGCGCAGGTGAGGCTGATCACCATAGGAGGCGATGCGGGTATCGTATCCGCAGAACTGACAGACTGTCTCCGCAAAGAGAGCATTACCGGAGCCGGTTCCGGCATCCTGGATATATGTGCATGCTGTGCACCCCATGTTGCCTCTACAGGATCTATAGGTATCATCAGGATACTCGGAAGCGCAGCCTTCAAGGGAGGAACACAGCTCAGCATACTCTGCGGACAAAGGGCTCTTGATCATATCGTAAGATCGATGGATGAACTTGATGTGCTCGCGGCATCTTTTTCAACAAGTGCAGACAAGGTTCCTGAGCTAGTAGCAAAACTTAAAAATGAGAACGCAGATCTTAAAGGCAGATTATCGGGACTTTCGGAAGCTGTACTTATGAGTGAAGCAGAAAAACCGGAAAGCGGAAATCTTGTTTTTACCGACATAGACCTTACTCCCGCTTCAATGAAAAACATTTTTAACAGACTGTGCGGGATCAAGACCGGATATACGGGTATATTTGTCGGAAATGACACTGAAGGATACAGGTACTTTGCGGGAGCGGGAAACAGCTCTTCCGAAACGAAAGATGCGTGTGATACGGATGCCAAAAAATACGATGCAAGGGAACTTGCCGGGCTCATGAGAGAAAATCTCGGAGCAAAGGGCGGAGGGTCTTCCGAGATGATCCAGGGAAGGGTAAAAGCCGTCCGGACCGAAATAGAAGATTTGTGGAAGAAACTCGTATAAATCGCTACTTTATCGATTCAGGTATGGTAAAAATATACGGATTGCGGTAGTTTCGAAGAAACGAAGCAATCCGTTTATCATTTTATTATATTTAAGGGGTATCTGTATGGGTTCAGGTTTAAAGAATTTTAAGACAGTCGTATATATTCCTGCTATGATCGCCGCAAGTTTTTCACCTGAGAAGCTTGCATCGGATTATGAATTCATCGAAGAATTCATCGGTCTCGACAAGGTATATCTCGAGACTCACAGAAATGACTGTGATGTCGATCCCGAACAGATAAAAATGATCAAGAGCTTTCTTGAATCAAAGGGCGTAGAGGTATCCGGCGGCATTACCACCACCATCGGAGATCCCCGCAACGTCGGACATGAAGTTCCCCAGAATCTTAATACCACAAGATATCTGAACAGGGAGATGAAAAAGCAGAGACTCTTCGGAACATTCTGCTATACTGATCCTGTGATGAGAGAGCGTCTTAAGGAGATCTCGGAAAATACGGCACGTCTTTTTGATGAGATCATACTTGATGATTTCTATTTTACCAATTGTACCTGCGAAGACTGCATAAGGGCAAAGGGAGACAGGGACTGGGTCACCTTCAGGCGTGAGCTCATGAAGGAAGTATCGGAGAACCTGATCGTCAAACCCGCAAAAGCGGTCAATCCGGATGTTAAGGTCATCATCAAGTATCCTAACTGGAGAGAGTCATATCATTTTACAGGCTATGTTCCCGAGGTTCAGCGTGATATCTTTGATGCGACATATACAGGTACCGAGACCAGAAGTCCCGGCTATACCGATCAGCATCTTCCCGAGTATCTTAGCTACAGCCTTGTAAGATATATGGATAACGCATGGCCCGGAAGAAACGGCGGCGGATGGTTCGATACCTACCAGTGCTGGTCCGTTGACAGATATCTTGAACAGGCGTATCTTACCGCTTTTGCAAAGGCCCATGAGCTCATGCATTTCCAGTGGAGCGACCTGATTGACAATCCTTTTGTCACCGCGATGAAGCTCCAGATCGGAAAGATAGACCGCATGATCGATACCACAGGAGTTCCCACCGGCGTTCCCGTATATATCCCGTTTGCTTCGGACGGTGAGAATCATCTTGAGATGAGACTGGGAATGCTGGGTATACCCGCAGATCCCACGCCTTTCTTCCCCGAAAATGCCAGGACTGTTCTTTTTACAAAGAGTTCTCTTGCTGACAGGGATGTCATATCAAAGATAGAAAGCTTTGTAAGGGCGGGCGGAAATGCCGTCATTACTTCAGGCTTCCTCAAGGAGGCGGGAGATGAGCTCTTAAAGAGCGGCCTTACCGAATGCAGACTTACGGGAAGAAGCTTTAAAGCGGACAGATACCATGTGACCGGGGATATGAAGGGATATTATGAGCATGAGGAAAGTGTTCTTTTCCCCGAGCTTACCCACGGAAACAATGCCTCATGGTCGCTTCTCAATGCGGGTTCGGGCGACCTTCATGCATCCGTTGTTTTAAGATCCTCATACGGAAGCGGCAGGCTCTATACCATAGTCATTCCTGAACATGAAACCGATCTTTATAAGCTTCCGGATGAAGTCATCGATGTTTACAGGAGAGTCCTTCTCGGAAGCGATTATTACAGCGGAAGCGGATTTTCTGCATTTACCTATGATGACGGAAGCATGATCCTCTACCGCTATGTTAAAGGAGATCTTCATCCCGCGTGCGTTACACTGCACACCGGAAAGGAAGTCTCGGTACTTGTTGATATGACGACCGGAGAAAAGATTCCGGTGATACCTCGCAAGGTGAGAGAGGATTTTGAGGAAACATACGAATATACCGCGGATGTCATACTTGTTCCCGGAATATTCAGAAAGTATAAATGGGAGTGATCCCGCGATTTGCAAAGGAAATGATAATGTCAGAATCACTGCCTAAGATAAGGATAAATCAGACAGGATACCATACATCGCTTAATGTCCGCATGGCCGTACTTACGGACGGACCGCTGACGGTAACGGACGAAAGCGGAAATATCGTAAAGACGATCGAATATGAAGCCCCTTCTTTCGATGAAGCATCGGGCGACAATGTCAGACTGCTGGATCTGGGGATTCTTCCCGCAGGAAAGTATTTTGCCAAGGCAGGCACTGAAAGCAGGGAATTTGTCGTTTCGGAAAGCAGTCCGCGGGATGTTGCGGATGCGCTTGTAAAGGGGCTGTATTTCCAGCGCTGCGGCATGGAACTTGAAGAAAAGTATGCAGGCATATATAAACACCCTGCGTGCCATACCGCGGAGGCGGCGGATTGGGAGGATAATTCGAAAAAGCGCCTTGTGACGGGCGGATGGCATGATGCCGGAGATTACGGAAAATATGTGGGACCCGGTGCGGTCACCGCTGCGCATCTCATTTATTCGGATATTCTTTTCCCTTCGTGCGTATCGGACAATCTTAATATCCCCGAAAGCGGCAACGGCGTACCCGATATACTCAATGAGGCTCGCTATGAGCTTGACTGGATGCTGAAGATGCAAAGAGGGGACGGAGCATTCCATCACAAGCTTACCAAGGCAAAATTTGCTCCTTTTATCATGCCGGAAGAAGACCTTCTTCAGGAGTATCTGATGCCCGTATCACACACGTCTACGGGTGCGGCATGCGCATGTCTTGCGCTTTCTTACAGGGCGTATAAAAAATACGATGCGGATTTTGCACTCAGATGCCTTGACTCTGCGGTAAGAGCATGGAAATGGCTTGAGGAGAATCCTGATTTTGAGCCTTATAAAAATCCCGAGGGAGTAAACACGGGCGGCTACGGAGACAGGAATCTGACAGATGAGCTCTTCTGGGCGGCATGCGAGCTTTATTCCGCGAAAGGCGATGAGAAATATCTGAAGAGCGCAGAGGAGTTTTTTTCCGAAGATATGCTCCTTGCGGAATTCGGATGGGCAAATGTCGGCGGTCTCGGCGCTCTCTGCGTTATGTTTGAACTTAAAGAGACTGCGGGTGACCTGTATCTAAAGGTGAAAAATACTTTTCTTAGGCAGAGCAAAAAGGCGCTTGAAGTCACGAGACTGTCCGGATACGGAACCGCGATACCTTCGGAGGGCTATATCTGGGGCAGCATCCTGACGGATATGAACAATGCCATGAGCATGGCCGTAAGCTTCCTTCTGACAGGCGATACAGAGATGCTTGACGGTGCGATGCTTCAGTGGGACTACGCACTGGGGCTGAATTCGCTTGATATCTGCTTTGTCACGGGCTTTGGCGAAAGAAGAGTGATGAATCCGCATCACAGGCCATCGGGATCGGATGATATCACAGATCCTGTTCCGGGACTTATCTCGGGAGGCCCCAACAAGAGGTATACCTATCCCCAGACAAAGGAAAAGCTTGGTGAGGATGTCCCTCCCGCTAAGTATTTTCTCGATGAGCTTCCCTCCGCAGATACCAATGAGATAGCCATATACTGGAATTCTCCGGTTGTTTTTGTCGGGGCATTTCTTTTATCCGAAGCAGCGAAAAAAGATGCCCGGTAACTCTGTGAACATACGGTGAATTGTTGTGGTTAGAAGAAACTAACATATTGGATAATAAACCGTTTTCGGATATAATCAAAAACAGGTTGTTTAACATTTCCGGATCATTATATGACCGGCTACAAAAAAGGAGGATCGTTATGAGCGAGACTGTATGGCGCTGCAAAGTATGCGGATACGAGTATGTAGGGGAGGAGCTTCCGGCTGATTTCCAGTGCCCTGTTTGCAAGCATCCCGCTTCGGATTTCGAAAAGGTGGAGAAGGCTCCCGAGAAGAAGGCAAATCCCTATGCCGGGACCAAGACCGAGAAGAACCTTCGTGAAGCCTTCGCAGGTGAGTCACAGGCAAGAAATAAGTACACATATTTTGCATCTGTTGCAAAGAAGAACGGATATGAGCAGATCGCGGCTCTTTTCCTCAAGACCGCAGAGAACGAAAAAGAGCACGCAAAGCTCTGGTTCAAGGCTCTCGGAGAACTCGGTGATACCGCAGAGAATCTCCGCCACGCAGCAGAGGGCGAGAATTTCGAGTGGACCGATATGTATGAGAGAATGGCTAAGGAGGCTGACGAGGAAGGCTTCCATGAGATCGCCGAGCAGTTCAGAGGTGTCGCAGCCATCGAGAAGCATCACGAGGAGCGCTACAGAGCACTTCTTAAGAATGTTGAGGAACTCGAAGTCTTCAAGAAGTCAGGTGTCACCGTTTGGGAGTGCCGCAACTGCGGACATATCGTGATCGGTACCGAGGCTCCCGAAGTTTGCCCTGTCTGCAAGCATCCCCAGAGCTTTTTCGAAGTACACGAAGAGAATTATTGATAAGACTTATGATCGGGCTGCCGGCTTTTATGAGCCGGCAGTTTTTATGTCCAGATATTCCCTTTATCCGTGATTTTTTTGGCTTTTTGTGGTATTATTTATAAGACAATAGGTTTTAGCAGGCCGGCCTGCCGGGATTCAATCACGTATGGCAAGGAACAGCCTAAGTAAGTATATTTTATGTAAGGGAGCTGCGATGAAGAAATCCGGTTTTACTATGTACAAGATGCTTATGATGTTTGCTCTTATCCCTCTTGTGACTTCACTTTTCCTGCTGACTTTGTTCAGTATCTTCTATGTCAGAGATAATCTGGAATCCCAGACGAAGAATACTCTCCATGTTGCCGCTCTTGATCTGGCTGAATATTATAATTACGATCTTGCCACCGGAAACGATCTTGTTGACGGCTGGATCGCTTATGATCCGGATTACCTGGACCATCTGACTCCTGCGGAAGTCGACCTTACGATCTTCCGGGGAGATACCCGTTTCTGTACCTCGATAGTGGGTTCGGACGGAAAGAGGATCGAAGGTACCAAGGCATCCGATGCCGTGATCGAAGAAGTTCTCAATAAGGGTAATGAATATTATTCCGATGATGTTGTGATAAATGACATCGATTACTATGTATACTATGTGCCTCTTAAGGACGGAAAGGGCAATATCGTCGGAATGGCATTTGCCGGCAAGACCTGTGATATCGTCTACAGCACCATAAACCGCATGATCTGGATACTCGTGGTAATAGCCCTGTTCCTGCTGGTCGTGTTCGTAGCGCTCTGCCTGTATTTTGCACATATGGTCACAAAGCCCATCAAAGCTGTTTCGGATACCATAACAAGGCTCTCCGAAGGTGATCTCAGTACCGGGAATGAAGCAGTTTCGAAGATAGATGAGACCAGATCCCTCATATATGCATCACATCTGCTCAGGGATAAGCTCAATGAGATAATGAGCAGTGTCAAATCCATAGGCGGTGAGCTTAATGTGGATGCCGGAAATGTTAATAACATGTCAGAAGTCTCCGCACAAAGCATCAATCAGATCTCTTCTGCGATGGAAGACCTGGCACACGGTGCTACCGAGATGGCAGAGGATGTACAGGAGATAGGACAGCAGGTTGCCAATCTCAACGAGACCATCGAACTTCTTTCCGAGAATTCCGAAGCTCTTGCGATCTCATCGGGAACCATCAGGACATCAAACGATGATGCAAGAAATTATATCGACAGAGTATCGGAAACTTCGGTACAGTCCGTTGAAGCGGTCACCAATATCAAGGACCAGATATCCGAGACCAACGATGCCGTACAGAAGATCAGAGAAGCTGTTGAGATGATCACATCGATAGCAAGCCAGACAAACCTGCTGGCACTCAATGCTTCCATTGAGGCTGCAAGAGCGGGAGAAGCCGGAAGAGGATTTGCCGTAGTCGCAACAGAGATCGGCAATCTTTCGGACCAGTCATCAAAATCCGCCAACGAGATCAAGAAGATAGTTGACGAGATAGTAAGGAAATCCGAGGCATCCGTTGAGCTTTCAGGAAATGTTGCGGAACTCATCAGAGAAGAGCAGAGTTTCATCAAAGAGACCCAGGCCAAATTCGTGACTCTCGGCAAGGAGATAAGCGGTTCCCTCGAGAGGATCGAGATGGTAACGGACAATGCCAGAGAACTCGAAAAGATACAGAATATCATAACCGATGCGGTTCAGTCGCTGAGTGCGATATCCGAAGAAAATGCCGCTTCGAACCAGGAGGTCAGCGCATCCATCACAGGTATCGCGTCCTCTATCCAGGAGATCGCATCAAGTGCGGATTCCAACAAGAACAAATCCGACAGACTCGTGAACGAGGTTTCATATTTTACCTGACGGGACGTTATCTGTCCGGGGAGGACCTGATGAAGAAGATATTTTATTATACCGACGTGCTTCCTATTCTTTCAAAGCAGAGGGAAGCTCTCAATAAGATAAATAAAACCCTTGAGATTTTTAAGAACTCGTCTGAAGAAATCGAACTGGTATGGCATCCGTACTCGAGGACCGAGGAGTTTCTGAAGCTCAACAAATGTCCTGCGGAGGCTGAGTACAGAAAGATCGTCGAGGATTTCAAAAATGCCGGATGGGGAGTGTTTGATGAAGCACCTACTCTTGATGAAGCAAAGAAGGTGCTTTCCGGATGCGATGCATATTACGGAGATTCCTGCGACCTTATATATGAAGCGCAGAAAAAAAACATTCCCGTGATGCTGCAGGATATCGCAGTGGTATAAAACTCAGGAGATAAAAGGAATTAAGATACGATGGGAACATTCAGCAGTACCGAAGAAGCAAGAGAGTATTTTAAAGGCGACAAGTTTGCCTATAACAACGGTATGATGCTCGATGAGCTGAGCGAAGAAGAATCTCTTTGCAGCATGCCTCTTGATGAAAGACATGTTAATGCTAACGGCGGGATCATGGGCGGAGCTATATTTACCCTGGCGGATCTTGCCTTTGCTGCACTTACCAACAATATCCATAAACCGACAGTGGCACAGCAGGTCGGTATCAATTATCTGTCCGCACCCAAGGGACAGCGCCTTTTAGCCAGAGCGCATCTCATCAAGAGCGGACGTTCCAGTACCATAGTACGTGTTGATATATCCGATGATACAGGCAGGGATGTTGCGGTGTTTATGGGAACAGGTTTTAAGCTGTGATCTGTTTGCGTCGATAAAATTTCACCCGGAACGGCAGACTGTTCCGGGTGTTTTTTATATAAACAAATCATCGTT
>CAMNEB010000090.1 GCA_946536155.1 uncultured Lachnospiraceae bacterium | reverse complement strand
GGTTTAGAAATTCACTTTACGTAAATTCATGTTGACATTTTGAATCGATATGATATCATAGTGATATCAAAGGAGGTAAGTCAACATGACTGAAAAAATTTACAAAGCAAGACCAAACGGAGCAGCGGCACTTTTAGGCATCATCGCAATGTACTTTGCGGCGATAATTCTTTTGATCGTCGGAGCGGGTATCAGCAGGCTTCTGACAGTCATCGCAGTCCTTGTCCTCATACTCGGATGGATCCCGCTCTGCGGACTCAAGGTATTAAGACCTCAGGAGGCTCTTGTCCTTACTCTTTTCGGTAAATATAAAGGAACCATCAGGGAAGCGGGCTTTTACTGTGTAAATCCCTTCTGTACCGCGGTCAACCCCGCAGCTTCAACCAAACTTGCCCAGAGCGGTGAGAGCAAATCCAGCACGTTGGCTACAACGGTCTCCCTTACGGCTACCGGAACCACCGTTTCGGCTGAGGCATATAACAAGAAGATCTCTCTTAAGGCAATGACCCTTAACAACGGTATCCAGAAGATCAACGACTGCCTCGGTAATCCCGTTGAGATCGGTATCGCGGTCATCTGGAGAGTTACCGATACCGCAAAGGCGGTGTTCAACGTAGATAACTACAAAGAGTACCTTTCACTTCAGTGTGACTCGGCTCTTCGTAATATCGTAAGGCTCTATCCCTATGATGTGGCTATCAATGTTGATACCACCGGTGACGGAATGGCAGATGAGGGAAGCCTCAGGGGCTCCGCAGAGCTTGTTGCGGACCGTATCAAGAAAGAGATCCAGAGCAAGGTCAACGAAGCAGGTCTTGAGATCATAGAAGCAAGGATCACATATCTTGCATATGCACCCGAGATTGCGTCCGTAATGCTCCAGAGACAGCAGGCATCCGCTATAATCGATGCACGTAAGATGATCGTTGACGGTGCGGTGGGAATGGTCGAGATGGCTCTCGAGAGACTCAATGAAAAACAGATGGTACAGCTTGACGAAGAGAGAAAAGCTGCCATGGTCTCCAACCTGCTCGTGGTACTGTGCGGCAACCACGATGCACAGCCTGTAGTTAATTCAGGAAGCCTGTATTAATGGGCGATAAGAAGCAGATCCCGCTCCGCTTATCGGATAAGCTCTATGCCGAGATCTCTGCATGGGCCGAAGATGATTTCAGATCTGTCAACGGTCAGATCGAGTATCTCTTATCCGAATGCGTAAGGCAGCGGAAGAAGAACGGAAAATATGTCGGTGAAGAGATAGACAAGCCGCCGGATCTTGATATTCACTGAGATTTTCCGGGGGAGAATATGATATGTACGAAAGGGCTGCCTGACGGTCGGATGTCAGGCAGCTCTTTTATATTACCGTGTAAACCCAGTCGGTGCTGCGGGATTCCTTGCCTTCGACGAACCATCTGTGCTCCTTCTCGGAATAGAATACAAAAGCATTCCGCCCGCAGATCCTGCAGGTGTAACGCACACCGATCCCGCCTCCGCCGGTGGATACGGCCCTGCATACGCCAAGCACCTTATCCACGGTATACTTCGAGCCGTCCGTCCAGGATATCTGCATCGGTTCTATACGCCCGTCCTTATCAAATTTTGCGGTGACATCAACATATACTTTACTCATTCCGGTATCCGCTTTCGAACATATGTTTGTAAAATGGATTTTATATTTTTGATGCCTCAACTTCAATAGAACAGTTTATTAAGATTTTTCTAAATGCATTTATGTTTGCTATAATGTATGCAGATGTCGTATTTTAGGGGGATGTTTTGGTTTTCAGAATTGTAAAAGAATGGATATCCGGGATGATGAGTGCACTGCCTGAGCTTAGCAGCGGCAAGACCGAAGCTCTCTACATCCTGGCCTTTATATCAGCCGTGATCCTCACGGCGATCATCGTTCTCTCCGTAAAAAAACGTATCAGATTCCTGCCGGCGCTTTTGGCGGTATCAACGGTATTTCTGATATGTGTTCTATGCATCTTTTATCCCGATGTCAGATATATCTATGCACATCCGGACGGAGATCCGAAGGCGCTCACCGATTCGTTTATGGGGGCACTGGCTTCAGGCAGAATCTCCGAAGCTTATGACGTGCTGTATACGGGAACATCAGGCGGTGTGATCTCCGGCAGCGGCGGCGCATACGTTTCGGCAGACATTCCGGAAGGCGGCAGCGCATATGTCGCGGGAAGCACTCTGCCGGACGATGATATATCCGCCGCATATTATGATGTTTTAAAAAACGGATTTACATACGAATATACGGGTGAGATGTCGGTGGATGGACTGTCTGCGAGCATTCCCGTCAGGATAACGTATTCGGATCTTGATGCCGTTGTCAGGATGTCTGAGGAAAATCTCGGCAGAGAACTGGACATGATAGTTCAGAGTCACGCAAGAAGAGATGTATACGGAGAAGATGATTCCTATGAGAACTGGGTCATAGAAGAGGCCTATACAGCCGCATCGGAGAAGGCGGTATATGCATTGTCATCCCCCGTACCTTCCCGTATCAGCAGGAATCTGAATCTGGAACTGAACTATCGCGACGGCGGATGGCACATAGAGCCTTCGGAGGATCTTTTGAATGTTCTCGGTGCGGGCGTATGCGGCAATCCCGCATCTGAGAAGATACTTTACGACCGCGTAGTGCAGTATGTGAATAATGCCAAGGCGGATATTCTGTCCGGCCTTGTATATATCCCCAAGCAGTATTCCATACCCGAGGATGCGGTATGCGGATATGTTCCCTGCGATGATAAGTTCCATGAACTTACAGATCCCGCTCTGATAACCGAAGCGATCGCGGATAGTGACCATCTGATACGCGGCGCAGATCTTGTTTTTGACACGAATGTCACTTTTGCACCGGGTCAGAAGATATATTATTATGCCGATGATTCGCTCTTTGCCATCGTCTGGAAGGAATTCTGCAATAACTGTTACTGCAATTTTGCCGAAGTTTTCATTTCGGATCCGAGCCAGCTCAGGCGCAAGATAGCGGGAGATACATACGGATACAGCGCACAGCTCTACGCATCCACCATGGCCGCACAGGCCAATTCCGTGGTCGCGATAAACGGTGATTTCTACAAATTCAGATCGCCAGGACTGTGTGTTTACGACCGCGTGGTGTACAGATGCGAATCCTCATATCTTGATACATGCTTTTTCGATACTAAGGGCAATATGATCTTTTCTTATGCCGGAGAGCTTAAGGACAAAGAGGAAGCGCAGCGTTTTGTGGATGACAATGACATACTGTTTTCCGTTTCCTTCGGACCCGTGCTGATAGATAACGGTGTGCCCAAGGAAAACCTGAATTACAGGATCGGCGAGACGATGCAGAGATACTCGAGAGCTTCGATCGGTCAGATAGGAGAGGGACATTATCTTCTCATGACCATCGGACATGTGTATCCCTACAGGGAATGCTGCACTCTTAAGGGTGCCCAGGATATCATGCTGCTCAAGGGGTGCGTTAATGCCTACACGCTGGACGGCGGACAGACCGCTGAGATAGTATGGCGCGACAGACCCTACAGCTATGTGGACTGGGGTGTTGAGAGAACCATAAGCGACATCATATATTTTGCAACGGCGGTACCGGAGGACGAACAATGAATACGCTGACGACCACCGCGGTATATGCCGGAAAAATACATATAAGCTACGGACTGATGATCTGCATCGCGGCGCTCTTTGCTTCATGGATGCTGACCTGCGCCTTGGCATACTCAAAGGAACTGAGACAGGTTGAAAGAGTCGGGACCGCATTCGGACTGATACTTTACCTTCCTCTTGAGATCCTCGCCGGAGCGGGCCTTGGACGGTTTATCTACTGGTACAGTCATTTCGAATCCTATTCGGGACTTGCGGGTGCGTTTTCGGTTCCCGAAGGAGCTTTTCATGAAGCCGGAATAGTCATCGGAGCTTTTATCGCAGCAGGCTTTTGTGCACTGTTTTCAGGCAGGAAGATGTATTCAAAATTTGTCTCCGCGGCAGCTTCGGGTACGATGCTGTTTATGACACTTGTGTCACTTATTGCGCTGTTCAATGACACTGACAGGGGGAAGGCAGTCATAGAAGATCCGGAGTATTTCGGACTTCCCTTCAGTATCCTTACGGGAAGCGGACAGGATGCGGTCTACAGACCCGCGGTGTTCTTCTGGAAATTCATCATCCTTTCCGTCATCGCCGTTATCTCGATATCACTGTGCATAGCGGGCAGAAAAGCACTTCTGTCATATGTCGCGTATTTTGCCGCAATGGCGGTTCTTGACAGTGCGAGATATGATGCCTCATTCTTAAGATCAAACGGTTTTGTTTCACTCATGCAGGTGGTCTCGGGAGTCTTTATGATCCTTGCTTTTTTGTATTGCCTCATAAGGGCAGCGCGTTCCCGGGGATTTAAATTCTGGCATTTTCTTTATATTCTTGCCTTTTTATCAGGACTCGGACTTACCGGATATATGGAGTATTATGTCCAGAGGCACGGAGACCTTTACATTTACTGTTACGTGATAATGTCGGCAGCCTGCTTTGTGATGGCTGCGACGATATGGAGACTCGATCATGAATATCGCAGAGCTGAATTACTCAAAGACAAACACGTATCTCATAGAAGGAAATAAGGGATGCCTGCTGTTTGATACCGGCTGGGCCGGAACATATGAAGCTTTCTGCCGCGAACTCAATAAGACAGGCAAAAAAATATCCGATATAAGCTTCATCCTCATCTCTCATTATCATCCGGATCATATGGGCATAGCGCAGCAGATAGCATGCGAAGGTCCCGTCATCGCCGTAATGGATGTCCAGAAGGATTTCATACATTTTTCCGATCATATCTTTGAAAAAGAAAACAGAAAAGACTACAGACCGGTCGATGAATCCGCTGTCCGCATGGTAAAGACCGGGGATGAGAGCAGAGAGTTCCTGAAGGAAATGGGGATTGACGGAACAGTGCTCCATACTCCGGGGCACAGTGATGACAGCGTGTCTTTGCTGCTGGATTCAGGAGAACTGTTCACAGGTGATCTGAACCCGCTGTACGAGCTTGAACTGTTTGCGGGTACGGAGGTAGAAAAGAGCTGGAATATGCTCCTTTCTTACGATCCTTCCGTTGTTTATTACGGACATGCAAGAACATTTGTCAGGAAGGGCAGAGCGGGAACAGATACAGGCAATGCTGTGACAGATATAGCAGCGGGCAATACAACAGCGGGCAGCAGCACGTCAGGTTCTGATGCGTCTTCAGATTTGAAATATGCGGCTCTTGCAGAGAAGATGATGAAGCTCATAGACAAAGGGTGCGATGTCAGGAAGATCTGTAAGAAGACGGGAGCGGATGAAGCCTTTGTACAGGATGTGATGAGGATGTATCTGACCCATCCCGGAGTGTCTGTTCAGGGCATCCTGGACAGGATTGAGATCAAAGGAAGATAGAAAATGAAAATAGTTTTCAAATTCCTTGACAAATGAATATATAAGTGATAAAAATGAAAACGATTCCCGTTTTCATTTTTGCTTTTCGGAGGACTTATGAAAAGATTTTTTGCCATACTTATATCTCTCATCACAGTATCTGCCATGCTCTGCGGATGCGGAAACGCGCAGGGAACGCGTGGTGCGGGCGGAGACAGGATGAAGATCGTTGTTACGATATTCCCGGAATATGACTGGGTGATGAACGTGCTGGGAGATAAGGCGTCTGATGCCGATGTCACTCTGCTCCTTGATACGGGCACGGACCTTCACAGTTACCAGCCTTCCGCAAGCGACATACTTGAAATAACTACCTCAGATCTCTTCATCTATGTCGGAGGAGAGTCTGACGGCTGGGTTGAAGATGTGCTCAGACAGGCAAAGGGAGATATTGCCGTTATAGATATGATGGAAGTTCTGGGCGATTCGGTCAAAGAGGAAGAGCTCGTTGAAGGAATGCAGGAGGATGAGGATCACGATGACGAAGATCACGATGCGGACCATCACGATGAGGACCACGATGACGATCACCATCATCATGATGAAGGCCCCGAATATGATGAGCATGTGTGGCTTTCGTTAAGGAATGCTTCCGTCATAACAGAGGCAATATCGGATGCATTATGCGATATCGATCCTTCTGATGCGGATACTTACAGATCAAATGCCGCAGCATACAGAGAAAAGCTTGCAGCCCTGGATGAAAAATACAAATCCGTGATATCGGAAAGCTCCCGTGATATACTCTTATTCGGAGACCGCTTCCCCTTCAGATATATGACCGATGATTACGGCCTGAAATATTATGCGGCCTTTGCAGGATGTTCTTCGGAATCCGGTGCAACCTTCGAGACTATAACATTTCTTGCGGGCAAGGTTGATGAGCTGGGACTTGATGTGGTCCTTACCACGGAGAGGAGCAGCAACGGCATCGCACAGACCGTTATACAGAATACGGCGTCAAAGGATCAGAAGATACTCGCACTTGATTCGATGCAGACCATATCCTTAAATGATACGGACGGCAGCGTGTCGTATCTGCAGATCATGGAAAATAATCTTGAGATCCTTAAGGAAGCGCTTAATTAAGAAAGTAATGAAGAGAATCTCATATAAAAAAATAATCTCCGCATCTTATGCGATGCTCATTATCGCCACTCTTGCAGGCTGTTCGTCAGGCAGCGTATCAGACGGGGTGTCACCCGGATCTTCCGGAGCGGGAGGGCGCGATGTCACATCCCCTTCTGCGACAACAGTGTCGGATGTCCTTGAGCAGAGGATTGCGGAGGAGGATAACGCAGAAGGTGCCGGAGCAGAGACTGACCCGGAGGAGATAGTGGTACCGTTTGATGAAACGAATGAAGGCGCACCGGAACCTGAGGATGTCTCCGAGATAGAAGAACTCGTGTCATCCACCGAGGGCGTTGATGTGGATCTGACCGTTCTTTCGAGTATCATGGTATATTCGCAGGTTTTTGACATGATAGGCAAGCCTGACAGATATCTGGGCAAGACGGTGAAGATGACCGGCATGTACTCCGATTATTACGATGAGGTAAATGATATCTTCTATGCTGCGTGTATCATACAGGATGCGACCGCATGCTGCTCGCAGGGTATAGAGTTTGTGCTGAGTGATGAATATTCATATCCCGAGGATTATCCCGAGTACGGAGATACCGTTACGGTGGTGGGAGAATTCGATACCTATATCGACGGAGGATATGTTTACTGCACTCTGAGAAATTCGGAGCTGCTGGATGAGTCCTGATCGCTGTCACTGAACAAGCATGTCTGCGGATACGGAGGATGCGGTTGAAAAAAGTAAACATACCCACATCTGCATTTGCGGGATTCGCCATAGTTTTAGTCTGTCTGTGCGGTCTGATAAAAGGAGGACCGGGCGGGGCAGGCAATATACTTATTGTTCTCATATGCGCTGTCGTGCTTGCGCTTCTGATCTTTTTCAGCATAAAGAGTGTCCGCATTGAAGAAAAGAAAACCGTTTATGAGACCCGCAAAAAGCCCATGTCCAAAGGGAAGGCTGCGGCACAGAGGGATACTGAGCATATGCGGAGAATGCTCGATATCTATACCGGTCAGCTCAGAGATCTTCGAAGAAGAGCAAAGACGGGTCTTGTTTATGCGGTGATCGCACTCTGCATTTCTTTTATCTTCTGGGGGACCGGAAGATTTGCTTTTACTTTTTTCGTTTCATTTTCACTGGTCTGTATCGCATACGGAGCATGGTGCCTGTTTACGCTCTATCTTAATTCGGACAGCGCGGAGGCAAAGGCTCTTGCAGAGAAACTGAATATATCAACCATAAAGAGTAAGGCCTGGGAAGCGGAGAACGCTATCTGGAAGAATGAGATGAAGGCGGGAGATACGCTTAAGGTCATGGACTTTACCGAAGATGAGTGCGGCATTTCGGACTCGGGCAGGGTCATACTTGAGACGGAAAGGCTGTTCCTTCGGGAGATGAATAAAGATGACTTAAGTGCGCTTTCCGAAGTTTTGTCCGATCCCGTGAATATGCAGTATTATCCGCATGCTTTCGATGAGACGGAGGTCAGCGGATGGATAGATAAAAACATCCGCAGATATTCCGATGACGGTTTCGGATTATGGGCAGTCTGTCTCAAAGATACCGGAGAGATGATAGGTGACTGCGGACTTACGATGCAGAACATAAACGGTGAGATGCTTCCTGAAGTGGGGTATCATATCCGCAGGGATCTTCAGCATAAAGGATATGCATCCGAAGCTGCAAGAGGTGTTCTTGATTGGGCAGTGAAGTCCACTGATCATCCCGCATTTTATTCATATTGCAGATCCGGAAATGCTGCGTCGATAAAAACGGCACGCTCCATAGGGATGCATTATATGAAAGAATACATCGACGATTCCGGAAATATGACAACTGTGTCGGTTATCAGACGTGAAGAACTCACATCCCTGATATCGGCAGACTGATATATACATGTGATATGAAGTCATACATATATATGCATGTGACGTGCCGGCACAC
>CAMNEB010000089.1 GCA_946536155.1 uncultured Lachnospiraceae bacterium | reverse complement strand
GATCCGGACGAAGACGGTGAATCATCCGATGAAGACAAAGAATCTTCCGATGAGGAAGAATCCGGATCTAAAGACGGCAAGAAGAAAGTAAGCCGAGAAGCCCTCAGGGAAAAATCCGAGAATGAGAGAAACAGGCGTGAAGCCAGACGCAGGAGAAGGATACGCCAGCAGGTCACCGCATATGTGATCCTCATCATAATCCTTGCTCTGCTCGGCTTTGGCATCTATTACGGAGCAAAGACCTTTACAGGCCTTAATTCTGGCAGGAATCAGACGCAGGAGCCTCAGGAACCCGTTCAGGAAGAACCTGTGGAAGTCACTCCCGTAGTCACAGAACCTGAACCCGATCCCGGCCCCACCGTGGCGGACTTGGGACAGACTCCCGCCGAGCGTTTTGATGAGGTGATAGACAATATCATCTCCGGCATGACTCTTGAAGAGAAGATCCAGGGACTTATGTTCGTTACCCCCGAATCCATAACCGGAGTCGACAGAGTCGTTGTTGCGGGCGACGGGACCAAAAACGCCCTGACTGATTTTACTCCGGGCGGAATCGTCTATTCATCCAAAAATGTAACCTCAAAAGACCAGTTTTCCGAAATGCTCGCCACTACCGTGACACTGGTTCCGAGACCCATGTTCCTGGCAGTCGCGGAAACGGGACTTGATGAGTCGGGACTTATAAGGAGCGGGATCATATCACCTGTCATGACTCCCGCACAGGCAGCCGAGTCCGGAAATGTCGAGGAAGTCGTCACCGCAGGAAGCACCATAGGAGACGGGCTCCGCAGCATAGGAGTTACGGTCGACTTTGCACCCATGGCAGATCTTTCCGTTACAAACGGAGGAGTGATGAGCCAGAGCACTTACGGAAACGATGCCGCATCCGTAACACCGTATGTCACGGGTATGGCAGATGGATTGTCTGCAAGCGGTGTTGTCGCTGCATATAAGTTTTTCCCCAGCCTTGCCGCATCATCCCAGAATCCCGCAAACGGAAGAGCGGTATGCGACAGGAGCATTGAGGATTTCAGGAACAACGAGTTCCAGGTATGGCTTTCCGCTATAAATGCGGGAGCTAAGATGATCCAGATGAGCAATGTCATCTATCCCTCCATAGACGAGGATTCACTTCCTTCGTCTCTTTCGGAGAAGACCGTTACCGGAGTGCTCAGAGACGAGCTCAAATACACCGGAGTCATCATAAGCGGTCCTCTAAACGACGGAGCGGTCACTGCGTACTATACCCCCGCTGAGAGCGCTGTTATGGCCCTTAAATCGGGCTGTGACATGATCTATGCATCCCCTGATCCCAAAGCTGCCGTTACGGGCATTGAGGAGGCTGTGGCAAGCGGTGTCATATCCGAAGAGAGGATCAATGATGCCCTTGCAAGGATATACAGCGTCATGTACGCCGATTCGCTTGAGCAGTTCAGAATAGAATATGAGGCTAATGCGGCCGCCATGGGCGTTGATCTGACAGGCGTCTCATATTGATAAAAGAAAAATACCGACTTTCTTTCCCGGGCCGTGATGATATCATGGCTCGGGATTGCAGTTATAGATGATATTTTTTGTATAAAAAAATTCCCGGATGAAATATCCGGGAATAAAAAAGAGCGATAGACGGGGCTCGAACCCGCGGTCTCCACCTTGGCAAGGTGGCGCTTTACCAACTAAGCTACTATCGCATTGTCTGCTTTCGCACGACAGATGTTAATATACTAAAAAGCAGACTCTTTGTCAACTGAATTTTTAAATTTTTTCTTCTTCTGTTTTTTGGGTCTCTGAAGCCCCTAAAACTGAAGCAAGTTTACCGGGTAATCTCTTGCTGACGATGCTCCAGATCATGATGGAGATGATGGCGCAGCATGTACCGGTTATGATGCCTGCGATGACATCGGTGGGATAGTGGACGCCCACATACAGTCTTGAGAAGGCAATGAGCAGGGCGAGGATGATAGCGGGTATGCCGATCTTCTTAGGACCTTTTACCAGATAGACGACTGCTGCCGCAAGCGATGCTCCCGAGTGTCCCGAAGGAAATGAAGGGTCGTGCTGTTTTTCGATGAGGAGCTTTAATCCGTCCACCACCTCATAGGGTCTGATCCTGCCGACGTTGGGCTTTATCATGACATTGTTTATGAGTACCGAGAAGACCAGCGCCATACCGGCCATGATCCCGAGAGGGCGGGTCTTTTTGAAGATCAGCAGTACGAAGGCTGTCAGGATCCAGAAAAGGCCTTTGTCACCCAGATGGGTTATCAGTTTCATAATGGGTGTGAGAAAGTCGCTTCTCACGTTTTCCTGGAGCCAGATCAGGAACTGACCGTCCCAGGGCATACTGAGTAAAGAATCCATTAAAAATTTTCCTTTCGTTTTCGGGTTTCCCCGTGTAGTATGGTTTATTGTGCGCCTTAGTCTGTTGTGTACTGCGGCACACAGGTTTTATAATAACACAAAAAGAGGCTTTTATGTACGATAATGTTCAGGTTATAATCCCTTCCCTCAATCCGGATGAGAAATTGATGAATACGGCAAGGGGGATGATAGAAAAAGGTTTCTCCGATGTGATCCTGGTCGATGACGGATCCGATGAGGGACACAAGAAGGAATTTGCGGCGATAAAAGAGGCTTTCCCGGACAATGTCACGCTCCTTGTCCACGAGGTGAACAAAGGCAAGGGCAGGGCCATGAAGACCGCCTTTGAATATGTCCTTAAGGAGAGGAAGGACTCTCTCGGAGTCGTTACCGTTGACGGAGACGGACAGCATACTCCGGATGATGCGGCCAGGTGCATCAATGCGATGATAGAGAAAAAAGCTTTCATCATCGGATGCAGGGATTTTTCGCTTCCCCAGGTTCCCGCGCGCAGCAGGATGGGTAATATCATCACGAGAAATGTTTTCAGATATGTGTGCGGCATCAGGGTATCCGATACCCAGACGGGACTCAGGGCCGTTCCCGCATCGCTCCTTCAGTATATGACGGAGGTCGAGGGGGACAGATACGAGTATGAGACCAACCAGCTCCTTAAGATAGGCTCCGATTCCGTTGCCTATGCCGAAGTTCCCATAGAGACAGTCTATATCGATGACAATCAGACCTCGCATTTCCACCCCTTAAGGGATTCTGCGCGTATTTACGGGGTTATCCTGAAATTTGCCGCAAGCAGTCTGATTTCGTGTATAATAGACCTTGTTGCATTCAGGGTCATACTTGCGTTCATACCGACCCTGATCGCAGAAGCCACGAGGAGTACCATTGCCGGAACCGCCGCCAGGATCATCTCCGCGGCATGCAATTTCCTGATCAATAAGAAAGCAGTGTTTTCCCACAAGGGGGATGCCGCAGGCAGCGCATTGAGATATGTTGTGCTGGCGCTCTGCCAGCTGGGCGCATCGCTCGGACTTGTGGCACTGTTTACTTTTGTGTTCGGCATAGACAGTGACTGGCTGAAGACCCTTGTCAAAGCCGTTGTCGACACCTGTCTGTTCTTCGTGAGTTTTAAGATCCAGAGAAACTGGGTCTTTAAAAAATAAGAAAGGTTGTAGTTTTTTATGTCCGCTATCAAAGAAAAAAGTGAGAGCAGGGGACTCCGCACGGCCAAGATCGTGCTCAAAGTATTTTTAAGAGTCTTTGCGGTCATTCTGGTGACCCTCCTGCTTGTGGTGATGCTCCTTGTCGGAGTCTGCTTCCTTGCAATGCACGGCCCGAGCCCCGCTTTCAGGAGCCAGTTTGCGATGTTCGCGTATGAGACCAGCGCACTCAAGTGGCTGCCCAGACTGTTCTTAGGCGATGCCCAGTTTGAGATGATCATAGCCGAAAACACCATGCCCGAGGCAGAAGACGGAACCGCGTCCAATACCGATCTGATCCAGATAACCGATGTCAGCGAAAGTAACGAATCGGTCCTTCCCCTTACGATAGAGGAGATAAACGGCGGAACCTATCACGGATATATGATGATAATAACCGATCCTTCTTCGGTATTTGTCGGAACGGTCGAACAGTTCCGCGAAAGTGACGGAGATGTGGTCAAGAAGTTCTGCGAAAGGTACGGAGCCATCGCGGGAGTAAACGGCGGAGAATTCGTCGACATGGGTTCATACAGCTACACCGCATGCCCCGTGGGAGGCGTCATCACAGAAGGCCGCCCCGTTTATGAGAACAACAATATCGGCAAGTGGAACCTTGTATGCCTCACCAATGAAAACAAGCTGATCCTCCTGAAGGGATATACCGTTCAGCAGGCTCTTGAGATGAATGTAAGAGATGCGGTCCACGTAAAGCATGAGACCGGTCCCTTCCTCATCATCGACGGTGAGCCTCTCGAAGTTCCCAGCATCGATGTCTACGGCGGCGGAAAGAATCCCCGTACCGCTATCGGACAGCGTGCGGACGGCGCCATCCTCATGTGCGTAATAGACGGAAGACAGGCATCCAGCCTCGGAGCCACGTTCAAAGAAATGATAGATATCATGCAGGATTACGGTGCGGTAAATGCCGCATGTCTTGACGGCGGAACCTCCACACAGATGGAGTATAACGGACTGACCGTAAACAATCCTTATTCGCCCACGGGTCCCAGAAGATGCCCTACCGCATTTCTCGTAAAGAGCACGGAGAGCAATTCCTCCTACGACGCACTTGCAATGATGAACGGGGAGGGTAACTGATGAGCAGACACAGTGAAAAAAAGAGCTTTTTCAGGCTCGGACTTCTGATCTATTTTCTTTTGGGATGCATCGGCATATTCTTTTTCCTTCGCTGGTTTGACGGATACCTTGTCGCATACGAGAGTGCGATCCCTTCAAACGGTATTGCGGAGGTAAAAGCTGCCTTTGAGTCCGGTGCGATCGAAACGGTAATGTCCAAGGACAATCTTGTGACCGATTCCGCATATTACAATATCTTTGATTACGAAGCACATATCAAGGAACTCATCTACGGCAAGGATATCACCGTGGAAGAGTCGAGCGAATCTTCGGCGGAGGTTCCGAGATATATCATAAAGGCAGCAGGCGTGCCTGTTACCGACGTGACCCTCAAGGTCGTGGGCAAGAACGATTATGACATGGATGTCTGGGGATGTGACAGATTTTATCCTGATGCATACTGCATGTCCGGCGATGTCTACACGATCACCGTTCCTTCGGATTTTATCGTCACCGTTTCCGACAGAAGACTTACGGATGCCGACATCATGAGGGATGAGAACGGCAACAGCGTCGTAAAGGGAATAGACATCATCTCCAATGTTACGGGATATATGAATCATGTTCCCACCTTCACCACATATCAGGTTGGCGGACTCTGGAGCAATCCTACTATCTCTGCAACGGATGCAAACGGAATGCCCGTAACCCTTTCCTGTGAAGGAACAAGTTACAGTGCATCTCTCCAGACAGATGCAGGTGTGGTGGCTGAGATCAACCAGCTGATCCCGGCGATAGTAGAGAGCTACGGAAAGCATTTCATCGGCATCAATTCCGGCGCCGTATACAATTACCTGCTCCCGAACTCAGAGTACAGGGCATCGCTCAGCACCGCGATGACGAATTTCTATCCCACATCGCACATCACCACTTACGACTATTACAATGTGAGTGCCGATAATTTTGTTACCTACTGCGACAACTGTGTTTCGGCCGAGATCAAATTCGATCTTGTCGTAAAGTTTAATTCCACCGCATACCAGACCAAGAACGAGGGCAGTGATGCGATATGGATCTTTATCAAGCAGAACGGAACATGGTATCTTGCCGATGTTCCCAGGCAGGAGCCCAGAACTCTTGCGGATGCGGGGATAACCGATTAATTACCGGGTAAGAGGAGGCAGTCTATGAAACTAATATTTGTGGGTGCCGATCACGAAGTAACGGGAAGCTGTCATTTCCTGGAATGCTGTGGCAAGAATATCCTTGTCGATTACGGCATGGAGCAGGGTGTCGATACTTTTGAGAATATCCCGCTTCCGGTGCCGGAGGCGCATATCGATTATGTTTTTCTGACCCATGCGCATATCGATCACTCCGGAATGCTTCCACTCCTTTATGCGAGAGGCTTCAGAGGACAGATATTTGCCACGGACGCAACATGCGATCTGTGCTCCATAATGCTCCGCGACTGTGCTCACATCCAGATGATGGATGCCGAGTATAAAAACAGAAAAAACCGCCGTACCAAGGATGCTCCCGTAGTTGAGCCCCTCTACAACATGGAAGACGCCGAAGGTGCCATCAGAAGACTCGTGCCGTGTCATTACGGCTCAGTGGTGGATGTGTGCGACGGCATACAGATAAGATTTACGGATATCGGACATCTCCTCGGATCTGCCAGTATTGAGGTCTGGATCACAGAGGGAGAGTATTCCAAGAAGATAGTATTTTCCGGTGATATCGGAAATAAGGGACAGGCTCTCATCAAGGATCCCGAACCCACCGAAGAAGCCGATTATGTCGTCATGGAATCCACCTACGGCGACAGGGATCATCCCGCGCAGGAAGGCGATTTCGAGACCATGCTCGCCGATATCATACAGAAGACCTTTGACCGCGGTGGAAATGTCGTCATCCCTTCATTTGCGGTGGGAAGGACACAGGAGCTTCTGTATTATCTCAGAAAGATCAAGGTCGACCGCAGGATAAAAGGCCACGATAATTTCCCTGTCTATGTCGACTCACCTCTCGCCGTTGATGCGACGGAGATATTTACGGAAAACAGGATGGACTGTTTTTCCGATGAAGCCATGAAGCTGGTAAAGCAGGGCATCAATCCCATATCCTTTGCGGGACTTAAGCTTGCGATCACCAGTGATGAATCAAGGAACATCAATTTCATCGAAGAGCCTAAGGTCATCATCTCCGCATCGGGCATGTGCGAGGCGGGACGTATCAGACATCACTTAAAGCACAATCTCTGGAGACCCGAATGCACCGTGCTCTTTGTCGGATATCAGGCTAACGGTACTCTCGGAAGAGCCATAGTGGAAGGCGCCGAGACCGTCAAGCTCTTCGGCGAGGAGATAGAAGTAAGAGCTCATATAGAGCAGCTCCGCGGACTCTCCGGACACGCCGGAAAATCGGGACTCATCTGGTGGATAGAGCAGTTTAAGGAAAAGCCTAAGAAGGTGTTCATAGTCCACGGCGAAGATTCGGTCGCAACCGCATTTGCGGAGACTCTCAAGATCGAATACGGACAGCGTGCGGTGGCTCCTTACAGCGGTTCCGAATTTGACCTGGCAGCGGGAAGATTCACATATGAAGCTGCTCCCGTCAAAAAGGCCAAGAAGTCTGCAACGAAGGTCGTCACCGGTGTCTATGCGAGACTTGTTGCCGCAGGTCAGAGGCTTATGGCTATCATTAAGAACATGGAGGGCTATCCCAACAAGGATATCGGAAGGTTCGCCGACCAGATCACTTCCCTCTGTGAAAAATACGATGAAAGAAAGTAGTAAAGGGTTTTCTTATGAGTTATGCTGATGAAGTTTTTATCCGTACATGCAAAGACATTCTTGAGAACGGTACAAGTACCGAGGGACAGAAGGTAAGACCTCACTGGGAGGACGGCACCCCCGCCTATACCATCAAGAAATTCGGTGTTGCCAACAGATACGACCTGAGCAAGGAGTTTCCCATAATGACTCTCCGCCGCACAGCGCTCAAATCTGCCACCGACGAAGTGCTCTGGATATGGCAGCGCAAGAGCAACAACATCCATGACCTTCATTCCCACATATGGGACGAGTGGGCGGATGAGACCGGATCCATCGGAAAAGCATACGGATATCAGATGGGCGTAAAGCATGATTATCCCGAAGGAAAGATGGACCAGGTCGACAGAGTCATATACGATCTCAAGAACAATCCTTTTTCCAGAAGGATCATGACCAATATCTATGTCCATCAGGATCTTCATGAGATGAACCTTTATCCCTGCGCATACTCAATGACCTTCAATGTCACGCAGAAAGCGGGAGAGGACAGGCTCACACTTAATGCCATCCTGAACCAGCGTTCACAGGATATGCTCACGGCAAACAACTGGAATATTGTCCAGTATGCGGTATTGGTCCACATGATCGCCCAGGTTTGTGACATGAATGTCGGTGAACTGCTTCATGTGATCGCGGACTGTCATATCTATGACAGACATATCCCCCTCATCAAAGAGATGATAGCAAGGGAGCCGCTTCCCGCACCGAAGTTCATACTCAATCCCGACATCAGGGATTTCTACAAATTCACATCGGACGATGTTTCACTTGTTGATTACAAACATCACGAGCAGATCAAGAACATCCCCATCGCGGTATGATAATTGAACCTGATACAGCAAAACACCGGGCATTTGTCCGGTGTTTTATGTTGCTGGATCATTTATACTGAGTTATTTATGTATTTTGGTTATGCATATTGAGTTATGCATTATCGAATTGTGTATTTTACCTGTACTTTTTTTCCGGATTTCATGTGGTTCCTTCATCCGTACTGTTTTCCGGATTTTCGGCAGTTCCTTCATCCGTACTGTTTTCCGGATCTTCAACTGTTTCTTCGCCCGTGATCTCTTCGGGATTCTCAACAGTC
>CAMNEB010000088.1 GCA_946536155.1 uncultured Lachnospiraceae bacterium | reverse complement strand
TCCGAAGGATCGATGGGAATATAGGGGATATCCCAGCGCTTTCCGGTCCCTCCTTCCGAGCGGTAGTTCATTCCCTTGCTGATGGCATCCTGATGAGATCCCGAGAATGCGGTAAATACAAGGTCTCCGCCGTAAGGTGTCCTCTCATGGACCTTCATATTGGTAAATCTCTCATAATCGGCCCTGATCTTCATGATGTCCGAAAAATCAAGTCCGCTGTCAACGCCGTGGGTGGTCATGTTGAGCGCAACAGTGACAAGGTCAACATTTCCGGTCCTCTCTCCGTTTCCGAAAAGAGTACCCTCGACTCTGTCCGCACCCGCAAGTACTCCGAGTTCCGCATCGGCTACGCCGGTTCCTCTGTCATTGTGGGGATGAACGGACAATACCACGCCGTCACGGTACTTCATATTGGTGGACATGTATTCGATCTGATCCGCAAATACATGGGGCATTGCAACCTGTACGGTTGAGGGAAGGTTGATGATAGCCTTCTTCTCCGGAGTGGGCTTCCATACGTCGAGGACCGCATTGCACACCTCAAGAGCAAACTCGGGCTCTGTCTGGGAGAAGCTCTCGGGGCTGTACTCAAACATGAAATTGCCCTCGGTCTCATCGGCGAGTTTCTTGAGAAGCTTTGCTCCGTCCACCGCGATCTTCAATATCTCGGGCTTTTCCTTTTTAAATACCTGCTCCCTCTGCTCTACGGATGTTGAGTTATACAGATGCACGATGGCCTTGGGGCAGCCCTTTACCGCATCAAAGGTCTTGCGGATGATATGCTCCCTCGCCTGTGTAAGGACCTGTATGGTCACGTCGTCGGGGATCATGTTCTTCTCTATGAGTGCGCGGATAAAATCAAATTCCGTATCTGAGGAAGCGGGGAATCCGACCTCGATCTCCTTGAATCCCACATCCACGAGCACCTTGAAGAATTCCAGCTTGGTCTCGAGGCTCATGGGATCGATGAGAGCCTGGTTGCCGTCTCTTAAGTCAACGCTGCACCAGATGGGCGGTTTCTTGATCCTGTCCCTCTTGACCCAGTTATGCTTGCATGAAGGAGGCATATGGTACGTGGGCTGATACTTTTCACTGATTTTTACCTTATCCATTTCTACTCCTGTCCGCGGAAGAAACTGTAATGTGTCTGTCCGCCTTATACTATATAGGCGCCGGAGGCGCTGTTTATTTATGCAACCAACATAGCACTATAAAAAGTGAATTTCAAGAGCGATTTTAATGTATTTTTTACAGGGATTTTAACTTTTCGTCGGACAAAGTCCGCTTTTATCGCTGTTTTCATCAAAAAATCAGGTCTTTTTTCTTTTTGAGAAAAATTGACCTGATTTAATGTCGGTTTTTGATTTATTAACTCCGGATCCTTGATGGATCAGGCATCAAAAAGCGTTTATCGCATCCGTTACAAACTTCATCTCATCCTCTTTCATCCCGTTATACATCGGTATCGAGAGCACCCGGTCCGCATAATCTTCGGTGACGGGAAGATCTCCTCTTTTGTGTCCCAGATATGCGTACGCCTCCTGGAGATGGGGAGGGAGGGGGTAATGGATTATGGTCCCTATCCCGCGCTCCTTGAGATAACCCATGAGCTCATCCCTTCTTCCGGAGCATATCACATACTGATGATATACGGCATACCCTCCGTCCTGCTGAACAGGCTTTATTATCCCGGGATTTGTGATATGTGCATCATAATACGCGGCTATGGCGCGCCTCTCATCCGTTATCTCGTCAATATACTTAAGCCTTACCCTTAGGAGCGCTGCCTGCATCTCATCGAGCCTGCTGTTTACTCCCACGACCTCATTGTAATAACGCTTTCCCGAGCCGTAATTCCTGAGGACCTTTATCTTGCCGATGATCTCCGGATCCCGGGATATGACGGCCCCCGCATCACCGAAAGCCCCGATATTTTTTGTGGGATAAAAAGAAAAGCATCCCACATCCCCGAAGGTTCCGGCTTTCCTGCCGTTCCACATTGCCCCGTGGGCCTGGGCGCAGTCTTCTATCAGCATAAGGGAATGCTTCCGGCAGATCCCGCATACCTTATCCATATCGCAGATCAGTCCGTACAGATGTACCACCATCACCGCCTTTGTCCTGGGAGTTATGGCCTCTTCTATCTTTGAGACATCGATCTGGTGATGTTCGTCCGGCTCTACAAATACGGGGACTGCTCCGTTTATTGTGGCTCCCATCACGGATGCGATATAGGTATTTCCCTGGATGATCACCTCATCCCCTTCGCCTATACCGAGAGCCCTTATGCCGAGTATCAGCGCATCGAGTCCGTTTGCGACGCCCGCGCAGTACATCCCCTGCCCGTGGTAAGATGCAAATTCCTCTTCAAATGCCTCGTCTTCTTTTCCAAGGATATACCATCCGCTCCGGAGTACTCTGAGTGCAGCCTCCTCGTATTCCTCACAGTGTTTTTTAAATCCAAGATCCATGCGGTTTGCGCTGATCTCCATAATTGCCGTCTCCCTCAATAAAGTTCCCTGAGTACCAGTACCGTTATGCCGGGGTTGTCACCCGGAACGATCCTGAGGACTCTTTTATCATATCTGAAGCTGTCATGGATCATGTCACGGAGATTAGTGCCGCGGTTATAGCCGTGGATGAGACGTATCTGATACGTCCCGTCTCCCGCCCCGGACAAAGCTCTCTCAACAGTTCTTTCCGCTTCATCCCGGGTCATTCCGTGCAGATCAATTTTTACAAACGGTTCATTCATGGGATATATAATACCACAATCCCCCGAATTAAATGATATATACCGCCTGCGCTCTGATATAATACATGTAAATGATACCCGCTCACGGCGGGACAGAGGTGAAAAATGTACATTTCCAAAGCCATACCCCGCAGGGACGATCCGGAAGTTTACGAACCTGCGGATCTGTCAGGCTCAGGCTTTGTAAAGCTTGAAGACGACGACAGGTTCGAGATCCGGATGCAGTACCCTGTCTTAAAAATGAAAAATGCGGAACCCGAATGCCTGGTCAGAAAGGAAGTCGCTAAGCGGCTGAAAGATGCGGCAGATCTTCTCCCGAAGGGATATAAGTTCAGGATCTGGGACGCCTGGAGGCCCTTTGCCCTCCAGAAAGAGCTCTATGAAGTTTATTCCGAAGACCTGATAAAGATCTTTTCCCTGGACAGACTCAGCCCAAAAGAGCGGAATGCGGTGATCAGGAAATATGTATCCGATCCCGTAAGAGACATATACATACCTCCCGTACACACAACAGGCGGCGCCGTTGACCTTACGGTAACAGACGAAAACGGAACAGAACTTGATATGGGGACAGGGTTTGATTCCTTTGCACCAAAGACCCACACGGACTTTTATGAGGATAAAGGCCTGCAGGCAGACAGCTCTGCCATACGTGATAACAGAAGGCTTCTCTATAACATCATGACAGAAGCGGGTTTTACGAATCTTCCCTCCGAGTGGTGGCACTTTGATTACGGTGACAGATTCTGGGCATATTACAACGATCGTCCTGCTTTATATGAAGGGGTTTTTGACCGGGAGGTATTAAATGGCTACGGAAAACAGTAACGGGTCCGCAAAAGTAAACGATCATGACAAAGCTCTTGAAAAAAAGATCGGAAAGCAGAACAAGAAGCTGGGATATATCCTCTTATATGTGGGGGTACTCCTTCTCATAATCTTGGGAGAGGTGTTTTTGTTCTTTAACGATCCGGATGCGACGCTGATGGATCTGCTCAAGGACACGGTGGGGAATCTGATGGGAGTTCTCGCCGCATTCCTTGTTTTCGACATAGCTCACGAATGGATGTCCAAAGACAGTTATGCCGCCGAGATCTCGGAGCAGATACTCGATACCCTCATGTACCATCCCGAGGCAATGGAGCTGTACGAAAACGATCAGAAAAAAGTATTCGTCAATTCCTTCATCGGTTCCATCGTTGACGATAAAGACGCAGCCGAGATGATAGAGAACCATCTCGATACCTATCTTCTCACTCCCCAGGACTTCAAGGAAAAAGCATCCCTCACAGCAGGCGACTGCAGGATCAAGACCGCATTCTCCTACAGATTCGTGCTGGAGACCGAGAGGACCCAGGCATTCATGCCTCTCCGCACAGATCCCGAAAACGATCCGTATTACTACGTCCAGGAAGAGCTCAACTATACGGTCAAATACCTGGATGAAAAAGGCAACAACATGGACAGCGAGTTCGTCAAGATCGGTCTCATCTATGACAACTACGGTCTTGATGCATTCCTTAGAGGAAGCAGGGACGGTGAGGAAAAAGCGGTGTTCAAGAACTGCCTCTTCCGTGAGATGCTCGATATATGCGATGAGGACAAGGCGATATTCAGAGAGCTTCAGGATTCTGACCACAAATCGGAGCTCACCGATTTTGTAAGAAAGATGTTCAGACCCCATGTCACCATCGACAGGCACAAGGGCGAGCTGTATGACGTCAGTGTCGGTTCTTACAAAGGAAGGGATTACGGGCTTCTGGTCACCTTCAAGGTGGGACATGACTCTGCCGCAAAAACCCACGACGTCGCCATTATCTTCCACATGCCCAAACGCTGGGACAGCATACTGGAAGTGGCAATAGTGGAACCCACCAGGGATCCCCAGATCTCAATAAGCTACAACGAAGATGCCATGGATGTCGAGATGTATTCGTTCCTCAGCAAGGGAGACGATTCCTCATACGAAAATACTCTCGAAGAGGAGAACGGTGTCTACAGCATTGCCCTGAGTGGCCAGTGGGTATATCCCATGAGCGGAGTCATCTTCTTTGTCCGCAAGGACTACAGACTGAGGGATAAGTGATCCTTCAGGGTTTAGGAAAAGACAGCTCCTTCGTATGAAAAAAAACGTACATGGATATGAAAATGTTGTATTATATCTAATGTGACCTGCAGATTGATCTTAATGAAAATATAAAATCACAGGAGGGTATGTAATGCAGATTTTATCGGTTCACAGCGAAGAATTCAAAAAATACGGCGCAGTCCTTGAGGGATATGATGTAGCTCCTCTTCAGGCAGCTATGGAGAAGATCGAGCTTCCCGCAGAGGGAGTTGCTTATGAGCCCGGTATCGACTCACTTGAGAGCATTTCCGGTCTCTATACCGATTTCCGGGACAGAGCTTACGGCGGAATGCCCGTTCAGGTAGGAATGTGCTGGGGAAGAAACACCAAACTCAACTGCCTTGAGTATCACAGAGGATGCGAGCTCAACATCGGCACCACCGCTTTTGTTCTTCTTCTTGCAAAGGCTTCCGACATAGTTGACGGAAAGCTCGACACATCCAAGGTCAAGGCTTTCGAAGCAAACGCAGGTGATGTGGTCCTTGTTAACGAGGATACTCTTCACTATGCTCCCTGCCAGAGCGCAGGACAGGACAGCTTCCGTGTTGCCATCGTCCTTCCCAAGGGAACAAATACCGACAAGCCCGCAATGAGCAAGGAAGTCGGCGAGGACAAGCTCCTCTGGGCGCGCAACAAGTGGCTCATCGCTCATCCCGACAGCAGCGAAGCATCACAGGGTGCTTACGTCGGACTTACCGGCAAGAACATCGACATCGCTGTCGACTGATCACGGACACCAAAACAAAAGACTCTGCAGACTGATATGTACCCTCTTTACCGGACAAACCGGTAAGGAGGGTATTTTTATGCTCTTTTTGCGGATATCATATTTATCGCTCCGCACAGTCCCGCACCTGTGAATATGTATATGACCATGTGCGGGATATATGAGCTGTCACTGACCGCCTTAAGATAATAAAATGGAGGAAGCAGTCCCCTTACAGGTCCGATGCTCCGAAGATCTGTAAATATGGGACATAAAAGGATCATCATTATGACAATGACCGGTATGATCATTCCGATCCCTTCGATGTTTTTTATCAAAAGTCCCAAAAGAGTGCAGAACACTGCTATGCACATCTCAAAAAGTAAAAGGCATAGGATCTCTTTGAAAATATTACCGGTCAATCCCAGCATCCGGTATGCCAAAAGGCAGATCACCCCGCAGTCGGAAAGGACAGCGGCCTGTATCCCGAATAAGTAAAGAAGCCTTTTTCTCATAGGGACCGCATCATATACTCCGTGCCTTTCATCCGACTTGTGATACAAAAGAGCAGCAAATCCCGCTATGACCATCCATATGCACAAAAGACCCCGAAGGGGCGCAAGGACATAATTCTCCTCTTCATATCCTGCACGGGCATCCCCCGCATTTCCTTCCCTGAATAGATTCCCCTTCCAAAGCAGAGAGTGATATATGCTCTTTAATTCTTCTAAAGTCAGAGCATCTTCGCCCATGTGCTCTTTAACATAAACGACATAACTGTCATATACAAATTCCGGAAAGATCCGGCTGCAGAGCACTTCTCTCGTAAAGACAAGTGCCACATCATCTTCTCTTTCTATGACTCTTATAACAGGCTTTATCCGCTTTTTAACGGCAAGCTCTCTTAGCTGATCATCAAGATCTTCCGGAATGATCCAGACCGCATCCACATGGCTTTCCCTGAGAGCCGTCAGCGCTTCCTCCTCCGTTTCAAAACAGGTAAACCTGAGCACGCTTTTTTCCGTTAGAAAACGGTCTGTGAGCGTTCTTGCAAAAGCCCCCTCCTCAGCATCCGTATAAAGCCCGATGGATATCATCCCGGCTTCCTCTCCGGCTCTTTGCTCCAGTCCCCATACAAGAAACGGCACCATAAGGAGTACTGCGATAAAACTTATTTTTTTGAATAATCTTTTTTCGGTGAGAAGACACCGTATAATAAATCTCTTCATCTCTTTGCCACGCGCCGTTAACCCCTGTCGCTTTCTATGGATCTTTTTCTTCCGAGACATGTGATGCATAAAAATGCCGCGGTATATACGATCAAAACGATCATGCTTCCCCGCTTTCCAACACCGAATACATTCCCTGCCATGACATCCATCGCGATGCCCGTGGGGAGCACTCCTCCGATGGCGGCAAGAGAATCCGGGAAAAAAGATGCAGGATAGATATAGCCCGAGATATATACCATACCGAGTATTCCTATGAACTGAAACAGAAGGTTCGACACAGGATTCCTGATCCATTCGTATATGGCAAAATGAAACGAAGAGACCATGAGGGAAATGGGAATGAGCGCCGAGAGGAGTTCTCCGAAATAAACCCTGTTATGCAGAAAAGACATATTGCCCGTTGCGGCTCCTATCACCCACAGGGGGACAGACAGGCAGAAGATCATGAATATACAATAGGCTCCGTATTCGCACAGAACCTGACGCCACGCAGAGAGTCCCCGTACCTTCATCCAGATGCCCAGATCATTATTTCTCCTCAGGAACATCGGAGCGCTGCTGATACCGAACATAAAACAAAAAAGCAGGATCATCGTGCAGAAATAATACTGCCTTACCAGAAGGCCCTTTGATATGCCAAGTTCTTCGACTTTTGCAAAGCCCGTCCTGTCAAGGACATACATTATCAGCTTCAGATTGAATTCATCAGTCCACTCCGGAAGTTCTTCCGTCATGCCCAGATACCTTGCCGCATGCTGCATGGAATATATCGCACTCTGCGAACTTGTGACGATATCCGATAACGTCACAGACAGCTCATCCATGAGAAATGATTCGATGCCCTTTTGTCCGTCCGTGGCGATATATTCTATCTGCACATCGTTTCTTCCGTGAATGATGGAATCTAAGAATCCGTCCGGAATGATGACATATGCGGTCAGGTCTCCCGCCTTAAATTCCTCCCTTGCCTCATCCTCACTCATTGGTTCAAAATCAACCAGAAATCTTGAGGAATCAAGCGTCTTTACAGCATAGAATCCGAATTTCAGATATGTGATTTCCACATCCCCGACTATTCCGATCCTGTACTTTTTCTGACCTTCGGACAAAGGGCCTGCCGAAACAAAGAACCATACGGCAGCCGCAAGAAATGCAAACAGGAGCATCGCAACAGGGAAAACAGAGGCCGCAAGCTTTGCTGTCCTTTTTAATTGTGCCTTGAAATAATTAAATGTCACTGCTCGATCCTTCGGGCAAGTTCGTGGACATCACCGTCATAACTGTAAGGCGACAGTCTGCCGTCTTTCAAGATAAAGCAGCTGTCGCAGAGCTCTATCTCATGTACGTCATGTGTCGCTATGAGTATGATCCCGCCTTTATCCCTGAATTCTTTTATATAAGCATAGATCCTGTCCTTGCATGCAATGTCCAGCGCAGACGTGGGTTCATCCAGCAGCAGTATCTCCGGGTCTCCTGATACCGCGCATCCTATCGAAAGTCTCTTCTTCATTCCTCCGGACATTTTTCTGACGGGAATCTTCAAAAAAGCATCGACCCCGAGTAATTTAAGTACTCCTTCATCAAGCTCTTTTCGAAGATCTTCTTTTGAATACCAGAGCCTCAGATTATCCCATGCGGACAGTTCCTCCATAAGAGGAGTCCCCTGCGGGACATATCCTATCCTCGCCGCGGATCCGTCTTTTTCAGCTGAAAAGCTTCCGGAATCTGCGGAGATGACTCCCGCAAGAACGGACAAAAGAGTGGATTTGCCGCAGCCGTTCCCTCCAAGGATTCCGACACAGCTTCCGCCTTCCGCAGAGAGATCTATCCCGCTTAGGACTGTCTTTTTTCCGTATTTTTTATGCAGATCTTTTATCTCAAGTTTCATAAC
>CAMNEB010000087.1 GCA_946536155.1 uncultured Lachnospiraceae bacterium | reverse complement strand
AGGCGGAGGCCGCTAGTTCGAATCTAGTCACTCCGACGAAGTCCGAAACCTTTAACAAGAGGTTTCGGACTTTTTCTTTTCCCTGCTTTGGGCATTTCCGGAGTTCTGTCAGGGCTCTGCATCAGTTCTGTTTGTTCACAAATTATTTAAAATTACTTTAACTTAATCGGTTGATATTTTGGGTTATCAATACTATGATTAATCTATCATGAACAAGGCTGATGTTATTGCCAGAAGTAAAATAAGCAATGTATTTTTCCAGATCACACTGATGGGATTCGTGGTGAGTCTGGGTATATTTATTGCGGGCATCGTGACCGATACCATCGATTACAGCTATGTCGAATACTTCTTCCTCCGTGTGTTCATTCCCACGGCCATAAATCTCACAGCATCATTTGTTTCCAAATACACGAACTTCACAAAGCGTTTCAACAATGACACCAAGTGTGCCATCTGTTCATTTGTTTTTGCAACCATAGGCGGGAGCTTTTCATTCTGGAACGGCTATTATGTGGCGCTCTGGTGCCTGCCCATCCTCGCTCTCATGTTCTGCAGTGTTTTCCATGACATGCACCTTCTGTTCAAGCTCACGGTCTATTCGATCCTGATAGTTGCCGTTTCCGCTTTTTATGAGATGGTCAGATATCCCGACAGATATACCTATTATCTCCAGAGCATGCTGGTGGTAATGCTTGTCCTTGCCTGCGGAGCCCTCGTTTCCCGCAATATGATCATCTACAACAAGGAGATGCAGAATATCGTATCCGAGGCAAATGAGAAGCAGGAGAGCTTCAAGATGAAGCTTGAGACAGACCAGCTCACATATCTGCATACACGTCCTTATGCACAGGAGAAGGCTGACATCTTCCTCCTTGATGCATCCGAGGATCATCCAGTATCACTCGCTGTGGTCGACCTCGACTTCTTCAAGAGCATTAACGATACCTACGGACATAAGAACGGAGACGTCGTTCTCTGGAAGTTCGGAGATACCGTCAATAAGAACCTCAAGGACAATATGGTCGTCGGAAGGTACGGCGGAGAGGAGTTCATCTTTGTATTTGACGGCGGCGATTATCATGACCATATCAAATACATGGACGATCTCAGGATCAAGTTCGGAAAGATCAAATACAAATTCACCGACAGAAGCGTCACTTTCAGCTGCGGTATCGTAACGGCAACATATCCTACTACATTCTCGGATGTCTTCAAGTATGCCGATGCGGGTGTTTATAAGTCCAAAGAGAACGGCAGGAACCAGGTGACGGCATATCTCATGCCTCCTCAGCAATAAGGTGAGACGGATGGCAAGGACATTTACAGGTCGCGATGCACAGCGTATAGCTGACGAGCACAAAGCTCTCTTAGAAAGGCTCAGCGCCGGAGCGGGGTGCTTCGAAAATTACAAAGATTCGATAAAGAGAACCGCCGATGCTTTGATAGCAGAGGAGGTTCTTAATATTCTCAAAGAAATTCCGATAGACGAATTGGGCCGCGACAGGAGCGGTCTTCGTATCAAAAATCTGAAGGATTCCGGTTACCTCACCATAGCGGATATAGCATCCGAAGGAACCTATGCTCTTGCCTCCGTTCAGGGTATAAGCGAAGACGGAGCACGTACGATCAAGAGGATCGCACAGGATTACGCAGACAGGGCAAGACAGGATGTAAAGCTTAAGATAAGCGCCGATTCGCGTACGCAGCGAAATACGGAGCTTATATCCGCAATTTACAGATACAGATCTTCAAAGGCACTTTCTGCCGAAGCATCAGACCTTTACGAGTCATATTCCCGAAAGATCGGATATGATATCGAAGATCTCGAACCTTCAAAAAAATCTCTAAAGTGGTTCTTTTCATCCTCACAGGTAAAGAAAAAAGCAGAAGATGCATATGCGGAGCTGACCTCGCTCATAAACGGTGATTACGGAAAAAGGGCGGAGGAAGTATGCCGCGGACTCCGGAAACTTGACCACCTTGAAGACGGTGAAGCCTGGGAGGATTTCAGGAAAGATCCGATCCCGTATTTTACGGCTCTCGAAGATGTCTGCCCCGGGATCCTGGGCAGTGCGGACGAAGTATACGGACTTCCCGAAGAACTTGCCAGGGAGATACAGGGCGAAACCTTTGAGCAGGAAGGACTTCTCTGCAAACTCAGGAGGTACCAGGAGTGGGGAGTCAAATACATACTCCATCAGGGAAGGGTGCTGCTCGGCGATGAGATGGGTCTCGGCAAGACTGTCCAGGCGATCGCCGCTATGGTCTCTCTTAAAAATACCGGGGCCACGCATTTTGTCGTGGTATGTCCCGCAAGCGTTCTGACCAACTGGTGCAGGGAGATCAGGAAGCACAGCAGGCTCTCTGTTATAAAGGTCCACGGAAATGATAAAGAGGAAGCGTTTAAATCCTGGCTAAAGCTCGGAGATGTGGCGGTCACGACCTACGAGACTACTTCACATTTTGCCCCGGATCCCGATTTTAAAATCGATATGCTCGTGGTCGATGAGGCGCATTATATCAAAAACCCGGCCGCCGCAAGGACTAAAAATGTCAAAGCTCTCTGTGATCATGCGGAGCGCATACTGTTCATGACAGGTACCGCTCTTGAGAACAGAGTTGATGAGATGATAGGGCTTATCGGCATACTTCAGCCGGACGTTGCTTCGGGCGTGAAGAATATCGCATTTATGTCCGGCGCACAGCAGTTCAGGGACAGGATATCCCCTGTCTATTACAGGAGAAAGCGTGAGCAGGTCCTGACGGAACTGCCCGAACTCATCGAGAACAAAGAGTGGTGCACCATGACTAAAGAGGAAGAAGAGGTCTACGAGAAGACGCTTCTTTCCGGCAATCTGATGGCAGTCAGAAGAGTTTCGTGGAATGTACCGGATCTTAAGTATTCTTCCAAGGCTAACCGTCTTAAAGAGATCGTAGAGGATGCAAAAGAGGATGACCGCAAAGTCATTGTATTTTCATTTTTCCTCGATACTCTGAGGGCTGTTGCGGAGGTCCTGGGGCCTGTCTGCACCGAGCAGATAAACGGTTCGGTACCTCCCGCAAGAAGGCAGGAGATAATAGATGAATTTGACAAAGCACCTGCGGGTGCCGTTCTTCCCGCCCAGATACAGTCCGGAGGAACGGGACTGAACATCCAGTCCGCGAGTGTCGTTGTCATATGTGAGCCACAATATAAGCCCTCCACAGAGAACCAGGCTATATCAAGGGCTTACCGTATGGGACAGGCCAGAAATGTCCTTGTTTACAGGCTCCTTAGCGATGAGACCGTGGATGAGAGGATGCTTGAGATCATCGAGAGAAAACAGACCGAATTCGATGCCTTTGCGGATGAATCCACCGCTGCACGTGTTGAAGAGGCGGATATCGACGACAAGATCCTCGGCGATATAATAGGAGCTGAGGTTGAGAGGATAAAGGCCGCTAAGATGAAAGCTGCGCAGGCAAAATCTTCTGAAATGCCGGGCCCGGAGCCTGAAATCAACTGAGCATCAGTGATCCCGAAACAAACCTTTAATGATCTGAAAAGCCTTAAAAGGCCGCATTTATGCGGCCTTTTTTGTGTGGAAAATTTTACCCACGGTTTTTGAGAGAATCTGTAATGTAAAAAAGTTGCTTAAATGCAAAACGATATTAGCAGGTGCTGTCAGCAGATACAGCTTAAAGGAGGAGATCATGAATATAATAAAGAGATTGTTCAGTGCAGAGGTTTTGATAATGGCAGCCGTTACCGTCATCCTGATAGTCAGTGCGTTTTATCTTTTTTCGATCACGGCAAGCGGACTTTCTGCCGATGACGACAGTGTGTGGAACGATTATTACGCTCCGCTCGAAGCGGACTACGTCGCGGAGGTGAGGGATTATCTTAATGAGAACGGGTTTGAGGATTCCGGAGTGAGCCTTACCCATATCACCTCGGGCGGTGCGGACAGGGCATATACGCTGAGCGTCCACAATAAGCGTTTTGAGAAGATAGACGAAGCAAGAAGAGAGGAGGTGCTCGAACTTATCGAATGCATGGGTTTTGCGGATGAGCGCTGCACGATAACCGTAAGGATCGTCTGATGCGGATGCTCTGAACAGTTGTTGAGATTTATTTTTGGCGGCAGATGGGTTATACTGTCATTGTTCTGAAAATCATATCGATATCTGTCAGATAGATAAGGAGACAATATGGCCCAGCCCGTCGAAGGAGAACTTTACAGACATTTTAAAGGTGGTCTGTACAGGATCGTAACTGTCGCACAACACACCGAGACCTCGGAGGGACTTGTCATATACAGGTCCGAGGATGACCCGACAAAAGTATGGGCCAGACCTGTTGTTAATTTCATGTCCCCCGTTGACAGGTTCAAATATCCGGATGCGACCCAGGATATGAGATTTGAGAAGGTCGGATCCGGGAATATCATCACAGATTCAGCAGTTAAAGCTCAGGCTCCGGCAGCCCCGACTCTGGCAGCCACGGCTCCTGCTCCGGCAGAGGCCGCTCCCGCAAATACGGCAGCAGCCGGCGGTGAGGAAAGGCTCGATCCGGAGGTTGAAGAATTTCTGGATGCAAAGAGCTCTGCTGAGAGGCTCCATATCCTCGCTTCGTTAAATCACCGTCTCACCGATGAGATGCTGCTTACAATGGCGACCGCAGTGGATGTGGATCTTCCGGAAGGTGATGTGAGGACCAAATATCTGTCTCTCAGGGAATCACTCCTGATCCTCGGCAAATACGAGGGAGAGAGACTCAGAAACTGACGACGGATCCCTGTGCGGCCCCGGGGAGGGCTTATGTCATACGCACTTGAAGATAAGATGGTCATAGGAGTTTCTTCCAGAGCTCTTTTTGACCTTACAAAGGAAAACGAGATCTTTGAAAAGGAAGGCCTGGATGCATACCAGTCCTACCAGTTCGAGCATGAGAAGGATATCCTTGCGCCGGGTCCAGGCTTTTCGCTGATCAAGAGCCTGCTGGCGCTCAATGAGAAGGACCCCGATAACCCTCTTGTCGAGGTGATCATCATGTCGAGGAATTCCACCAACACTTCCCTCAGGGTCTTTAATTCCATCAAGCATTACGGACTCAAGATAACCCGTGCCGTTCTTGCCAGCGGTTCATCCCTTTCTCCGTATCTTCAGGCGTTCAAGACGGATCTGTTTCTGTCAGCATATGAGGATGATGTACAGAACGCCATAAACAGCGGGATAGCGGCAGGAATGATCCTTACGGATCACAGTTATTCCGGAGCATCAGACGGATCGATACGCATTGCATTCGACGGCGATGCGGTGCTTTTTGACGATTCCTCCGAAGCGATATACAAGGAGAAGGGGCTTAAGGCATTTGAGGAAAATGAGGAGATCCTTGCGGACGATCCTCTGGGCGAAGGTCCTTTTGCCGGATTCCTCAAGAAACTCACTCAGATCCGGAATACTTACGGAGCCGATAAATGTCCTATCAGAACGGCGCTTGTTACGAGCCGTTCCGCACCCGCCCACGAAAGAGTCATCAAAACACTCCGGGGCTGGAATGTCAGGCTTGATGAGGCATTTTTCCTCGGTGGCGTTGAGAAGAGGGAGATACTGAAGGCTTTCGGTGCCCAGATATTCTTCGACGATCAGTCCGTACATACAGACCCCGCATCGAAAGAGGTTCCTTCCGCAAGAGTTCCGTATAAGGGAGGAAGACTCGGATACGAGGGCAGCGCAGAGGCCGGGCCCGGAGACGGCTGAGGGATCAAAACAGTGACCGGAGAAAGCTCATACGGTCAAAAATATAAAGGAGAAGCATTACTGAAATGAAACTACTGACTATCACTATTCCGTGTTACAACTCCGCGGCTTATATGGAGAGATGTATCGAATCCCTTCTGCCCGGCGGAGACGATGTGGAGATCCTTATAGTAAACGACGGTTCGACTAAGGATAATACACTGGAGATCGCAAAGAGATACGAGGCTCAGTATCCCGGTATCGTAAGAGCGATAGACCAGGAGAACAAGGGACACGGAGGTGCGGTCAATACCGGTATAAAGAATGCAACGGGACTGTTCTTCAAGGTCGTGGATTCGGATGACTGGGTAAAGACCGAAGCATATGCCAAGATCCTCGGCAAGCTCAAGGAGCTTGTGATGTGCGGTGAGAAGCTCGATCTTCTCATCAGCAATTATGTATATGAGAAGCAGGGAGAGAAGCGCAAGAAGGTCATCCACTACCGCAGGATGCTTCCCGTCGATCAGATCTTTACATGGAGCGACTGCGGACATTTTTCAAAGGGACATTATATCCTGATGCATTCCGCGATTTACAGGACACAGCTCCTCAGGGATTCGGGCATGGTCCTTCCCGAGCATACCTTCTATGTGGACAATCTCTATGTGTATGAGCCCCTTTTGTATGTTGAGAAGATGTATTACCTGGATGTGAACTTCTACAGGTATTTCATCGGACGTGAGGATCAGTCGGTAAACGAAGAGATCATGATCTCCAGGATAGACCAGCAGCTGAGGGTCAATTACCGCATGATCGATTATCTGGTTGATAATAAGGCAAAGGCTCTCCGCAACAAGAAGATGTATCAGTATATGAGGAATTATCTTGAGATAATGACTACAATTTCCTCCATACTCCTCATCAAGAAGGATACGGAGGATAGCCTTGAGGAGAAGCAGAAGCTCTGGGTCTATATCAAAGGCAGGGACAAGCACCTCTGGGCATACCTCAGGGGAGGACTTCCCGGAAATGCCATGAACCTTCCCGGAAAGGGAGGCAGAAAGGTCTCCGTTGAGTGCTACAAGATCGCACAGAAGATCTTTAAATTCAACTGATATGACAAATAAAAAAGCCACCGTCGGTGGCTTTTTTCAATTCTTTCGTATGTATTCTTTTTCAAGCTTTTTTTCTTCGAGCTTCTTTTCTCTTGCGGTCCTCATGATCTGGATCACATCGAGACAGTAGATCACGTAATACATCACTATTCCGAGGATTATTGCCGTTCCCACATCAAATACCGAATGCTGCTTGAGGAACATGGTGGAAAGGATTATCAGAAGACTCAGGGTGAAGCTTGAGATCTGTACCCATTTGTATCTGCGGAGCTTTTCGCTTTTTGCGATGGCAAATTCTATTCCGAGGGAATTGTAAACGTGGATGCTGGGCCAGATGTTTGTCGGGGTATCGGTGCTGTAGAGCTGTAATACCATGCTCTCAAAGAGTCCCTTGCTTCCCACCAGGTTGGGCCTTAAGTCCTGACCGTTGGGCCAGAATGTAGATATGATGAGGAAGACTGTCATTCCCGTAACGAGGAAAGAGAAGAGTTTCCAGTAATCTTTTTTGCTGGTGAAGAGGAAATACAGGACCGTTCCGAGTACGTAGGGGAACCAGATCTCATATGGGATGATGAAAGCGGGGATAAACGGAATGTGGTTATCTGCTTCGAGGTGTATCAGGTATTTCGGAACGATGACACTTTTCTCAAGAAGTGAGAACCAGGTCAGATAGAAGACCGTATAAAGAAGGAACGGTATACCTTCTTTGTGACGGTGAACGAACTCATTCAGTTTATAATACGCTTTTTTTATAAAGCCCATATCGCTCCAAACCTCTTGCAGACACACACTATCCACTAGTATACCCCCGGAAAAAAAAACCGCAATATGCATATTTCTTAAATTTTCATAATCCCGGGAGCCTGAGGTTATGCAATTATCCATATTCAGGGCATGGTAATGTTGATGGCGGATCTCAGTATCTTTATCTTAAGATCGTCAGACTGTCTGGATACTTCGCCGTCAGTGTGTACCCACATGGGAGATGAAAGCTTTATGTGTATCTTTGAAGCCCTGTATTCCTCGATGTTTTTGAACATGAAATGTTTTCCGCTGGCGGCAAAGGGAAGGGCAGCGAAGAACTTGATCCTGGAAACCCTGTCCACTACGCAGATATCAAGCTTGCCGTCCGAGTGTGAGGCGCGTGGACCGAATTTAAATCCGCCTCCTTCAAAGGGCTCGTTCATGAATGCGGTAAAAAGCACCTTCTTAAGAGGAATCTCTTTTTCGCCGTCAAATGATATGCTGCCGTCCGGACGCTTTGCGCCGAATATCTGTCTGATGGCGATCATTCCGTAAGAGAGCTTTCCCAGACGGAGCCTGTTGAGCTTTTTCTTGAGCTCCGAATGCATTGCTTCCTCGCATACGGCCGCATCAAATCCGATACCTGCGCTTATAATGAATTTTCTCTTCGAGCCGTCAGAATATTCCACCTCTCCGAGATCTATTATCTTGGTCCTGCCTCTTTTGACGGCGATATCCAGCGCAAGCTTTATGTCCTTCGGTATCCCGACACTTCTGGCAAAATCATTGCCTGAGCCTGTGGGGATTATGCTGAGGACGATCTTCTTGGTGTCCCTTACACCGGAGAGCATCTCGTTTATGGAACCGTCGCCGCCCATCAGAAGGATACGCACGGTCTCGTCGGTCTTTGTTATCTCCGATGCTATCCTTGCGATGTCGCCGGGCTTTTCGGAATAGTGTATCCTGAACTCTTCCCCGGCATCCGACAGATAGGGTTTGACCGTTTTCTCCGCATCCCCCGCTTTTTCGGAGCCTGATGAGGAATTGACAATAACGTGTATCATAGAATACCTCCGCAATACCTTCTGAACTCTTATTATATTCCAGGGGATGCTTTTTTTAAATGAAAACGGAAAAAAATGGAAAACAGGACGTATATCTGCTAAAATGTACGAGTGTTGAAAACCC
>CAMNEB010000086.1 GCA_946536155.1 uncultured Lachnospiraceae bacterium | reverse complement strand
TCTATTCCCTTCTTCTTACAAATGTCTTCGAAAAATCCCTGCTCGTCATAAGGTCTTAATGAATATGCAAATATCTTCACGTCCGCAGATCTCCTTTATATAATATGCAGCCGGCCGCTGTTATGCAGTGCACTGTATCACCGCAACCATTTTAGCACATTTTTACGGGATCATCTTAAGATATCCTTACTGCTCTTTTTCCATGAAATAGATCCGGGAAGCGTAATCCGGGAAGTGTCTGACTTCGTTATCAAAACCCGTGCCTCCGAAGGCAGCTTTTAAGTGAACTCCGGAATACATCAGCGCAGAGCCGGAAGCTTTAAGATCCTCATTTTCCGTATCCATCTTGACGAACTTTGCGACTATATCGATCAGCAGACCGTCCTGCTTAAGATGAACCGGTGACACGGTATTCACAAGATCACCGAATTCCCTCACATCTATCTTGAGAGATCTGTTGTAGAAATGATAGATCTCTTCTTCATCAAGTCCCTTTGCAAAAAATGTATGGAACTGCGAATTGGGCACGACCTCCTTCTGCATGAGAAAACCGACAGCTCTGTCATGTTCTGAAGAGACCGCGGTCCATTCTGTCAGATTTCCCCTGCTCTCAAGCCCCTCCGACACACCGTTTACCGGAAGACTGCCAAAGCTCCGGCCCCTTAAGAATTCGCCGAACTGAAGAACCTTTCTCCACTTTTTATACAGTTCGATCTGTGCTTTGATCGCGGCAAGATCTTCTTTTCTCATATCGCAGAGATTGCATTCGTATCCGAACACCCCGAATGCCGCGACATTGAACCTGGTCTCCAGAGAGGTTTCCCTTAATGTCTGATGATTTGGACTTGCGGAGACATGCGCAGACACGCAGCTCATGGGATATCCGTAGCTGTAGCCTGTCTGGATCGATGCCCTGCATACAGGATCAGTATCATCGCTGGCCCATATCTGGGGGAAGAATGAAAGGATACCCAGGTCGAACCTGTTGCCTCCAGATGCGCATCCTTCAAAAAGAATATCAGGAAACTTTTCCGTGAGCCTTCTCATGACGGAATACAGTCCGCATATATATCTGTGAAAAACCTCACCCTGTCTGTCCGCCGGAAGATGGGACGAGTAAACATCCGTAAAGGTCCTGTTCATATCCCATTTTACGTATGATATGTCGGCCGAGGAAAAAACATCACTCAGGGTATCGGTGATATAGTCGCACACCTCGGGATTGGTAAAGTCCAGTATCCTCTGCCATCTGCCTTCGGAGTGGTCTCTTCCCGGTATCTGTATGGCCCAGTCGGGATGCGCCTTATAGAGCTTAGACCGCTCTGATACCATCTCAGGCTCCACCCATATACCGAAGCCCATTCCCAGCGAAGTGATCTTGTCCGCAAGACTCTTAAATCCGCCGGGAAGCTTCTTTTTATTCACGTACCAGTCACCTAAGGATGAATGATCGTCATTGCGTTCTCCAAACCATCCGTCGTCCATGACAAAAAGTTCGATGCCCACATCGCGTCCGGCCCTTGCAAGCTTCACCAGCTTGCTTTCATCTATATCAAAATATGCGGCCTCCCAGCTGTTGAGAAGAACAGGTCTTTCTTTTTTCTTCCAGGTGCCCCTTACTATATGTTCTCTTACAAAGCGGTGCATATGTCCGCTCAGTCCGTTAAACCCTTCGTATGAAAAAGACATCACTGCTTCGGGAGAATCAAAGCTCTCGCCGCTTCCTATGCGGAATTCAAAACCGTCCGGATTTATTCCGGATAAAAATCTGGTCTTGCCGAAGGGACTCACCTCGGCGGTTTCCATATGGTTTCCGCTGTAAATGAGATTAAAGCCGTAGACATCTCCCTTATCTTCATCCGTCCGGGCAGGATGGAGCATCACAAAAGGATTGGCTCTGTGGGATGAGCTTCCGCTCCTTGAAGAGTTTACGTATTTTCCTCTCAGAAGTGGCACGGAGGTCTTCTGCATCTCCCTTGCCCATGCACCTCCGAAGGTCGTCACCACATACCCCGGCATATCGAGATCGAGCTGGGTGCTCATAAGTCTCTTCAGCACGATATCAGAATCCGATGAATTGATGAGCCTGCTCATCCTGCATATACAGTCGCAGTCCTCATATACATAATAGTGGAGCTCGAGATATACGCTGCGGAACTTTTCCTTAAGCGTAATGCACAGATGCTCACACTTTCCGTCATCACTGTATGAAACGGGAAGAAGCTCCGATGAAGGCTGTGCATCATCGATGACATCCTTTTCAAAAACAAGATCACATGTGGAGGATCCGTCATCAAATACCATCTCGATAAAAGGGTCCCTCAGATCTCCCTTGCCGTATGAGCTCATCTCAAGTCTCATATCCTCGAGGGAATATCCGCAATGATCGTTATCGTAGGTGCAGGTGTTGCCCGGTGCAAATGCATGCTTTTCAATGAGCGCATCAAGCACGCCCTCCCCCTCCGGGATGCGGATATGTCTCCCGTAGTAGAGGTGCTCGGGCTGCCCTGTCTCAATGATCCTGAAGGCATATGTTGTCTTCGGTGTATCCAGAACCCATGCGTCACCAAATATTTTTCGGATCATACTCCCTCCCTGTAAAGATGATAATCACATGTTCTTAAGTTTAGCGGCCGTCTCAACCACTTTATACGCTCCGTTATAGATGCCGGACTTTTTGTTCATGACGATATTGTCACACATCTCATCAAGAAGCGATGTGTTCAGAAAAACGTCTATCATCTGGAGCGTGTGGGGGATATCCCTGCATTCAAGAGTTCCGTCGCCGATCTCCGCGGAATGGATGGCACCCCACATTTCATGCTTTCCGACTCTCCTTATGAACAGCTTGGGCACGGGATAAAAAGCAAGCTCCGAAGGCTTTGTGACAAGAACGTCACATCCTCTCATAAGGAGGTTGGTGCAGTAGACGGCTTCAAAGATATTGCTGTGCCAGAAGCCGTGTATGCCGACGATATTCTCTTCCGGATCCAGTATCCTTTCGGAGAACTTACGGGTGTCATCCCAATTGCCCATATGCTCTGTGGAGAGCGTCTTCATCTCAGGTATCTCCCTGAGCAGATCGTCCCATACCGTCCTGTAATCACCCACATTTACAAAGAGCACCGCTTTGCCTGAGCGTATCCTCGGAAGAAGATATCTTATGATCGCTGCAAAGATCTCTTTCTGTGCGCCGGCTCCTCCGATGGTAAGGAGGAATCTCATGGGCTTGTCATTTTCATGCCTGAGCTTTCTTGCGCTGCAGTCGTCCTCGATATTCTCCGTCAGTTCATGATCGATATAATGTCCCGTATAGATGAGCGAATCCTGGGGCATGGGCTCACATACCCTGTCACCGTTCATGCCGTTCAGAATACGGTAACCCATATAGGCATTGTGGCACTGTACCGTATGAACGCTTCCCTCGGAAAGATGAAGTGCCATGGGCCAGTTGTCCGGTATCGCATTCACAACATACTTCATCCCCGCATGCACCGCAGCCTGGGCGGGCCATACATGGGTCCCGATAAGAGGGATATCCTTGGGGATGTTCTTAAATACGGGCGCCATGAGTTCAGCATTCTTCTGATCCGAAGAATTATATGAAAGGGCCCTGAAGCCCTCGTAATTCATAGGTTCCCAGACGAATCTGTTGAAGAGAGGATTCTTTGAAAGTCTCGAACCCAGTGAATAGAGATCGTTCTGGGCGCTTATGACCTTCGTGCACGTGGTCTCACGGTATGAATTAAGATCCATCCAGTAAGGAACATAACCCATATAGTTTGCGGCAGAGGCGATCGCCATGGATATCCTGTAGTGGCCAAAGCCCATTCGGATATTTCCGACGATGATCCCGCGTCTTTGATCCCAGTCTTCCGCAGACATCTCAAGGTCCTTATCATAGTGTGCATTCTGCATGGGGTCTCCCACGAGAACGTTGCGCACTCCGAGAGGATCTCCGATATATTTATTCTTCTGTATGGCGACGGGATAATCCCTGTCCGAATCATCGCCGAACCTGCGGATGAACTTGCTCTTGGACTTCTCCGCTTTCCTTAGATCCTTCGCACTAATCCCGTTTCCGAATATTACGCTTGAACGTTCCTTCATTTATCTCTCCATTCAGTTTGACGATCTTTTTGCTTCAAGCTCTTTTGAGATCTCTGCGAGCTTCGGATCGTTGAGGATGTATTTTTTATAAAAAACAAACAGTGCGACGAACAGTCCCGCAACGGGGATTATTGCCATCGTCATGCGGAGTCCGAGTTTCGAGCTTTCTGATACCGCGAGGGAGTAGTCGATCTTCTCCAGAGTTTCTCCGGATTCCTTCTGCAGATTGTTGATCTGCAGGCACACGGATGCAGCAAATGCCGCTATTCCGCTGGCAAGCTTTACCACGAAGGTCTGCATTGAGAAAATGACACTCTCGTCACGTCTTGAATTCTTCAGTTCGCCGTAGTCGACGGTATTGGCCAGGAACACGGTCGTGATGACCTGCAGGACTCCGTTTGCCGAGAAGATGAAAAATCCGGGGATGAAAAGGATCACGACGGATCCGATATGTGTAAATGCGATCAGGAAAAGAGTTCCGTATCCGACGATTGCACTTAGGATGCAGATATAGAATATCTTTATATTGCTGAAGGCTTTGCGGAGCAGAGGATAAAAGAGCATCATTGCCAGTATCTGGGTTCCTCCGCCGAACATGTTGAAGAGTGTGTAGGAATCCTCCCAGTTTACTCCTCCGAGATCATATTTGAAAAAGTATATGACCAGATTAGAAGTGAGATAGATCGATGTATTGATCAGCACGATGGCAATGACTATGGTCATGGCCTGGTCGTTTGAAATGAGTGCCTTGAACATATCACCCACGGATGCGGATTTCATCTCCACAAGGCTCTGCTCTTTGATGGAGATGCAGGTGATGACGATAAAGACTATGAAAAGGATCGCGATGATAAGTGAGAAATATTTAAATCCAAGGATCTCTCTTGCCCTGGTGCTGAGATCCGTTCCTGAGAAACTGTTTCCGATCATCTGAACAAACTTGACTGTAAATATGGTCACAAGTGCGCTTCCGACTCCTGCACAGCTCCTTGCAAGGGTTGTAAGACCTTCACGTTCTTTGCCGCCCTTTGTGAAAGCGGGGATCATTGACCAGTAGGGAATATCCATCATCGTGTAGGTGACGCCCCACAGTATATAGGTGACCGCGGCATATGCCACAAGTCCTCCTGCAGACAGATCGGGCGGGCAGGCGAACATAATGAAGAGTACGACGGCGTTTGTCAGTGTTCCGATGAAAAGCCAGGGACGGAATCTTCCCCATCTGGTATGAGTCTTTGCAACGATGATGCCCATTATGGGATCGTTGAAAGCATCAAACACTCTGGCCGCAAGAAGGATCATTCCCATGGCCACCGAATTGACTCCCAGAAGATCCTGGAAATAATAGAGCACATAACTGGCAGAGAGCATATATACCATGTCCTTGCCGACCGCTCCCAGTCCGTATGCCGCCTTTTCCCTGAACGACAGATTATTCTCCATATCCATACTCTCCTTTCAACCAAAGTCACTACTCTACATCTGAGGTTTTCTCTCCAGTACGATCTTAAAAATCTTTCTTACGGTTCCGATACCTTCGCCGGATATCGAAAGTTCAGCGTATCCCGCTTTACCTTCCGATCTGATATACGTGCCTCCCATGCCTCCCTTGAGGGATATGACGGAAGGTCCTATTATCTTCGCTTCGCCGCTGCATTCAAGCCGTAGCGGTTCGTTATAATACGGCAGGAGATTTCCGTTCTGATCCACAGCCCTTATCCTTACGGACACCGCATCATAGGTCTCTTTTTCAGTCAGGGTATCCGATGAACATCTGATCTCAAGGGATGCACTCACCATCGGTCCTTTTACGATGCTCTTTACATTTTTCCCGCCCTTTATCGCATCAAATCTGTAGCTTACGGATTCATGTCCCCAGTTTCCGATATACTTGCTGTAAAGGCCCACAGCCTGTTCCATGGTCATACGGTGCACCGTGAGACATTTGGCTGCGATCAGCTTTGCCTTGGGGGGCAGACCATCCATGCCGTACATCGAATACATATTGAGGAGATATTTAACATCCTCTGTCTGCGAGGGTGAAAAATCTTCACCTTCTTTTACCGCATCGCCCACATAATCATCAACGAGGATCGGACCGTGCGGCAGATTCTTATACGGTGAATCGGAGGGCAGATACTCTTTTAACAGAACATCATTTTTATACATCCTGACGCTGTCTGCATTGGTATAGATCCAGACCTCGCCTATCCTGCTCTCGGGATGCTCCCCTATATCCATGGTGGATGATATCTCAAGGACCGGCTCATCACCCTGCGCGGCATATACATATGCCGCGAGCTTGGGATTTCTGAACATGTCCGTGACACCGTGGTAGCAGATCCTGTCGCCGCTTCCGAAATCCCTGTGGGTGTTGTAGTCAAACATGCACCAGGAAAAGCTTCCGCATATATCACCGGATCCCGCAACAGAGTCCAGCACCTTCGCATGTCTCAGAGAATGCTCTCTTCTGTGGGGTTCGTCATCATAGCTTTTTGTGGGATATATATGTCCGTTGTTTTCCGAGATCAGATAGGGCTTTTTCACATCGGACGTTACATCTTTTTTATTCTCGCATCCGTTCTTTTTTCCTCCCGTGTAGGAGAAATCATTGAAGGTATATACGTCCTCCAAGAGTTCGCTCTTTTTCAGGTATCTGACACCGCCCGTGGGTCTTGTGGGATCCAGCTTTCTTGCACAGGCATTTGTCTTTTCGTACAGGTCGTGATCATCGGCGGATTCATTTATCCTGACGCCCCAGAGTATTATCGAGGGATGGTTTCTGTATTCCGTCACCATATCCCTGACGTTCTCCACCGCCTGCTTTTTCCAGTCTTCACCGCCTATATGCTGCCATCCGGGGATCTCGGTAAATACCGGGAGTCCGAGTTCATCGCACTTTGAAATAAATGCATGTGACTGCGGATAATGGGATGTCCTTACGGCATTTACGCCGAGTTCTTTTTTAAGGATCAGCGCATCCTCAGCCTGAAGTGAATCAGGCATTGCATATCCTGCGTAGGGATAGCTCTGATGTCTGTTGAGGCCTCTTATGAGAACCTTTTTTCCGTTCAGATAAAATCCGTCTTCCTTCCAGGAAACAGTCCTGAAGCCCGTTACGATCCTCTCTGCGCTTATCACTTCATCGGATGTTTTTTCATAGAGCACGGTGACTATATCGTAGAGAGCGGGATCATCAATACTCCACTCGGATACCTCTCCCGGATCTGCGGTGAATTCAAGCTCACTGCCTTTTACGGAGGATCCGTATATGAGTCTGTGGTCATCCTCCGAATCATGTTTTTTTAAAAACTGCTTTACGTTAAACTCTTCCTGAGCGCTCCCGCATATACGGGCTGATGTATGGAGTGTATAGCTCTTTTCCGTCTTTACGGGGTATATGAAGAGATCCTCAAGGTATGCGCCGTCTATGACTTCAAGCTTTACGTTCCTGTAAATGCCTCCGTAGGTCATATAGTCGATCACATGTCCGAAGGGAGGCTGGTCCAGGCTTTCCCTGCTGTCGAGCCTGACGGCTATGACATTCTCCGCACCGTAATCCACAAGATCCGATATATCCATGGAAAATGCGGTATATCCGCATCTGTGCTCTCCCGCAGGCTTACCGTTTACAAAAACATCCGCCTTATGCGCCGCTCCCCCTATAGTCAGCTTTAAGGTACTGCCCTTCCAGGAGGCGGGAATATCCATATGCTTTCTGTAAACTGAGACCATCTGATATTCTGATTCATCGAAATAGTTAAAGGGGGTTTCCTTTACGGTGTGGGGTATCCTTACGGTCTCGAAACCGGAATCGTCAAATTCGCGGTCTGTCATCCTTTCTTCAAATCCGGCCGAGAATCTCCAGTTGTCATTCAGGTAAAATTTCTGCTTCATCACATGCTCCGCTGTCAGTCGAATAATTGGTCCATCTGTCAGACGACTGTTCCGCCCATCTGTCAGGCAACTATTCCGTCCATCAGTATGTCAACGACTTCCTCGAGAGCATCGACGTATCCTATGTTGTTTTTCACAAGGATATCTCTTGAGAAGAACTGTTCAACGGAAGCTTCAAACATCATCTTGACGAGCCCTATATTGACGGGTCTGACGACTCCCTCGCGGATGCCCTGTTCGATCAGGGCGATGGTCTGCTCCCAGCCGGTCTCGAGTCTTTCCTCGACCTTTACGTAGATATCGGGATACTTTTCGCGGAGGATATAGAGCTGTTCCAGATCCACATTTTTGTAGCTGTCGGGGAGCACGCCGAGTATCGCACGTATCTTCTCAACAGTGCTCAGGCTCTCGTCCTCAACCACCTTTCTCTCATCTTCCTTGATGGAATCAAAAATATGATCCACCATCTCCATGAACATGGTCTTCTTCTCGCGGTACACGGTATAGATGGTCTTCTTGCTCATGCCGAGATGCTTTGCAAGATCATCCATCGTGAATTTGATCCCCTTGCGGGCATAGACTTCGACCAGACCTTCAAGTATCGTGTTTTTCAGTTTTTCGGAATCCTGCATGATCAGCCACCCTTTCAAATATTCGTTTATCGGATAAAGCAGAAACTTAATGAAACAAAAACGTGATATTCAAAAAAACTTATTACGAAATACAAATTACGAAAAAAAGAATGGAAACGAATTTTATTAATTCCGTTTCCATTATATCCCCGCCCGGTTTCCGGTTTCAACAAGTCTAAT
>CAMNEB010000085.1 GCA_946536155.1 uncultured Lachnospiraceae bacterium | reverse complement strand
GATCGAGTATGACGACATCGTTCATATTTTCACTGAGGATATCTCCGACGGGGGTACCCTTTCCGAGGAGCACCTCGGAATTCCTGATAACGCCCTCATATCCCATCATCACGTCCATGCATACGCTGAGAGACGTCTCGTCCTCCCCGATGCTTTCTGCGGTTATCTCAAGTATCTGATTTACGGTCTTTCTCGTTGAGTATTTCCAGATGACATTTCCGTTTTCCTGAGTGGCCGTTCCGCCTATGTCACAAGCCTTTTCGACTGCCGCACTCTCGTAAAGATATATACCGCATATTCCGAAGGGATCATATACATAGAATCTGTCTGTTCTGCGGGTCTCGACGGGATCTAGGAATGCGCTGTCCGAAGAAAGTATCTCTCCGGGGGTCGTGACCCTGACATTTCCCGCTCCCCCAGCGGCTCTTGTCTGGATCTGGACATATCTTTCGTATTTGTCTATGACAGCAACGGTTATATAATTTCTTCCCGTGACATCCTCACGGCTTGCGGTTATGGTGTCCCCCTCGGTGGAGTAATACGAACCCGGGGCGCCCGCTATCCTCTCGAGATAGATCCGGTTGTCTTTTATTTCCGCATCCGTTACGTAGAATCCTTCTTTTTCATAGTATTTGAGAAGCTTGCCGGTACCGTCGCATATGCAGACTCTGTACATGGGGAAGAGAAGGTTTCCGCTGGTCTCCACCTGTACATCTCCGCGCCTTGCGACGCCGTATATCATATCCTCGCCGATAAATCCGAGGAACCTTATATACTCCCCTGCTCCGGCACTTACACCGACGGAGGTCTCGTTTTCAAGATCCGTGACGGTCAGCTCGGATACGGGAGTTCCGGGGTCTCCGGCCATCGTGACTATATATCTTTGGGCATCGCTGGACTGAAGGGTATCTCCCGTCCAGTACATGGCGGTATCGGTAATGGTCCTGTCTTCGGTATCCACGCTGTAGACCACATTTTCCATGTTCAGGTAAATATGTCCCATGGAATTCATGTACAGAAGGTTGTCCATCTCAGTGAGCAGTATATCCGCGGACTTATCGTAAGGGATATAGAGCATCTCACGGATCGAATTGATGGAATCCTCGTAGGAATAGACCGCTATCCCCACATCTCCTTCATGCTCTCCCCTGTTCATGTATCCGTATACGGCAAAGACCATGTTGCCGTCGTCGGAAAGGCTGAGGATCCTTATATCATGCCTGTCATAGATATTCCTTACATCGAATGCTCCGAAATCATAGAAGCTGTAGATGCAGGCAAGTTTTGAGGAAGTCTCGTTGTATTCAAAAAGCCTTCCGCCGGATACAAATGCCACGCAGCTTCCGTCTTCGCTCTCCATCATCTCGGGAGACTCATCCGCAATGCCGAGGACTATCTTGTCATTAACGCACATCTCGGAGGGATTTACGATCTCCTCCATCGTCCTGATATACGAGATTATGTATACGCTCTTGTCGGTATATCTGACGGTTATGGCTTCATGTGCCATATATGCCGTAAACTCCCCGCCGTATCCGCTCCTGAGCATATAATCGATGCAGACAACAGCATTGTTTCCGCTGCTCTCCTTAAGGCTCACCACAGGTTCGCCGTAGGGTATCACACCCAGCTCACCGTATGTGACCTGTGAAAAAGATGAGTGGATATCCACATATACGAATGAGGAATTATCGCTGAGGGAAGAATTGGTCTCGAGATGTTTTTTTACCGCCTCAGCTGTTTTTTTGTCGAAAAGACAATCGTGAAAATACAGTGCATAGGACACCTGGTCATATGCGAGCCTGTCATCTCCGGATATTATGCGGGTATAGTAATATACATCCCTTCCGTCCTCAAGATCGAGCACTATGCAGAGTGAGTATTCCGCCTGTTTTATAAGCAGGTCCTTGAGAGAGATCCGGCCTATGGGATTTCCGATATTGTTGAAGGAGAGCTCTATTTCTCCGGATTCCACAAGTCTGTCGTCTTCTATGTTGCGGACCTCATATGAGCTTCCCGCAACCTTTACGCCGTAGTTTTTCACGGTGATATCAAGGCTCCTGTCCCCGTCCAGGAAGGTAAGGGTATCCCTGTCATAGGATATGTCCCTGGGCGAAGAATAGCCGCGGAGCACATTGTAGGATATGTCTCCGATGGACATGGAAATAACCGGCAGCGACGCCGGGTCCATATCGACCATGTTATTGTTTTGTCTGCGGTTCATCACTTTTCCGAATATCAGTACGGACAATACGAAAACCAGTATGAACGCAGCGGCTTTGATAAGGATCTTCTTCATAAAAACTTATAAAAACCCGCGGCAAAGCTGTGCCGCGGGTACATATGATACGACTGGCAAAAACTTTATTTGAGGGCATTGATCCTGGTGATAGCTCTCTGAAGTGCTGTTTCGGCGCGGCTCATCTCCAGATCGTCAGTCTTGCTCTCGAGCCTCTTCTTGGCTCTTTCGAGTGCCGCTCTGGCTCTCTCCTCATCGATCTCATCCGGCCACTCAACCGTCTCTGCGAGAATATTGACCGAATCGGGAAGTATCTCGGCAAAGCCCTCATGAAGAGCTGCGGTCTTGACCTCATCTCCCTCATGTATAGAGAGGATACCGGGCCTTATTATCACGGTAAGAGGAATATGTCCCGGATAGCAGCCTATCTGACCCTCGGTGGTATTCATTTCAACCATATCCGCCTCACCTTCGTAGAACACTCTCTCCGGTGTGACGATCCTGAGCTTAAACTTATCCATTAGCCGGGTGGATCTCCTTATTTCTTCTGATTGAAAGCTTCGACAACGTCATCAATGGAGCCCTTGCTGAGGAAATAGCTCTCGGGGATCTCATCGTGTTTTCCTTCGAGTATTTCCCTGAAGCCTCTGATCGTCTCTTCGATGGGAACGTACTTTCCTTCGAGTCCGGTGAACTGGCCGGCAACGAAGAAAGGCTGTGAAAGGAATCTCTGAACCTTACGTGCTCTCGAAACGACGACCTTCTCTTCCTCGGAAAGTTCATCCATACCGAGGATGGCGATGATATCCTGGAGTTCCTTGTATCTCTGGAGTATCTCCTGGACACCGCGGGCTGTCCTGTAATGCTCTTCTCCGACGATCCTGGGATCGAGGATCCTCGAGGTGGACTCAAGGGGATCGACTGCAGGATAGATACCGAGCTCAACGATGCTTCTCGAAAGGACCGTGGTAGCATCGAGGTGTGCGAATGTTGTTGCGGGTGCGGGGTCTGTAAGGTCATCCGCAGGGACATATACTGCCTGAACGGAGGTAATGGATCCGTTCTTTGTTGAGGTGATACGCTCCTGAAGAGCACCCATCTCGGTCTGAAGCGTAGGCTGATAACCTACGGCAGAAGGCACACGTCCGAGAAGTGCGGAAACCTCGGAACCTGCCTGTGTAAAACGGAATATGTTGTCGATGAAGAGAAGCACATCCTTGCCGCCCTTATCTCTGAAGTACTCTGCCATGGTAAGTCCGGTAAGACCTACTCTCATTCTTGCTCCGGGCGGCTCATTCATCTGACCGAAGACCATGGTGGTCTTGTCGATGACGCCCGATTCCGTCATTTCATGATAGAGATCGTTACCTTCTCTGGTACGCTCGCCGACACCGGTGAATACGGAATATCCGCCATGCTCGGTGGCGATGTTTCTGATCAGCTCCTGGATGAGGACTGTCTTTCCTACGCCGGCACCTCCGAAGAGTCCGATCTTACCGCCCTTCTGATAGGGGCAGAGGAGATCGACGACCTTGATACCGGTCTCGAGAAGTTCGCTCTCCGTGGACTGTTCCTCAAAGGTGGGAGCGGGTCTGTGTATGGGCTCATACTCAACACCTTCGGGTGCGGGTTTGTTGTCGATAGGTTCGCCGAGAACGTTGAATATTCTTCCGAGTGTGTTCTCGCCTACGGGAACGGATATGGGAGCACCTGTGGCAACAGCCTCCATTCCTCTGACCAGACCGTCGGTAGATCCCATCGCTATGCATCTTACGGTATCATCGCCGAGATGCTGGGCAACCTCCACCACAAGCTTTCCGCCGTCAGACAAGGGTATTCTGATGGCCTCGTTGATCTCGGGGAGATGTCCCTCTTCGAATCTGATATCGAGGACAGCTCCGATGATCTGGGTTATCTTTCCTTTGTTATCTGCCATTTGTTTCTTCTCCTGTTATCCGTTAAGTGCCTGGGAACCTGCAATGATCTCCGTAAGTTCCTGGGTGATGGATCCCTGACGGGCTCTGTTGTATTTGAGTGTCAGGTCATCGATCATGTCCTCGGCATTGGATGTCGCATTGTCCATGGCCTGCATACGGGCTCCGTTCTCACTGGCTAGGGCTTCGATCAGCGCTCCGTGGATCTGACCCGCGATATACTTGGGAATGATCATGTCCAGTGCTTCTTCGTCACCCGGCTCGAAATTCATTATCGAGTCCACGTTTCCGTCACCGTCTTCGTCGATGGGCGCGACGGGAAGGAGCTTTAATAGTGTGGGCACATGAGTCACGGTATTTTTGAAAAACGTATACGCAAGGTATATCTCTCCGACCTCACCGCTTGAATACGACTCCAGAAGTATGTTCGTGAGTCCCATGGCATCCGCAAACGTCGGAGCCTCTATGATATCCGGAAGGTTTCTTACGATATTGTATCCGTTCCTGTGGAGTATCTCATATCCCTTGTTTCCGATGGTATAGATATCGATATCTCCCTTGGAAAAGTCCGGATTCGTCGTGACCAGCTTGGCCACACTGGAGTTGTAACCTCCCGCAAGACCTCTGTTGGAGGTGATCACGATGACCGCTTTTCTTCCGGAATCGTTACCCTTAAGGAATCTGTGATCCGTCTCCCCGACTCTCGCAAGGATACTGCACACCGTCCTGTACATGGTATCGAAGTAATTATGTGATTTTTCCGCATTGCTCCTGGCACGCTGAAGCTTGACCGTGGACACCAGCTTCATGGCTTTCGTGATCTGCTGTGTGCCCTGTATACTGGTCCTGCGCCTCTTTATGTCACGCATTGAAGCCATTGGTATACCTCACCGTCAATTTTTCAAAAAAGATTCTTTGAACTGGACTATAGCCTTCTTCAGGCTCTCTTCGTTCTCATCGCTCAGAACCTTATCCTGTCTGATACCGGTCATGATCTCGGGATACTGCTTGGATAAGAATTCGAGGAATTCCTGCTCGAATCTGGTTATATCGGCAACGGGAACATCAAGGAGATATTTTCTCGTTACGACATAGATCATGATGACCTGATTCTCTACAGGCATGGGTGAATACTGGGGCTGTTTGAGAACCTCCCTGATCCTTTCACCCTGTGCGAGCTTCTCTCTGGTATCATCGTCGAGCTCGGATCCGAACTGTGCGAAGGAAGCAAGCTCCCTGTACTGTGCAAGCTCGGTTCTGATGGGTGCTGCGATCTTCTTCATAGCCTTGATCTGTGCCGCACCTCCGACTCTGGAGACCGAAAGACCTGCGTTGATAGCGGGTCTGAATCCGGAGTTGAACATCTCCGTCTCAAGATAGATCTGTCCGTCGGTAATGGAGATGACGTTTGTGGGAATGTATGCCGAAACGTCGCCTGCCTGAGTCTCGATGATGGGAAGAGCGGTAAGGGATCCTCCGCCGTACTCTTCGCTCATTCTTGCAGCTCTTTCAAGAAGCCTCGAATGGAGATAGAAAACATCTCCGGGGTAAGCTTCTCTCCCGGGTGGTCTGTGGAGGAGAAGGGAGAGTGTTCTGTAAGCTGCGGCATGCTTGCTCAGGTCATCATAAATGACGAGAACGTCGCCGCCCTGTTCCATCCACTCTTCTCCGATAGCGCATCCCGAATAAGGAGCTATGTACTGAAGAGGTGCGAGGTCACTCGCTGTGGAGACAACGACCGTGGTATATGCCATTGCACCGTACTCTTCAAGGGTCTTAACTATATTGGCAACCGTAGATGCCTTCTGTCCTATGGCAACATAGATACAGTTAACTCCCTGACCCTTCTGGTTGATGATGGTATCGATCGCGATGGCGGTCTTACCGGTCTGACGGTCGCCGATGATGAGCTCTCTCTGGCCGCGTCCGATGGGGATCATGGAGTCGATAGCCTTGATACCCGTCTGAAGAGGGGTATCAACGCTCTTTCTTGTGATAACGCCGCTCGCGACTCTCTCGATACGGCGGAACTTGTTCGTCTGAATGGGTCCTTTGCCGTCGATGGGCTGGCCCAGTGAATTGACGACTCTGCCAAGGAGTGCATCGCCGACAGGAACTTCAACGACCTTGCCGGTGGTCTTGACGATGTCGCCTTCACTTATATTCCTTGCAGATCCCAGAAGAACCGCACCTACGTTATCCTCCTCAAGGTTAAGGACCATTCCGTAGACTTCTCCGGGAAATTCGAGCAGCTCGCCCTGCATGGCTTTCTCAAGTCCGTGCACCCTGGCGATACCGTCAGCCACCTGAATTACCGTTCCAACGTCGGCAACTTCAAGGGTTGTGGCATAACGCCTTATCTGCTCCTTGATAACGGAACTTATTTCTTCGGGTTTCAAATTCATACCTTTGTATTTCCTCTCTGTTAGCGGGTTTTATCCCAGCCGGATATCCAAAAGCCTGGAAGTAAGATCATCGAGCCTGGTCTTGACGGACGCATCGGCAACCCTGTCACCGATACGGATGACGATACCGCCGATAAGGGACGGATCGACCGAATAATGCGTCTCGAGAGCGGTAAAGTCCGTTGTCTCCTTTATCCTGTTCTCAACAGCCAGCCTCATATTATTATCCAGATCTGCGGGGGTTGTGACATACACCACCCCGATGCCGCGATCTGCTTTGATACGGTCGGTAAAATAATCAAATATGGAGTTTAGTTCTTTGAAGCGTTCTTTTTCGACGACAGTGAGAAGAAAACCGGTCAGCTCATCCAGGACCCGCCCGCGGAATGTTTTCTCGATCACTTTCTTCTTCTCTTCTTTTGAAACTGAAGGGTGAAGCATCAGCTTGTTAAAATCAGGATTCTCTTCGAAGATCTTCCGGACAGCGGTGATCTCATCAAGCATTTCGTCGGAGACCCCTGAACTGACAGCAGTGTCATATAGTGCTTCCCCGTAAACGCCGGAAATCAATTTTGCCATGTGCTATCACCTATTTCCTTCAGCGCATCTTCAACCAGCTTATCCTGAACTGTAGTATCTATAGATGCGGAAACGACCTTGCCCGCTATCATGGAAGCGAGTACGACCATCTCCTTTTTAACGTCATCAGCCACCTTCTGCTTCTCGAGCTCGGCCTCTTTGGAAGCATGGTCAACAATGCGCTGTGCCTCTTCTCTGGCACGGCCCACGATCTGCTTCTCATTTGCGATACCGCGTTTATGCGCATCGGCAAGCACTTTCTCTGCCTCCGCATCCGCAGTCTTCATCTTGGCTTCGTACTCCTCTCTGAGCTCTGCTGCCTTTTTCTCATCCGCAGCTGCGGCATCAAGAGAGTCCTGGATATGTTTTTTTCTGGCATCCAGATATTTTCTGGCAGGATTCCAGAGAAAATAGCTCATAAACAGGAAGAGCACAAATATGGCGACGATCATCAGGCAAGAATCGGCAATGAGCTGGAAATCCAGTCCAAACAGTCTTGGCTGCATTCCTTCGGTCATTAATAGCATTCTCTTGCCTCCTTTCTCATTTTATGATCTGCATATCCACCGCTTAAGTTCATCAGACAAAAGGCTTAACGAACATAAGGAGCATTGCGACAAGAAGTCCGTAAAGACCGGTGGTCTCTGCGACAGCCTGTCCGAGGAGCATGGTTGACATGATCTCTCCTCTTGCACCGGGATTACGTCCGACAGCAGCAGCACCGTGGCCCGCAGCGATACCCTGGCCGACACCGGGTCCGATACCTGCGATAACGGCAAGTCCGGCACCTATTGCGGAACAACCGTAGATAAAGTTCTCATTGAATTCCATATTTTTTTCCTCCGTAAAAACCTTGTTTATGTTACCGGGCCGCGGGAAGGCGGATCCGGGAACTATCGTTTAGTTGTCTCCTCTTGCGCTGGAGATGTAGGTCATTGTCAGCATACAGAAAACGTATGTCTGTATAGCGCCCGAGAAAAGATCGAAATACACATGCAGTGCTGCGGGCCATCCGATCGCTACCCATCTTAAGAGTCCGTAGATAAGGGCCATCATGACCGTGCCGGACAGAACGTTTGCAAAAAGACGGAGCGAAAGAGAAATGGGAACGGCGATATCCGAAATGATGTTGATCGGAAGCCAGATGGGAAGCCAGGGAGGAAGGGGTGAACATTTATCCTTCCAGAGCTGTGCGGGCTTGGTGAACCTTACTTCGCTGTAATGGATGATCACGAAGGTGATCAGTGCAAGGGGAAGCGTGACTCCGTAATCCGCCGTGGGAGGTCTGAGTCCCAGAAGGCCGGAGATGTTGGACAGCAGGATAAAACAGAAAAGAGTTGCGATGTAGTTGAAAAAAACGGGAGCACTCTTTCCCATTCCGCCGTTTACGGTATTGGAAAGAAACTCGACCAGAAGCTCCACACCGTTCATAAATCCGCTTGCCGGAGCGAAGTTCTCCTCTGCGAGGGCCTTCTTGAAACCGTGTCCCGCGATGACGGAAAAGACCATCAGGATGAGCATCACGATAATGATGCTGACGTGGGTATTGGTCAAATAAACGGTATGTCCAAAGAAAGAATACTCCACGAGGCCGTGGACCATGAAATCGATATTATCTGCAGAGAGCAGTAATCCGTATCCCAATTATTTCTCCTCCGTATCCGGACC
>CAMNEB010000084.1 GCA_946536155.1 uncultured Lachnospiraceae bacterium | reverse complement strand
AGTCCTTCAGACAGATTTATCCTCTCTTAAAATCTGCATATCCATCAGAAGTTTCTCAGTCAGATCCATCAGCTGACGTTCTTCTTTTTCGGCAAGAGTCTCAACCTGGTATATGTAGGTAAATACCGGTACTCTCCCGCCTGCCGAGAAGCTGAGATGCTTTTTGTGTTTTGCGAGGATACCGGGGATGCCGGAAGGATCCACCGCGGCATCTGCCTTGAACGAAAAAGTGATGGTCCCTTTTCCTCCCTTTATCTCGGTCAGATAGATCTGATGACCGAGTCTTCTCATATATGCTACTCTGAGAAGATTCTCCGCGCTCCGGGGAAGCTTTCCGAATCTGTCGAGAAGCTCATCCCTCATATCTCCGAGATCGTTCTCATTTTCTATGGAGGCAATGCGCTTGTACATATCAAGCTTCTGCTCCTCGTTGAAAATATACTCTGCGGGAATGAAGGCATCGATATCAAGGTTGACGACGGTGGAGAAATCCTCATCCCGCTCTTCGCCTTTAAGCCTTCCGACCGCTTCTCCGAGCATCTTGCAATACAGATCGTATCCTACGGCCTCCATATGTCCGTGCTGGTTTTTGCCAAGCAGATTGCCTGCACCTCTTATCTCAAGGTCCCTTAATGCGATCCTGTATCCGCTTCCGAGATCCGTAAATTCCCTGACAGCTCCGAGTCTCTTTTCGGCGATCTCTGAGAGCACTTTATTCTGCCTGTACATAAGGAATGCAAATGCTGCTCTGGATGAGCGTCCGACCCTTCCCCTGAGCTGATAGAGCTGGGAAAGTCCGAATTTATCCGCATCGTAGACGATGAGGGTATTGACGTTGGGGATATCCATTCCGGTCTCTATTATGGTCGTACTGACGAGCACATCGATATCTCCGCTGATGAAATCGTACATGACATCCTCAAGCTCTTTTTCCTTCATCTGTCCGTGCGCAAACTCGATCCTGGCATTCGGCAGAAGCTCCCTGAGCATATCGGTATGATCGGGTATGGTCCTTACATTGTTGTACAGGTAATAGACCTGCCCGCCTCTGGCAAGTTCTCTGGAAACGGCTTCCCTTACTATCTCTTCGTTGTATTCGCACACAAAGGTCTGGATAGGCTGCCTGTCCGTGGGTGCTTCCTCAAGAAGGCTCATGTCGCGTATTCCCGCAAGGCTCATCTCAAGAGTCCTGGGGATGGGAGTTGCGGAAAGAGTTAAGACATCCACATTCTCCCTGAGCTTTTTGATCTTCTCCTTATGTGTCACTCCGAATCTCTGCTCCTCATCGATTATGAGAAGCCCGAGGTCTTTGAATGTGACATCGGCGGACAGAAGCCTGTGCGTTCCTATAACGATGTCTATGAGACCCTTCTTAAGATCCGCAATGGTCTTTTTTATCTCGGCGGATGTCCTGAACCTCGACAGTATGCCGATGCCTACGGGGAAGTCCTTCATCCTCTGGGTAAAGGTCGCATAATGCTGCTGGGCAAGGATGGTGGTGGGAACGAGACATGCAACCTGTTTTCCCTCCTGGACGGCCTTGAAAGCTGCACGGAGCGCTATCTCCGTCTTTCCGAATCCGACATCTCCGCAAATGAGCCTGTCCATGACCTTTCCGCTTTCCATATCGGCTTTGGTATCGCGGATGGCATCGAGCTGATCCTCCGTCTCCTCAAAGGGGAAGGTCTCTTCGAATTCTCTCTGCCACACGGTATCGGGACTGTAAATGTAACCGGATACGGACTGTCTCTTCGCATAGAGATCCACAAGGTCTCTGGCTATACCTTCCGCAGACTCCCTTGCTCTTGTCTTGGTCCTCTCCCATTCTTTGGTCCCGAGCCTGTTGATCCTGGGCTTTTTATCGATGTCGGAAGAAGCATACTTCTGGACCATATCAAGCTCTGTGGCAAGCACATAGAGAACACCGCCGCCCGCATATTCGAGCTTTATATAATCCTTGACGGAATCGCCGGATGCGATCTTTTCGATGCTCTTATAGACACCGAGGCCGTAGGTTTCATGCACCACATAATCGCCGGGATGCAGATCGTCCAAAGACGTTATCCTGGTTCCGGAAGACGCGGACTTCCTTCTTTTTTTCTTCTTTTTGATCCTTCCGCCGAATATATCATTCTCCGCCATGACGACGAATTTGAGCATGGGGTATTCAAAGCCCCTCTCGATATATCCGTACATTACGGTAATGGTACCCTCAGCCGTTTCGGTTCCCGTATCTTCGGTATAGACGCAGGGTATGCCGTCCTTAATGAGTTCATCCCTCATCCTCTGAGCCCTTGTTCTGGACTGGGACATGATGATGACTCTGTAACCGTTTTTTCTGAAGTTGTTCAGATCCTTTTCAAGAAGTTCGGAATTGCCGTTATACGCCTGGACATTTCTTCCGCCAATGTCGTATTTATACACGGGGGAAAAACCGTCCTTGGAGGATTCAAAAACCGACAGACCCACAAGGCCGGAGCTCTCCATCTCGCCCATGATACGTGCGGGACTGAAGATGATATCCGCCTGTCCGGGAAGTGCATAGCCCTTTTCAAGTCTGGAAAAAATACTCTCCCTGAACTCGGTCTCCACGGCCCTTCCCTGTCCGATACACCTCGCGGGCTCATCCGCAAAATACCTGACCTCTCCGGCAAACAGCCTCTCAAGCCATCCGGGGAAAGAAGTCGCTTCGTCCGGATAAAAATATCCCACATAGCTTTCGAGATTGAGCTTTCTTCCTATCTCGACAAGATCTTCTTCAAGCCTTCTTACATCCGCAAGTACTCTTGCACCCTCTTCCGTACGGAAAGCTTTTCTGAGCTTCTCCGACTGTTTTTCCGCATCCTCTTTGATCCTGCGGATTCCGAGCTTTACCCTCTCATCATCCATGAGCATCTCGGATGCGGGGTAGATCCTGACTTTATCAAGTTCCTCCACCGATCTCTGGGAATAGGGATCAAAGCTTCTGAGAGATTCCACTTCATCACCCCACACCTCTATACGGTATGGGTTCTCCTCGGTAAGGTCGAATATGTCGATGATGTCTCCGCGCACGGAAAACTGACCCGGACTCTGGACGCCCGCGCTTCTCTCATATCCCAGGTATGTAAGCTTTGATGCAAGCTCATAGGTATCGATCGCGTCTTCCTTCGAGATACTTATGACGGCATCGTCCGACAGGACCGGTACCTGCTTTGTCATAAGAGCCGCGAAGGTTGTGACAAGGGTAAGGGAATCCTTTTCAAGAAGTCCCCTGTATGCCCTGATCCTCTCTCTTACAAGATCGTTGCTGTTGATGTCCGACTGGAAGAAGATCAGATCCTTTGCCGGAAAAAAGAAGGTGTTCTCATCATAGATCCTGTATTCGTCGGCGATGATCCTTGCCCTGATATCATCGTATGTAAGGATGACCCTGCATCTGACGTTTCCGGAGATCCCGGCGATGAGATTGAGCTTCTGTGAATCACCGCATCCGGTCACGGATATGGTCCCCTTGGGAAGCCTGCTGCTCCTGCCGCCCAGCACCGTTATTATGTTTTCAAGATCCGCAAGTGAATCAAGCGGTTTTAAAAGTGCGCTGTCAGTTTTCATTTTTCCTCGTATTGAATCTGTTCATCGCTGTGCTGAGGTCATCCGTCACAAGGCAGATGACGGCATCCGCGGCCCTTACGTAGGCTTCATCCATCTTTTCCTTATCTTCACCGGAAAATCTTCCGAGAACATGCCGGACCAGATCGTGCTCCGGAGCTCCGACTCCGACCCTTACCCTTGTGAAGGCATCGGATCCCATATGGCGGATAATGTTCTCAAGTCCGTTATGTCCGCCGGGGCTGCCCTTGCCTCTGATCCTGATATTACCTGCAGGAAGAGCAACATCATCAGAAATGACAATGATGTCATTTACTCCGTCCAGTTTGTAATAATCACTCAGAGCCCTCACCGCTTCACCGGAAAGGTTCATGAATGTCTGGGGCTTTACGAGTATGACCTTCTCACCGCCTATGATCCCTCTTGCGGTATGTGCCCTGTGTTCTGCCTTCCACATACCTGCGGGGATATCCAGTTTTTTGGCAAGGACATCTATAACATCAAAGCCCACATTGTGTCTCGTGTGTTCATAATCACTGCCCGGATTTCCGAGCCCCACTATCATTTTCATAATGATCTCCCTGGCATTATTCACTTGCGGGCATGAAGAAGCGCAGCATTTCCAAAAAGCGCCCGGGTGAATGCCGAAAATAATCTGTATTCCGTTATATGAGTTTACAGTTTAGAAGCTGAAGCGTCAAATAAAAAAAGGAGACCTCCGGGATTTTTTCCCGGGTCTCCTGTTTTTTAGATCTCTGCAGAGGAGGCTACATTATGAACCTTTCCCTCTGTTCCACAACCACCTTGATCCTGCCGTCATCTCCGCGGTGCACCTCACCGCCGTTTAACGTACTGTGGCTTTCGACTATGCAGTTTTCTATGACTGCGTTATCACCGATATAGACATCATTCAGGATTATGGAATTTCTGATCACCGTGTTGTTGCCGATGTAACTCGACTTGAACAGCACGGAATTCTCAACCAGACCGTTCACGATACATCCGCTGGATACGAGTGCATTCTTAAGAGATGCGCCGGGATTGTATTTTGCGGGAGGCAGATCGTCCACCTTGGAATAGATATTCGGATACTGGCTGAAGAAATAATCCCTGACCTGCGGATTCAGGAAATCCATATTGGTCTCGTAATAATCTTCAACGGATGCGATATTCCTCCAGTACGAGGAGATCTTATATCCGAAGATCCTCTTTACGTCGCGGTAACGGATTATGACATCGCGCACAAAATCGTATCTGTCTTCTTCCGCACATTTTTCGATCACATCGATGAGAAGTCTTCTGCGTATGATGTAGATACCGCAGGATATGGTCCTGGTCTTGGGCTGAAGAGGCTTCTCTTCAAACCCCACCACCTTCATATCCTCATTCATCATAATGGTACCGTAACGCGACATATCAGCGCTTTCCGGCATATCCTTGCAGACCACGGTGATATCGGCCTTCTTGTCCACATGATATTCAAGCAGTTTGTTGAAATCCATCTTGTAGACGCAGTCACCGGGAGCGATCACAACATAGGGCTCATGGCTCTCCTTGAGAAAACTGAGATTCTGGTAGATGGCATCAGCGGTTCCTCTGTACCAGCTGCTGTTGTCACATGTCATAGCCGGTGTCAGGACAAACAGTCCGCCCTGCTTACGTCCGAAATCCCACCACTTGGAGGAATTCAGATGTCTGTTGAGACTTCCCGCATTGTACTGGGTAAAGACCGCCACCTTCTGAATATGGGAATTGGACATGTTACTCAGCGTAAAATCTATGCTTCTGTAACTTCCGGCGATAGGCATGGCACACACTGCCCTTTTCCTGGACAGATCACCCATTCTGTGATTATTGCCTCCGGCAAGTATAATTCCGATAGCTCTCATACTCTACTCCTTACTCTTCAGCGGTGATAAGGGAACTTCCCGACGGAAGATGGTGCTCGTGGTAATCGTCTGCAGTCGTCTCACCGTATATAACGGAATTCTTGCCGATGCTCACACCGCTTGGAATAATGCTCTTCTCACCAACAGTCACGAGTCCGTCGGTATAGATCTGGGGTGCCGTGTCATTGGGGACCTCATCTCCGATACCCATCACAACGCCACCTCCCACCGTGACGCGCTCTGCGATGATGCCCTTATTGATCTCGCAGTTCTCGCCTATCACGGATTCGTTCATGATGATGGAATCCCTGATGACGGTTCCTTTTCCGATCCTCACGCCGCAGCCTATTACGGAGTTATATACCTTTCCGCATATCTCACTGCCGACACCGATGATACATCTGGAGACTTCGGACTCGGGTGAAAAATACTGAGGCGGCTGGATATCGCTCTTGGTGTAGATCTTCCAGTACTCTTCGTAAAGGTTGAATTCGGGCACGATATCGATGAGCTCCATATTGGCCTGCCAGTACGAGTGGAGGGTTCCGACATCCTTCCAGTAGGAATTGAATTCATAGGCATAAAGGCCCGCACCCTTATCCCTGCAATAAGGAATGATATGCTTGCCGAAATCAAGTCCCGGCTGATCCTTGAGTGCCTTCAGTCCCTCTTTCAGGGTCTTCCAGTTGAAGATATAGATACCCATGGATGCAAGATTGCTGCGGGGCTTCTTGGGCTTCTCTTCAAAGTCCACGATCCTCTGATCTTCATCGGTGATCATGATACCGAAGCGGCTCGCCTCCTCTATCGGAACAGGCATGACCGCTATGGTAAGATCCGCACCCTTGGCCTTATGGAAATCCAGCATGACCTCGTAATCCATCTTGTAGATATGGTCGCCGGAAAGGATCAGAACATAATCGGGATTGTAATTCTCGATATATTCCATATTCTGATAGATCGCATTTGCGGTTCCGGAATACCATTCACTGCCCTGGACGCTCTCATACGGAGGAAGCACCGAGACACCGCCGATGTTACGGTCGAGATCCCAGGGAATACCGATCCCTATGTGAGAGTTGAGCCTTAGCGGCTGATACTGTGTGAGGACACCGACGGTATCAACACCGGAATTGATGCAGTTGGAAAGCGGAAAATCGATGATACGATACTTTCCGCCAAAGGACACAGCCGGCTTGGCGACCTTGGATGTGAGCACACCCAGCCTGGATCCCTGTCCACCTGCAAGCAGCATGGCTATCATTTCCTTTTTTACCATGTTACGGACCTCCTGACCTGACAAAACCTCTGAAAAAAAGCTCCTGACGGGACATGTCGAGAATACGTTTTCCATTAGTGCCCGTCTGATATTCCGTCCTTTACATCTCTTACTATAGCACTATAATCTGATAAATTGAATAGTTTTCTCAAAAATCGTCAGTTAATTTGAGAAAATTCTGAATTATTACTATATTTTGTGGTAATTGCAGCAAATCCACACAAGAAAGTGGGACAGGGGGACGTGCTGTTTGTCCCATTTTGGCAGAACCGTCCCCATGTCCCACCGCCAAAAAACAGTACGCAGAAAAACAGGATACAGAAAAACAGGACGCAGAAAATATTGTTAACCGCATCAGAGATTAGGTTGACAATAGGGTCTTTAAATGTTAACATCGTGGTCAGTTCGGTTAACAATCAAAAAAAGGAAGAACCAAAAATGCGTAATTCGAAACTCACAGACATGGTACTCATAGGAATGTTTGCTGCGCTCATGGCAGTGTGTGCACAGATACAGATCCCTTCGGCCGTCCCCTTCACTCTCCAGACCTTCGCCATATTCCTGGCAGTGGGACTCCTCGGCGGCAGGAGGGGAACTCTTTCCGTTGTGGTCTATATTCTGCTCGGAACAGTCGGACTTCCTGTATTTGCCGGCTTTAAGGGAGGTATCGGTGCGATACTGGGAACAACAGGCGGCTATATCATAGGATTCATCTTCTCCGCACTTTTGATGTGGGCACTGGAAAAACCTCTCTCAGGCCCCCGCAGAAATAAGAATGGCGATAAAAAGAATATCGCTGCGAAGATCGCCGGACCCGCAATATCCATGGTACTCGGCCTGCTCGTATGTTACATCTTCGGAACCGCATGGTTTGTCACTGTCTACACAAACACCAAAGAGCCCATAGGGATAATGACGGCTCTCGGCTGGTGCGTATTCCCCTTCATAATCCCCGACCTGATCAAGATAGCCCTTGCACTTTTACTGACCGTAAGACTTAAGTCCTTCGTTCCCACAGCCTCTCAGGCAAAATCAGTAAGGAAAAGCTGAGTAGGTTCGTATAAAAAAGGACGGTCCCTGCGTTCCGCGTATTCGCGGAATGTAAGGACCGTCCTCTTTTCTATCCTAAAAAATTATCTTAACCGTGGTACCCTCGCCCGGGTCTGAAGTCAGGGATATCTCATGCCCCAGTCTTAATGCGAGTTTTCTGCAGAGGTAGAGACCTATGCCGGTTGAAGCTTTGCCCGCACGACCGTTTGTTCCGGTGAAACCTTTGTCAAAAACTCTTGAGATCTCTGAGGGCTTGATGCCCAGTCCGTTGTCACGGATATTCATGACATTTCTGTCATTTTCTCTTGTCAGGAAAAACGAAAGCTTCAGATTTCTGTCTTCAGAAGCATATTTGATACTGTTGTCTATTATCTGACCGACGATGAACTCCATCCATTTTCCGTCGGTATAGATCTTGTCATCACTCTTCAGTTCCCCGATATCGATCTCTGCGGACAGTGCAAAAAGAGCCTTGCGTCTCTTCATGATAACGGCCTTTACTATCCTGCGCAGATCCGTTTCCCTGATGAAGAAGTCCTTCTCCACATGGGAACTCCTGGCATAGAAAAGGGCCTGCTCCACATATCCGTCTATCCTGTCTATCTCTTCAGAAATGCCCGTCTCCTCAAGGGGATCGTTTCTGTGATTTTCGATCATCATCTTGGATGCGGAGATGGGGATCTTCACCTCATGTACCCATGTCTCGATATAGTCACGGTACTCCTCGGAGCTTCGCCTGTAGGCTGCCACATTATCACTCATGGAGATCTCAGCCTCCTTGAGTATCCCGTATATGATCTCATACTCCTGGGATGAGTATCCCTCAAGAAGTTCAGGGATCAGATACTTTTTATCCAGCCGTTCGATCTTGGAAGTGATCTCATCAAAGATGAACTTAAGCCTGCGGTAATCCGAATACATGCACAGGGCAAAGCATACGAGCGCCGCGAGCGTGAAATAGATCTCCAGCCACAGCGCGCCGTTCAGAGTCATGATGAAAATATCGGTTGTTAAAATCAAAAATGAACATGCCGCGATATGCACGACATGTTCTCTTATATATCTGGGAAAATTCAATTTAAAAGATACCCCAT
>CAMNEB010000083.1 GCA_946536155.1 uncultured Lachnospiraceae bacterium | reverse complement strand
TACATTCTTTTTCTTAAACCGGACCGCTTCGATGGCGCGTCCCGCCAGATAACACAGTATGAAGAACAAAAGTCCGGACAGTACTGAGATCACTATGCCCCTGACAGGGATCTTACGTTCTTCCTCCTCTATGACAGGCAGCTCCACATCCGGAAGATCCGCATCCTCTTCAGGCTGCCAGGAACCCGGATATGATGATACCGCCATCCCGTACATTCCCTCGGATTCCGCTTCCGTCCTCCAGTAAGACTTAAGGAAAAATCCGGGTGTCGGCTCATACGGGATCCACCCCACTCCGTCAAAATAGACCTCGGGCCAGGCGTGCGCCATGGAGCTGTATACGGGCAGTTCTCTTTCTCCGTTTGTATCCACGGCATAGCCCTGGACATATCTGGCGGGAAGCCCCTCCGCCCTTGCAAGGAGCACGAAGGCCGTCGCAAAGTGCGTGCAGTATCCCCGTCCGGATTCAAAGAGCAGGTAATCAAGGAATTCACCCGGCTCATCCACCCGGTCAGGCAGTTCTCCCGGATTTTCCGTATAGGTATATAACCTGAGGAAATTGCACAGGATGTTCATCTTCTCATGATCGTCCGATGCATTCTCATAAAGTCCGTCCATATATGTTCGCAGCTTCTCCGATATCTCCGGACGGCCGGTATAGAACGCCTTTATATTCTCGGCATGCTCAAGATAATCATCATAGAAATACGGGTTCATACCGTTAACGGAAAGTTCCTTTGCCGCCTTTTCAAAAGCTTCGCGTGACGGTATCCCGGCAGACCTTAAATAGTCTTCAAAGATATCATTTCCCCTGTTCATGCGGTAAAAAGAAACCGAATAGGGTCTGAAGTCTTCACTCTCATCCTTCCATATGATGTCCCCGCCGTAAAAAGCCATATTCCCGCTGTACAGATTCTGATAACCGATTTCTGACTTAAGAGGCGCAAAGACATATCCGCTCCGGGATTCCTGTGAGTTTACCGTAAAGGTTGTCCTTCTTGCGATGTCCACGGGAACATCCGTGTATTCCTCCGCGGAAGCAATAAACGCTATGGTATCGAGCATCTCATCGGGCAGCTCCGATGTGTCCGTATCTGTCCACTTCCTGCCGTCAAAGGTATCAAACGTCTTGCCCGTAAGTCTTATCTCCCTGAGCATTGAAGGTACATCCGTCAGATACATGACCTCGGTATCCACCTGCCTGACATTACCGTATACTTCACCCCTCCCGGAAAAACCGATCATGGTATCGGAAGGGTCGAATCCGTCGCCCTTTATGAAGTAAAGTTCTATCTTTTCAAATCTCTCTGCCACATGATCATATATCCTGCGGACAAACTGCCAGTCGTAAGGATCTTCCGGAGAAGGTATCAGAGTGACAAATAAGACAGTAAGAAATACAAAAGGAAAAATATAAACAAAATGAGTCCTGGGATCTTTATTTCCTGCTTTATCCCACCTTATCTGGATCTCCTCCGCCGCACAGAACAGTCCCAGCAATAAAACGGACGAAACAAGAAGCTTTCCCGTTTCATAGCCAAACACAGATAAGACCACAAGGTAAACCACCGCAGCAGCAAAGGATATCACCCTCAGAACGCGGACCGCAGCCAGAAGTTCACCCGCAGCAAAGGAAACACATGCAGCGATCAGCACGGTCCATAAAGCATCCGTACCGGATGCATCACCTTTTCCCGCATAGCTCCTCATAATGAGAAACACGATCATAAATGCCGTCAGGAATACTCCCGATATGATGAGTCTCACGGTCCATCCGGACCTCTTAAATGCGGTAAATGCTCCTGATATCAAAAGTATCGCGATCAGCGTAAAAACATCCCCGGCAGTAAATTCCGCACCCAAAATGACGGCGGAGAAGATCCCTGCCGCGACCACCCATACATATATAAGTTCATATACAAGTGATATCATCCGAGTACCTCTGTAAGCCTGTCCTCATATCCGATGACAGAACAGTTCATATATCCGGGGAGGACCGAAAGGCTCCCTCCCGGCTCATCGGATATCAGCATAAGAGTCTGGGAATCCTGAACTCCGTTCATCTCATCCGCAAAAACGCTCATGCCCTCGTCCCATTCATGGAACACATATATGACTCCTCCCTGCGCAAGGAATCCGTTATCTGTTCCGCAGGCAGCAAGAAGCTTTTTGACCGTATTGTCTTTTCTGAAAGAGAAAGCGGATATCGCTCTGTAGAATTCCTCGAAGCCGTCCTGATCCGCAAGGTCAAATCTGACGATCCTGTCATTATATCCGATAACGCTCACGGATATCCCCTCACCCGACAATAGATAAGAGACCGCCAGCACAGTCTCAAGGATCTTGTTTTCAAGGGGAAGATGACCCCCTGCATCCTCATCATATCTGCAGGAATCCATCACTATCTTAACGGAAGGGGTCTCCTCTCCCGTCATGGTCCTGACAAGCGGCTTTCCGAACCTGGCCGTGGACTTCCAGTTGATCATCCTGATATCATCACCCGCCGTATAATCCCTGACGGGAATGTCCGGTATCTTCTTCTGAAGAGGCGGATTGCCCGAAGGCTTTATGATCATATCGGGGCTCACGCTCCCTTTCAGTATCTCAAGCCTCGGCATGACCGTGACCTTAAGTGTCTCACGGTTTTTGAATTTTATGGAAAAGAGCCTCAGATAATCCGTTACGGTAACGCTCTTTATCCCGACTTCATATTCACCCCTGTACCTGCACACAAGGAGTGTTTCTTTTCTGATGCCGGTATGCGGGGAAAGCTCATATTCCGCATCGAGCTCGAGTCCGCTTATGGATGAAAAATCCGAAAAATAACCGATCTTAACCCCCGAATGGGTGAACAGATCTTCATTCTGAAGAGTGAAATAAAACGGGGTGGAATTACCCGCGACTATAACCTTGGTATCTATCTCCTGATAGATCTTGAAACGTATAAAAACGATAAGAGTATAGACCAGAGAAACAAAGGGTACCATAAGCGTAAAAAAGAAAAAGCCGTATGCTGCCGGCCCTCCTTTAAACGATATGACGATAAGTGAGATAACAAACAGCACAAAGGCTGCTATCCTGTTTATTCGCATCTTTATACTATGGGAACCTTTGCCTTAAGTACATCCGAATAAAGAACGGTATCGAGCTTCTCTCCGGCCATCTTGGCTTCATGAGTGAGAGAAACCCTGTGATGCAGACAGTTGACTGCGACTGTCTTGATATCATCGGGAATACAGTGATCCCTTCCGGACAGATAAGCCTTGGCCATTGCGGCCTTTACCATCATTATAAGAGCTCTGGGGCTGACGCCCATCACGAGTCTCGACTCTTCCCTGGTGATGGATACTATATCTCCGGCATATTTGAGGACCTTGTCGGATATCGTGATCCTGCCCGCTTCTTCAATTGCTTTTTTAAGCTCTTCCCTTCCTGCCACGCTCTTTATCTTGTCAACGGTCCTGCCCTCAAGGAAATTGCGTGTGAGGATCAGTTCGTTCTCGGGAGAGGGATAGCCGATGGAAAGCTTCATCATGAAGCGGTCGAGCTGTGCTTCGGGAAGCGGATACGTTCCGACAAACTCAACGGGATTCTGTGTTGCGATGATCATAAAAGGATCGGGCATGGTGACGGTCCTGTCATCCACGGTGACCTTTTTCTCGGCCATGACTTCAAGCAGTGCGGACTGGGTCTTGGGAGAGGTCCTGTTGATCTCATCCGCAAGGACTATGCTGTGCTGTACGGCACCCTTTTTGAACTCGAACTCACCGGTCTTCATATTGAGGACCGAGAACCCGGTCACATCGCCGGGAAGAGTATCGGGGGTAAACTGTATACGGCCGAAATCCAGCCCCACAGCCATTGCAAGGGTCTTGACCAAAGTGGTCTTGCCCACTCCCGGAACATCCTCTATGAGGACATGTCCGCCTGCAAGGAGGCAGATGAGAATATTCTCAACCACCTCCCCGTTTCCTATAAAGTATTCATTTATGACTTTTTTTAATCTGTCTACCATATCGCTCCGCTAAAAAAACAGACAATACCGTATGTACCTGCTTTTTTAAGTATACATCATCAGAGCATGAGCCTGTAGATATTTTTTACATCTTCTTCCGTGAGTTTTACAAATCCGTAGAGATTGCCGTCCCTTCCGTCTCCGTTGCACGCAACATCCGCAAGCTTGTCGATATCCGCTTCGCTTCCGCCGACCTCGGCAAGAGTCCGGGGCATGCCTATGCGCTTAAGATATTCCCTGTAGCGTCTGATGCCTTCCATAATGGTCTTCTCATCATCTCCGGTATCCTCAACTCCCCATACTCTGACCGAAAGCTGCACAAGGCGTGCGGGGTCATGCTTCCATACATAGGTAAGATAAGCGGGGAAAGTGATCGCAAGGCCCGCACCGTGTGCACAGTCGTAAAGAGCAGAAAGCTCATGCTCGATATTGTGACTGTTCCAGTCCTGGCTCCTTCCGACACCGCAGGAATTGTTATGCGCCATCATTCCGGCCCACATGATATTCGCACGTGCTTCATAATCGTCGGGGTCGTCGATGACCTTGGGGCCTTCTTCTATCATGGACAGGAGCAGTCCCTCGATGAGACGGTCGGTAGTGACGACATCCTTCGAATTGGTAAGGTATCTCTCGAGGAGATGAGCCATTATATCGGTGATGCCTGCTGCCGTCTGATAGGGAGGAAGCGTCTGGGTGAGTGCGGGATTGAGTATGGAAAATGCAGGGCGGATTGCATCGCTTCCGGTTCCTCTCTTGAACATTCCGTTCTCATTGGTGATGACAGAATCGGGTGAGCCTTCGCTTCCCGCTGCAGCAATGGTGAGCACGGTTCCAACGGGGAGTGCCTTCTCGATATGCTTTCCCGAATAGAAATCCCAGAAATCACCGTCATAGAGTATTCCCGCTGCGATGGCCTTCGAAGAGTCGATGACGCTTCCGCCGCCGACGGCAAGGATGAAATTGACCTTTTCTTTCCTTCCCAGATCTATGCCTTCATATACAAGTCCGCTCCTGGGATTGGGCTTAACTCCGCCGAGTTCCGTATGATAGATTCCCGCATCGTCGAGGCTCTTCATGACTCTGTCCAAAAGCCCGGATCTGACAACGCTTCCGCCGCCGTAGTGAATGAGCACTCTGGTACCGCCGAAACGCTTTACCATCTCACCTGCTTTAGTCTCCTGATCCTTACCGAACAAAAAATATGTGGGGCTGTAAAAACTGAAATTCTCCATTATGGTCTCCTTGTCAAATCTGTTCTTTTGCTTTTTCAAGCGCATCTATCACTCTGTCACACCATGCGTCAAATTCGGGATCCGGTATCTGACACTCTTCGGGATGACTCATGACATAATCAAGGGATATCCTGACGCCCTCGCTGAAGGGTATATATGTGGTCATCTGAGGAACGATCCTCTTGAGCTTGCTGTTGTCAAAGACGACCGTTACGGACTTATCACCGAGAAGTGCACCCTCAAGATCGAATCCGTACTTATCGCCCACAGCAGCAAGATACTCGGAAGCTACGTGGTATGCCTTGAGCTCAACGCCAAGTGCATCGGCGATGGTCCTGTAGATCTGATCCCAGGTAAGGCTTTCATCGGATGTGATCTGGAACGCTTCACCTATGGCATGTCTGTTGCCCATAAGGCCGGTAAAACCGATGGCAAAATCCCTGTTTGAGGTAACGGTCCAGAGTGAGCTTCCGTCTCCCTGGATGATGACGGGCTTGCCTTCGAGCATTCGCTTGATCACCTGCCAGAAGCCCTTTTTGCCGTGGACTCCGAGAGGAACATTTCTCTCATCGTATGTGTGGCTGGGTCTTACTATGGTAACGGGGAATCCCTCCTCACGGTATTTCCTCATAAGGAATTCCTCGCATGCGATCTTGTTTCTCGAATACTCCCAGTGAGGATTTGCAAGGGTCGTGCCCTCTGTGATCACATAGGATGCCGCAGGCTTGTGATAAGCGGATGCAGAGCTGATGTATATGTACTGATCCGTTTTGTTTTTGAACAGCTCATAATCTCTCTCCACCTGTTCGGGGACAAAGCCGATGAACTCGCAGACGGAGTCAAAATGCATATCTCCGATAGCGGCCTTTACCGCACATACGTCGTTAATATCCGCGGTAATGGTATGCACGCCTTCCGGGACCACGGAGCTTCTGTTTCCTCTGTTTAGAAGCCATACTTCCCAGTTTTTATCTTCGGAGAGTCTCTTTACTATCGCAGTGCTTATCTGGCCTGTTCCGCCTATAAATAATGCTTTCATGATGCTCCTTTCCACAGCAGAATATCTCTTTATATTTTTGTTTTATATGACCGTTTGCAAGATCCCGTAACGTCCGTCAGTAAGGGCTGCACATCTTCTGTGCCGCATCCACGGCTTCTTCGAGAGTCATGTCATAGAAAAGACCTGCACCGAAGATCCTTCCCGATTTTCCGTCGTCAACGAATGCGCCCACCACTACGCCGGGGATCGATGATTCGGGAGCATTGGGAGCATGGGGGCCTCCGAGGTCCGTTCTGCACCAGCCCGGATCGGTGAGGTTTATCATGACATTGCTGCCCTGAAGCTTCGATCCGATATCTATGGTCACCTTGTTGAGTGCTGCCTTGCTGGCGGAATATCCTGCCTGCTCGGGCTCAAGCGCTATGCCGCTGGTGGTATTTACTATCCTTCCGAAGCCCTTTTTCTGCATCTTCGGAATGAAGTGATAGCAGATCATCATGGGTGATGTGGTATTGATCAGGAAGCTCTTTGTGTAGTCCTCCGAAGGGGTTGTCATATATTCGGTCCTGTAAGCCACCTGCATTCCCGCATTGTTCATCACTATATCCACATCGACTCCGAGGGAATCGATCTCTTTCAGCATCGCTTCAACGCTGTCAAGATCCGAGAGCTCTGCCTCCACGGGGATGCACTTTACTCCGAAGTTTTCAACTTCAGCCTTCACCTTATCCGCATGTTCTTTTTTCCTGCTCTGAAGGATTATGTTGCATCCGCGCTCAGCAAGAAATAAACATACAAGTCTTCCGATGCCTCTTGCACCGCCGGTAACAAGCGCCCATCTCCCTTTAACGTCTATCATTTCCACCTCCGTATACACTGTCTTTTCAATGCCGCATAAGTGCGGTAGCCAATCCGCTACGGGCTCAATGTATCACAGAAAAGATTTTGTATGATATAATGAGAGTGTTAAAAAATAGAACAAAACAACACTCTTTAATAAAACAAAAGTTCACTGATACAGACGACGATCACGGAGTGATAAATGGCAGATAAATTTGAGTATTCAGACGTACTTGACCATACATACGAATGCTTCACCGGCGATTATATAAACGGCTACAGCATAGGTCTCCACTGGCACTATTTCATGGAGATACTGTATATGATCGAGGGCGAGATGGAGCTGCAGATAGGCAATTCCAAAGTGTGTGCCAAAGCGGGCGAACTGATCGTCCTGCTCCCTTCCGTCATGCATTCTCTCAGGATCACCAGTGAGCATGCGCTTTATTACGGGATCAAGTTCAAGCCCGGAAGCCTCTATGACAAGCATCCATCGGGCAGCATGAAATGGAACGAGATGTCCCTCTTTAAAATGGCCGTTTCCGACAAAAATGTCAGAGATCATTTTCCGGTGAACCTGATAAGGAAAACCGATATAAAATATCTGATGAATCTCGCCATGAACGAGATGAAGGAACAAAAGCCCGGATATCTGAGCAACATCAGCGCAGCCGTACAGATCATCCTGACGGATATAATCAGGATATGGCAGTCGGAGGGTCTCTCCCCCGACAATCTGAACCAGCCCCCCGCTGAGACGCTGACCCTTGAAGCCCTGCCCGCCTATATAGACGATAATATCTCAGAGGACTTGAGAGTCGAGGATCTTGCAAGGATATGCAGCTTAAGCTACTCGGGCTTTAACAAGAAATTCAACAAGATGTTCGGAAGGCCCTGCAAGAACTACATCGAGCACATCCGCGTCAGAAAAGTGGCGCAGCTCCTTACGGACACCGAAAAGGACTTAAACACCATAAGCCAGGAAACAGGCTTCTCCGATGCGAGCCACATGATCAGGTGTTTCAAAAAAGAGTTCGGAGAGACACCAAAAAAATACCGAGGCAGAAGTTAAGGCAGAACACGGGAAGCTTACGGCATTCCGCCGGATCCCTCCCTGATTTCTGCGATCAAATAAAAAAGGAGACTTTAATTTATGACAGATACTGTTACACTTACGATCGGAAAGCAGAAAAACATCGCACTGATAGCCCATGACGGCAAAAAGCACGAGCTCATAAACTGGTGCAGGGATAATGCCGAGATCCTCAAAAAGCACTTCCTGTGCGGGACCGGCACCACGGCACGCATGATCACAGAAGCTACGGATCTGCCCGTAAGAGGTTATAATTCCGGCCCCCTCGGCGGAGACCAGCAGATCGGTGCCAAGATCGTAGAAGGAAAGATTGATTTTGTAATATTCTTCTCGGATCCCCTTACCGCCGCACCCCACGACCCCGACGTCAAAGCCCTCATGAGGATCGCCCAGGTCTACGACATCCCCTTTGCAAACAACAAGGCAACAGCGGATTTCCTGATCAGATCATCACTCATGGACGAGGAATACGATCACGAGATAATCAATTTCAAACAGAACATAGCAGCCAGGGCAGAATCCCTGAAATGATCAGGTGATTAAATTAATAAGACCGGATCATGAAAACTCATCTGACCACAAAAGACTCTCCGTCATCATCGGAGAGTTTTTTGATCTTAACATCAAATATCTCTATGTTCTTACCTGTTACCCCGTCTTTTCTTACCTCTTGGCCTGGGCCTCTTTTTTTTCACTTTAGGGTATGTATAATAAAGTCATGGAAAACCTTAAGGTC
>CAMNEB010000082.1 GCA_946536155.1 uncultured Lachnospiraceae bacterium | reverse complement strand
CGCCAGAAATTCCTTCTGCAGCTCGGCGCTCTTCATGACCTCTTCGTAGACTTCTGCAATGGTTTTGCTCATGGTTTCGATCTCCTTTCCAATTTATTTAAATCAGGCATTTGCCTGACCAGGCTCTCAGGTTACTTTTAGAGTATCACAAATCGTGCTTTTTTCCAATTCACCCGCTCCTCTGTCATGCCCTTTTCAAATGAAAATGAGCACACATTTCCCGCGAAACGCCACGGCAAAATGGCCCGGATTCCGGTCATAGCAGTAAAGAAACGTCAGCCGGCAGATGATAACACGCAAAGAGCGCGGGATATATTTTTATTTTATTCGGGACAGAAGCGGGAAAAAAAGCTATAATCAAAATAACACCACATACAGCAACCTATTCTGAAGGGAGCATGTTATGAAAGCATTGAAAAACATCAATATGAAATGGAAGCTGTTCGCACTTTCCATTCCTCTCATCATCGGTCTTATTATTTCCGTAATAGTCGCAGGGATCAAGATAAACAGAACTGACAAAGAAACCACGCAGCTGTATTTTGACAGGCTGTATTCGGTAAACACGAATCTCCTTAATGCAGACCGGGATCTGTACCAGGCGCTGAACGGTGCCACATATTATCACGACTATCGTGAGATCGCCGGCATGTACGAGACGATGCTCGAGGACAGGCTGAACGATTACCGTGTAAACAGCGGAGAAGTCCTTGAGAATGTGGAAGCAGCCGCGGAGATAGCTTCAAAAGAAGAAGACCTGTACAGAGGGATAACGGCTGAGGACGGCAAGACCTTCGAGGAAGCATACGACTCCTTTTTAAAATCCTTTGAAAGATGGCTCGACTGCTACGATCCCGAGACCGACACCGGTTCCTGGTTCCATTTTGAATCAACCTTTGATGTCGCAAGAAGCTATTTAAGCGACATGCAGTCCATCACGGAAGTCTGGGCACAGCAGGAGCATGAAAAGCTTGTGGCAAAGAACCGCGCCACCATCATCGAGCTGGTCATAGTTTTTGCGATAGTCATAGCGGTGCTCATCGTTCTCATCTTTTTCATACTGAAGCAGATAAACGAGAGCATCAGGGAAGTGACGGATTCACTGGATGCACTGGCAGGCGGAGATCTCGGGTACAGTTTTCCGGATGACGATCTCTTCGGCAAAGATGAACTCGGACACATACACAAGTCTGCAAAGAATCTCTCCATCAAGCTAAGGGACATAATCGGAAGCACCAAGGAAATGTCCGACAGACTGTCCGCTTCCGGAGAAGAACTGGCGAATTCCTCAGAGCTTGCAATGGGTGCTTCGGAACAGATAACAGATGCGATAGGCGAGATATCATCCGGTGCTTCGGGTCAGGCAGAGAGCGTTGAAGTCGCAGCAATGAACACTTCAGATATAGGCGATGATATCGAGAAGATCGATGCCGTCATCGAATCGCTCCTTGAAAAGACAAAGGATATGAAGCAGACCTGCGATGATACGATGGAGACCATGCACAGGCTCCTTGAGCAGAATGCGGATGTCGTCAGCAACATGAAGGATATCCACGCGCAGATCTCCGCTACGAACGAAGCCGTCAAGAATATCGCGGAAGCTTCCAAGATAATCACAGATATATCTTCACAGACCAATCTCCTCTCACTCAACGCTTCGATAGAAGCTGCGAGAGCGGGCGAATCCGGAAGGGGCTTTGCCGTAGTCGCAACAGAGATAGGAAACCTTGCGGATCAGTCGGGAAATGCGGCAGTCAGGATCTCCGGCATCGTCAAGAAGCTGGTTGAAGAATCCGGAAAATCCGTTGCCACCATCGAAGAGATGGGATATGAATTTGAAAAACAGAACAGACAGATAACCGACACGAATTCGGATGTCGAGGAAATGGTCAGAAAGGTCGGAGAGATCGCAAAGGAGACCGAGGAGATATCCGAACAGGTAAACAACCTGAACAAGGCAAAGGAATCCCTCGTCGGCATCGTAACGGATCTTTCGGCGGTATCGCAGGAAAATGCGGCATCTGCGGAAGAGACGAATGCTTCGATGGAAGAACTGCATTCGACCTTCACGCTTATAAACGGATCCGCATCAAAGCTGAACAGCCTGGCCCTGGATCTTCGCAACAATATAAGTTTCTTCAGAGAGTAAAAAATTTTTCAGCGAGCCATATTTCAGTAATCATATTTTTTCAGTAATCATATTTTTTCAACGATCAAAAACATCCCCCGCAGTTAATAACGCGGGGGATGTTTCGTATATGCTTTATATGCTCATTTTTTGTTTATGGTCCGGTCTGTTTAAAGACTGCGTAAGGTCAGTTACCTGTCATCAAAACTCGGATTTGCCCTCGGCAGTCTCTATGTCGAACCAGTTCATTACGGCATTCTCGTCGATACTGTTTTCCATCTGGGCCTGAACGAAATCGGAATCCTTAAGGATCGCACCGAGCTCAACGAGTTCATTTAAAAATGCCTCTTCGTCAGCCTTGATCGATTTATTATCGCTGTAAGACTCTGCACTGATATATACTTTGCCGTCTTTGTTGACACGGGTTACCTGAAGTCCGGATTCGTCATTGAGCGAAGGTCTGTCTTCATATTCCATGTCGGGATCGAGAGAATAAGAGATCTCGTCACACCATGAGGAATAAAGGAATGCTGCATTGTATACGGTGACTACGGATGAATCCGGCATTACCTGCATGTAGTCCTGATACTGTGCGCCCGCTCCGCCGGATCCGCCGTAAAGGATATCTCCGGTATAGTAGATGTCAAAATATGATCTGTATCCGTAGTTGACGCAGTACTTAAGCTGAAGCTCTCCGTCATTGTAAGCCATGAGTCCGAGCCAGCTGGAGAAGCTGGGGTCCTCGTTTTCAAAGCAGAGGGCAAGCACGTCCTCTCCTTCCTGACCCGAAGCGGGAGTAAAGATGCTGTACTTTATGTCAAAGGTTCCGGGGAAATATTCAAGCACATAATCCTTAAGCTCGCTGTAGCTGTACTCCCCGGCCGTGGGATAGTCATACTCATAATACTCATCGCTGGTGTCGGGGATGACTCTGACATTCATGTCACCTGCCAGGAACATTTCATATGCATCGGATCTGGGGATCTTCTCTTCTTCATCCGTATCCCCGCCGTCTTCGGTAACTGCGGGAGCAGTCACATCAGCTGCATCCTCATCTGCGTCTTTATCATCCGCTTCATCCGATGTCTTGTCGGAATCGGATACTCTCTCATCATCCGTATTCACAACAACCTCATCGGTCGTGCTGCCTGAAGCTCCGCATCCGGCAAGAGCGGTTCCGAGAACCGCAAAACACATAACACACATCAAAAACTTTTTTTTCATAAACTCCTCCATTCAGAACATTAATGATCGTCCGTCTAAACGGCCTGCGGTATCATATCACTGATCGGTAGTCGTATAAACGATCTTTTTAGCATTTTCCGCTGTTATCCCGGCTCTGTCAAAGAGCTGCCTTATGGTCACGAATTCAAAGCCCTTCTCTTTAAGCGCGGGAATGATGGTATCGAGGGCTTCGACGGTCTGATGATTTCCTTCCGTATCATGGAGAAGGATGACCATTCCGTCACGTGCTCCCTCGATCACGCGCTGAGCCCTGACCTCTGCGGAGACCGAAGGCTCCCAGTCCTCACTAGCAAGACCGCAGATAAAAATATAAGGGATCACTTCAAACATAAGATCGTTGTAGTTGATATAGGGAGGGCGGAAAAATCTGGGCTCTATGCCCGTTATGTTCACGATCCTCCTTGTGGTCTCTTCTATCTCGGCAATGATGGTCTCCCTGTCAAGCTCTCTCATATCGGAATGGGTAAGGGAATGATTCTCGATATCGCATCCGTATGCAAGCTCTTCCCTGACTATATATTCTCTCTCGGGAGTTATGTTGTTCCCGATGAGGAAAAAGCTTCCGGGTACATTGTATTTCTTGAGTTTGTCAAGGACCTGCAGGGAAGTGGTGTCTGCGGGACCGTCATCAAATGTAAGGGCGATATATTTCTTCTCTGTATTTTCCTGCATATCGTTCCATCCTTTCTCTAATGGCAATACAGTTCCGACAGATACGGGTACCCTTGTGAGGATACCCGTACATTATATCATGTTCCGTTCATAAGGCTAAGTGTACGAAAGGGTCAGTCATTCGAAGACATGATCTCCGATATGATCTCCATGACTTCATCCTCCGAAAAAACCGTATCCCCGGCAGAGAAGCTGTACCGGGATCCGTCGCTCTGCCATACCGCATTCCTGATATCAGATGCGTCATTTCCTTTTATCTTTCCGGAAAAACCGTTATCTTCAAAGGATCTTTCATATGCGTAGGTGTTGTAGTCCCCGCTCACATCTTCATATCCCTTGCGGATCCTGAACACCTCCGCATCATCTTCGAAAAAGATAACCTGGACCATCATATCCCTGACAGCGGTTATATCCGTTTCATATCTTTCCGAATACTCTTCCGGAATTGACAGCTCAATGCCCGTATAACCTTTTGCATCTTCAAGTGAATCGAATGACACGAAGGGATTGGCTATCCCGAATCCGTCAGCATTATCACTTATGCTTTCGTCCGCAGCTTCCGAAGGTGTGGCCTCGTATGCATATGAACCCTGTGAAGCTGTTGTACTGCTGTTATTTGTGATAATATCACTCAGCCCGAGTGTATAGTCCCTGTCCGTATCCTTATCCTCCACCATGCATTCCGCATCTTCATATACCGCAGTGCTGTCACTCTGAGCAGCATAATCTGCTGCTTCATATGAAGCGGGAACCGCATTCGCTGCCGTGTCTGAAGATAGTCGCATTGAGGATCTGATGCATACGATGGCAAACAGGAGCGCAGCAGCGGCAGGAAGATAATACTTCATATATCTTACGACAGGGCTCTTCTTTTTCCTGACGCCCGTAAGATCCTCGGTCAGGACCTCGTTTATGAATTTGTCATCGATCTCTCCCATGGCCATGAGGAGTTTATTTTTATCCGTATTCATATCGTAACCCCTTCTTCCTCCAGCCTTTTCCTGAGTCTCTCCCTCATGCGGGCAAGGGTCATCTTGACCTTGCTCTCACCGATCCCGTAAAGATCCGCGATCTCTTTGACCTCGCTTCCGAAAAAGTATCTTCTTACAAAGATCTTTCTCGCCTCGGGTTTTTCTTTTTCAAGGAAAGCATCAAGTATCTCTTTGAGTTCCATTCCTTCTCCCGGCACAGGTATGCGGCTGTCGGCGATGCATTCCTCAAGCTCGTCGAGGATCGCGGGGACCGCACCGGCGCCTCTTTTATCGGCATGTAAAAGATTCCATTTGTCCAGAGAGACATTTCTGATGATCTTCGTCAGAAAAGCGGACAGGACATCCGGTCTTGTGGGAGGTATGGAATTCCACGTTTTCATAAGCGTATCGCTCAATGCTTCTTCCGCATCCTCAACACTTTTCAGGATACGGAGAGAAACGGACATCAGCATCTTGCCGTATTTAGCCGAAGTTTCGGATATCGCTTTTTCCGATCTTGCAAAAAACAGATCGATTATTGCAGAATCTTCCACTTATTTCCCTCCTTCATACATACAGACGAAAACCGGAATGCAAAGGTCACGGAAAAATCAAAAAGTGACGGAAAGGATCCGGGATCATTTTACATAGGTTGCGGTAATGGCATCCACAAGCTCCTGAAGCTTGACATTTCCTGTAGCCCTGTCGATCAGGCCGAAGGTCTCTGCCTGGGGTGAGGATGTGTTGTTGAACGCATTGTTGTCCCAGGCGATTATGGGGATTGAGTAAAGTGCGGAGCACTCGCCCATGAACTCATAATAGTGAAGCCTGTCTTCTGCGTTCTTTTTGTCGGTGCAGCCGTACTCACCTATGATAACGGGGATGCCGTTTGCGACATATCTGTCGTAAAGAGATGAAAATACCTGCTTGTTCTCTCTCTTTTCGGGCTCTCCGAAAGCGGTCTTGCCGTCCTTGTCTCCCGCAAAATCGTAGGGCCTGTAGGAATGAACGCTTACGATGATCTTGTTATCTGCGGTATCCGAAGGGATGTCAAAGTTGTTTGAAACGGTGGATGACGGGATATGGCAGTAGCCGCATACCATCAGGTATCTGTCCGCATTGTTTCCGCCCGTAGCCCTTACGGTATCCACAAAGCACTGGTTGGCATCCATCAGGGTCTTGTATGCATCGAGAACTTCAGCGTTCTCACTGGGGAACCACCACTCGTTGTCGGTGCCTTTGAGCCTGGGCTCGTTGATGCACTCAAATATCAGCCTGTCGCTTCTGTCCCTGAAATTCTCCGCAATCTGCTTCCAGACCGTTTCGGTATATTTCAGGGTATTCTCCGCATGAGCGGAATCGGGATAAAAGTAATCCTTGTCAACGTCATGGTGGATGTTGATGATGACATACATATCCTTATCAAGACAGTAATCAACCACCTCAGTAACTCTTGCAAGCCACTGCTCACTGATCTTGTAGTCCTTGTCCACATGGTTATGCCATGAAACGGGGATCCTGATCAGGTTAAAGCCCTCATTGCAGAGAGAATCGATATATGCGGGAACGGTCTTGGCCTTGCACCATGCGCTCTCATACTCCAGCTCATCGGTGAGCCAGGTGCAGTCCGATGCATCGAAGGCATTGCCGAGATTGATGCCGGCTCCCATGCCGCCGATATACTCAAAAGCAGCATTGTCGGGAATGGGCTTTACGGTATAGCCGTTAAGGGTCGTGGTTCCGGCGTCGGTGATAAATGTAAGTTCCTCCGCCTCAGCAGGTTCCGGATCGGTATCCGTTCCGTTCTGGGCGTCGTCTGTTCCGTCCTGTGCGCCATCTGTTCCGTTCTGAGTGTCAGCTTCTGTATCAGCTGCGTCTGTCTGTCCTGCGTCTGCGGAGTCCCCCTGATCCTGAGGATCACCTGTTTCATCCGTAACATCCTGTACGGGATCGGTCTCTTCTCCGGACACGTTTTCACTCACTGCGGCATCCGTAACGGTGCCCTGTCCCTGAGGGGTATCCCCGGCACCGGTCCCGCAGGCTGTCATAACAACACATAAAGCCATTGCAACGGCTATTTTTCTTAACTTCATAATCCTCACCTCCGGATTTTTTAGTGTATATGCATTATCTCATGAAATATAACGAAAAATATTAAATCCCGATTAAAAATGGCACTGTTTTGTCTGAAAATTTATGTTTTTGATGCAAGTTTTCGGACTGAAAAAAATACTGTCTGACTATTGAAAATGCAAGCCGAAAATGTGAATCAGTGCATTTTTTACAATTTTTACCAAAACATACATTCGGTGGTTTCCATAAAAATAGGGGTATTTTCCGTTATTTTATGGTGGATAATGTGGGAAAGTCCGTGTATAAAGTCTTTTTTGGGGCTTTTTGACCTGTTTTTAAGTGGAAAACTTTTATCTGAAAAAACTTATCGTCAGCAGTTGACAAACTATGTATTGGTATTTTTTTACAAAAAGCATTTTTCGGGGCCTTCAGTCGACATAATAAATAGGCTGAAAACTGCAGGATGATGTCTTTCAAATCAAAGAGGCCTTTATCTCTCCATGAATCTCTCGGCCTCTTCAATAGTGTCATAACCGTAGAGGCGTGCGGTGTTCATCATGGTTTCATAGGCCAGATTCCGGCCTTCAAAGGTAAGGCCCACGATGAATCTTGCATAAAGCTCGAGCATCTTGTCGGAGTATGTGCCGAGCTCGCCCCTTAAATATGTCTCATAGGAGGTGTCATATGCACGGTCCTGATAGGAGTGGATCCTTCTGGCTCTCTTGCCCATTTCGGGATACTTTTCCGCAAAGCTCTCCATCCAGCCGACCTGGATGTTTGCAATCTGGTCGATTATCGCTCTTTTTTCTTCCGTAAGATCCGGGAAGTTTTCCTTGATCTCCTCATACTTGTCGGGGGCTGTGAATTCCATCATACGGCCGTATTTTTCGGTGATCAGGTTGTGTCCGAGCCTCATCTCCCTGTCAAAATCGTACAGATACTGAAGGAGCATGGTCTTGTTCCAGGTAAGGTACTGGCTCATCCTCATGATGCTGAAGGTCGGCCAGTCGTCCTGGCAGGATGCTCTTCCGCCCTCGTTCGAAACCTTGTCAAATGCCTCAAACTCGGCCTTTGCTATCTTCATGCAGAGAGCTTCCTCAGTCTCTGCGGACCACATGGACTTTTCAAGAAGCTCTTCGGTCTGATGATCCAGGTAGGGATCTATATCGCTTATAAAGTCATGGATATAGAGTCCCATGGCAAGATATGATCCTGCCTCTTCCGAGACTGTCATATCCTCCGCCATGCGTTTAAGGATATCATCAAACTCCTGACCCTCGGGAAAATCCGCGAGTCCCTTCCTGAGCCATTTGTCATGGGGGAAGAACCTGCGGTTCATCAGGTAGAAGATCTTCATCGCATCACGTATCGCATCATATACGAACATGCGGGATGTGATATCATCCCCTCTTTTCAGGACGCGCCCGGCATTGTACTGTCCTTCCCTTGAAAAACGGGCACAGTATTCCGCAAGATTAAGATAGAGGATCTCATCCGGATATCCCTTTGAAAGCTTCTCTCTGAAGGATGTTACGATACCCTCATCATCCCTCCAGATCTCGCCGTTGACCGCCGCAGCAAGCTTTTCGGGTTCGGTATTTCTCCAGTCGATCTTCTCATATTCAGAAGTTCCGCAGAGCCTTCCGAAAAAGGAAGAGATGACCTGCACTCCCCTTCTGCTCCTGCCCCTTACATAGGGCGCTCTCTTTATTCCGTCGATCTCGCCCGGGAGCTCTTCATAAGCCGTTCTGAGAGCATCCCCTATCGCAGCATCCGTCTCTTCCGTTATCCAGAGCACCACGGAAGGTCCCCAGTCATGATCTCTTGAAAGCTCATCGTCATATCCGAAGGCATCCGAACCCTCGCCCGCAAGGCCGCAGGCAATCTTTGACGCATATTCGGGAAATTTCTCATCGATCATGGGACGTACAAATCTCTCATAATA
>CAMNEB010000081.1 GCA_946536155.1 uncultured Lachnospiraceae bacterium | reverse complement strand
CTGATAAATCTTCTGAAAGAAAAAATACAGTATCGGATGTAAAAACAAAAAGCTGTCCGGGAGGAGATATGCATACAGGAGGAGACGGGCAGATAACAGCCGGACATGGCAACAGTTTCACCCACACGGAGCTTTCTCTTGAAGAACTCATATGTGAAAACGAAAGACGCAGGTTCAGGATTGAGGATGGTGAATTCATCAGAGGCTTTGCATCACCTGACGGTATAGTGCTTATGATGCATCATCTTGCCGGTGACGGAAAATCCTTTCTGTATTTTATTGAAACCTTCATGAGGTGCTTAAACGGTGAGGAGTGTGAATCCGTTCCCTTCAGATCTCTTGACTTAAAGAGCCTTCCGAAAGACAGCGAACTGCCCTTTATATACAAATTCCTGACTTCGCACTGGAACAGAAAATGGAGCAGGGAAAAACGTGTCTTTACATTTGAGGACATGGATGCCGCATACGGGAGGTACTGGAAGGACAGGGAAACTTCAGTCACGATAAAAAGGTATGAAAAACGTGACTGGGGTCACTTGCTGGAAGAAGCAAGAAAAGATAATGTATCACTGACATCCTTCATGATCACCGATATGATCAGGGATTCTAAGGATAAAAAAGACATCGGCCTTGCGGTGGACGGAAGGACGGACGGCAACAGGGCCATGGGAAATCAGGCTACCGGTATTTCGGTGGAATACAGATACGATCCTGACAAGTCTTTTGCGGATAATGCCCGTAAAGTCCATGTATTGATGAATAAAAAGCTTTCCGATAACAGGTACAGATACTTTGTACTCAGATTCATGGGAGCATTGGATACAACTCTGAAGGATGCTCTGAACCTGGAGCATGCGGGGTGTTTTTCAAGCAGGATATCATCATCCCTGGCACAGCTCCTTGGTTACGGAACCAAAGTGCGTGACATAAGCATCACCAACCTGACACGAGCAGATATCCCTCTTAAATACGGAGAGTATGAGATAAAGGATATCATCTTCATCCCGCCTGTCGTATCCTATGCGAAGAATGTTTACGGCATCGTTACGGCAGGAGATGTTATGTATGTGACAAGACATATTTTTAAAGGCACGGTCACGGAAGATATGTGACGGCCGGAAAAGCTCCAATATAACAACTGAAACATGAAGGATCATGCGGAGGATTTATGGAAGCAAAAGAAAAGAAGGTATCGAAAGGGAGGATAGTACTCCTCATCATCGCCCTCGCCCTGATCATCCCCCTTTGCGGATGGTATGTGCTTTGTTCGCTTTTGTACGATTCCAATATAAGCATAAGTGCCGACAGCTACGAGCCGCTGATGCTCAGGGTAGAGGACTTTGAAGGACTCGAGTGCAGAGAGTATTCTTTTCCCTCTGACAAGGGACAGATGCTTGCCGGATATCTCTACAGTTCGGGTGAAGATCAGCATGGAATAGTGGTGCTTGCCCACGGATTCGGCGGAGGCGGACACAATTCCTATATGGATTGTGCGGACTTTTTTGCACGGAACGGATACTATGTTTTTGCATATGATGCAACAGCAATGGATAAGAGCGAAGGAGACAGGCTGGGCGGTGCCCCTCAGGGCGTTATCGATCTTGAGTATGCCATATCCTTTGTGGAGGAGAGTGATGATATCCCGGATCTTCCGATCGTTCTCTTCGGGCACAGCTGGGGCGCATACAGTGTGAGTGCGGTCCTTACTTATCATCCTGAGGTCATGGCGGTCATCGAGTGCTGCGGATTCAACAGATCATCGGACATGTTCGAGTCCGTGGGAAGATCACAGGCAGGAGATGTTATCTGTGCTATGACACCGTTCATCAGACTGCATGAATTTATAAGATTCGGTGAATATGCTTCAAATACGGCAATGGACGGTTTTGATTCCACCGATGCCGCGGTGATGATAGTACACAGCGCAGATGATGACGTTATCGGGATTGAATACGGTCTTGATAAGTATTATGAAAAATATAAGGATGATGCCCGTTTTACCTTCGTGAGGTTCGAAGACAGGGGGCATAACAGTATTTTCATCGATCCGGATAATACATACAGCAAAGAATTTGATGCCGGGTTCGATCTCTGGGTGCAGACTCTGGGTTATGTTCCTGATGAAGATAAAGAGCGCTTTGCTGCGGATAAGGCTGCGTATATAAACGAACATCTGGATCATTACAGATGGAGTCACAGGCTTGATGAGGATCTCTTTGAAAGCTTCGTGGAATTCTATGATAAAAATATCAGATAAAAATATCCGAAGAAAAATCCGATAAAAGTATTCGAAGATAATATCTGATGAAAAAACTGATGAGATCATATGATGTTGAACGGAGGACGGCAGCAGTCGTCCTCTGATTTTTTATTTTGAGAAATAGATGATATAATCCATATCTGACGGAACCGTCAATCTTATGAAGTGTCCGGAGAAGGCGCAGAAAGTCTTTCTGTCTTCATCCGGCGAGGGGCAGGTATGAAAAAGATCAAAAGACATTTTTTTACTGTTTTCGTTCTTGCGGCTGCGATGCTCTGTCTTTGCTGCTGCGGCCTTAATGATGATAAAAACTCTGCGGATTTCGAAGAGATAAATGCTCTGCCGCAGGCGCTTCTGGATGCTCTGGCTGAATTTGACGAAGAGAAACTTTCTGAGATCTCTCCGGAATATGATGCGGCCTTCATCGAAATGATGGATGATGACCATAAAGAGATCTATGCACATATGATCTCCATGACCACGCTCGAAGAAACGGGAGAGGTTTATCTTGACAAAGAAGCCGGGACTGCCGATATGAATGTCACTTTGAAGTACTTTCCGGTCAAGGATTATCTCGTTACTCTGGATTATGCCGGTATGACGAAAGAAATGTTCATTGATTCGATCGATGAGTACGGCAAAACGAAGGAAAAGACGATTAATTTCTGTTTTTATCTGGATGAAGATGACGAAAAATGGCATCTTGAAAAAAGGACCGCAAGAAGAGTCGCCGGGCTGTTTGAATTTGATGGTTGTTGGGCCGTTAACATTGTGAAGATCACACCTGATGAAGCGAGGGATCTTTTTATCGCTTATCTGAATGATATATCCATTGCAGCAGATGCGGACTCACTTCCGGATTCGATCGATCTGGAGGCATGCCGTGTGTATGACAAAGGGCTTGTAAGAGGATCCGGTGAGGAAACGGATGATGCTGTGGCACGTTTTGTCTCTGCGTATATGAGGTATGTGCTGGATCATATCGATAATGTGGGCAATTCCGGTTATAACAAATATGCTATTGATCTTTCCGCAGAGGCTCCTTCGCAGATTGATCTGCATAAAGCCCTGGAAACTGATGAATTCTATACCGAGTACTATGCAAACTGGCTCAGATATTCCAATCTGGGAGCCGATTTGGATACCGTTATGGATATGCAGGCGGCTCTCATATATAACACTCTTGCAGACGCGGTGCCTTCCTGCAGCGGTGAATACTACTATATAACGGCAAGGGTCGATCCTTACTCGGAGGATGAGCCGCAGATAGATCTTTTTGATGAGCTTATCAATTCTCCGGCAACACAGCTGATGACTTCGTCAACCGCAGAAAGTTCGGAGCAGTATGTAAGATGTACCATAGCCGCGATAGAGCTTCTCCACTCACAGGGGGAGATCGGTGATGAGGAATATGAGGTGATGCTTGATACCATCGAGATCCCGCAGATCGAAGAGATCGATACTTCTGTCAGCTCCTCAGGCCATGAGAATCAGGCGGTCGGAGTATATGAGTATGTGCCTGACTGGTGTGAAGACGGCGACATTATCTACGGCTATTCTGAGTTTGACCCGGACGGATTTATGATGTTCTATTCCAAGGAGCCTGACTGGCTGAATACAGCCGGCTACTGCATTGATGATGACGGCATTTGGATCGCTACATATTATGACAGATATTTCAGTCCGGGGACGAAATTCATAGCGGACTGGTGGAAGGACGGCGAACAGATAGTCGATACTGAGATCATCGAGGTCAGCGAATTCACAAATGAGATCGAGGCATTCCTTCCCGTGGATGAATTCACGGCATCAAGTGACTATGAACTTCGCCTGTGGGAGGAAGACCATCGCCATGTAGTGGCATATGTCAAGATAATGAGATAACTGCTGATATCCAAAGAAAGGGGACGATGATGCGTCCCTTTCTTTAATTTGCGTGATTGTTGAACAGGACGCTGATTTTTAATATAATTTCAAGGTAAATATATGTATTGCAAGGGCGTTACATTGTATATGCGCTCTATCAGATGGTCCTTGTAAACCAGAGGTTTTAACATATTTTCCGGACGGAGGTCTGACAATTGTTTACGACAAATCTTTTTTCCGATTCCGAATCGAGAAAATTTGTTGCAAGGAAAGAAAACTTTTCCGTGATAGAATATGAGAGGGATATTTCCATTGCACCCGGTGATGCACAGCTGGCATTCTTCGAATCAAAGATGAATGTGCGTAAGAGACAGCTGGTAATTGAACTCTCGGAGGAGAGGGGCGGTGTGTACGCCCAGGCCGGAGATATGCAGATGATAATGGGCGATATCGAAGCATCGACCGGAATAAAGGGCGCTGGAGACCTTCTCAAGAAGTTTGTGGGGAGCGCTGCCACCAGTGAATCCGTGATCAAGCCTTATTACACCGGAACCGGTCTTCTGATCCTGGAGCCCACATACAGGTTCATCATAATGACCGACATTGACGACTGGCCGGAAGGAATGGTCATAGAGGACAGGATGTTCCTGGCGGCGGAAGAGAGCGTACGGATGGAACTAACAGCCCGTAAGAATCTTTCGTCTGCGATCCTCGGAGGAGAGGGACTCATAAACACTCTTTTGACCGGAAGCGGGATCGCAGCCCTTGAGAGTCCTGTTCCGCAGGATGAGCTGATCGAAGTGGAGCTTAAGAACGACATGCTCAAGGTGGACGGCAATATGGCCGTTGCATGGTCTCCGGGACTTGATTTTTCCGTACAGAAATCCACCTCAACGCTTGTCGGATCTTTTGTTTCCGGCGAAGGCTTTGTAAATGTTTATGAAGGGACCGGCAGGGTGCTGATAGCTCCGGTAAGGAGCAATCCCGGCATCGCGGTTCCCGTAAAATAGAAGAGAGAGGAACAGAAAATGGAATTTTTCCGAGCAGTATTTGAGAAACCTTATAACTGGCTGATCTTCGTTCTCATGATCGGAGCGATATACGGCTTTGTATCCACACTTTCCGATGTCAAGAGACTGACTGCCAAGATGGAAGAGGAAGCCAAGAAGAAAAACCGCGGAAGAAAGGAACTTACCGCAGCCGGCGGCATGGTGACCGCACCCAGCGTCATCGACTGGGAGGACGTTCTTGGTTATATCGAGATCTTCAACAAGATCAAAGCGAAGTATTCCATGTGGGAACAGTTCATACCGATCTTCCCTCTGCTCGGACTGCTCGGAACCGTTATGGGGCTCATCGAAGCAATGCATTCTGGATTTGAAACATCCGATATGTCTCTTGCCCTTACTTCCACCTTCGCAGGTCTTGTGGCAGCCATAGCACTTAAAGTCATTGATGCTCTCCTGACCGGAAAAGCGATCCAGGAAAAGCAGTTCTATTTTGATACCTTCGAGATGAACTACCATATGGTCGTCGACAAGAAAACTGTTGCGGGAACGGATGAAAAATAAACCGGTAAAGGGTTAAGGAAATAAAAATGGGTTCAGGCGATAATTCAAGATCCATTGGAAAACTGATAATAGATCTGACACCTCTTCTCGATGTGGTGCTCCTCATTCTGTTCATCGTACTTCGCAGCATGAGTGTAGAGCGTTCGGAACTTACCGTTCAGGAAAAAAACATCGAGGAAAGAGAAAACAGACTTGCGGATGAGATAGCATCTGCCGAAGCAGAGCGCGATTCGGTCGCAAGTCAGCTTAAGACATATGAAAACCTTGGTCAGTATGTGAACGTTCTGAATATCTATTCCGCATACAGGCCTTCGGATCCGAGGTACAGAACAGTCTATGTCCTGATAAACGCAGAAGAGCCGGCGCAGTATGAACTGAGCCCGGATAATGATAAAGAAAAATGGAGCGAGATCAGGTCCTATATCGAGGAAAACATCACCGAAACCGGAGCTCCTATAGTTCTGTCGATCCAGAGCATCAACAGGGACGAAAATGAGAAGATGCTCTACAGGGATGAGATCGCCATCAAAGAGATATATGAAGAGCTGATCTTTGATACCAAGATCACCACATACGAAGAAGAGAATGCCGATGAATAACATATTGCCTTATATGGGGATGTTTATTCTCTGCCTCATTCTCTTTTCTGTGATCAGAGCAAGATGGACAGAGACATCCGATAAAATAAAAAATCTGTCTCCGCTTGGATTCCTCGCCTTGGTTGTGGTGATATTTGCGGGACTGGTCCTTCTCTTTATCTATGTGACGAAGATGGACGGGACACTGGGAACTCCGGGTAATCCCGATGCCGTAAATGAAGAAGTCGGAGATTCCCTCACGGAGGATGCTCCCGAGGTGCAGGCCGAAGACACCATCATCCTTCACGGGGAAGAGATCATCATTCATGATAAGACGGTGAACATGGAAGAAGCATACGCTTTCATAGACGGATACATCGGAAGCGATAAGGAGCTGACCATTGTGGATGATTATTCCTCGGCGGAGCTTCACCATGCGATAACGGACAGATGCGATGAAAGGTATGTCAGATACCGTAAAGTAGATGAAAAAGGGAACGAACAGAAATAAGAGAATATTGCTGGCGGCGGGTATCTTATCCGCAGCATTCCTGTGCGGTGACCTCCTGTATGAGCCCGATCTTATGAACGATTCACTTCCGTTCATAGATCTGACGGGTTCCATTGAGCAGGCTATGGGAAACGCAAAGGAGGCATATGCCCAGGGTATCAACGATCCCGATGCTCCTGAGATCAGGGATGACGAGTCCGTCGCGGATGTATATGTCTACGTCTATGCGGAGACCATACGCATCGAGGAGAGGAGTTATTCCGTGATTTCCTTCGGAAATGATGTCCGGAGCGGCCGGTATGAGGGGAAAACGGTTCATCTGGTAGATAACTATGCCGAGACGACAATGTTCAAACAGCTGATAGAGATACTGGAAGAGGGCAGGGATAAAACAGCCGGTTATACGATCGAGTCAAAGTGACTTTATGAATAAAAATTCAAAGATACAATTTAAGATCCTGTGCTTTATGCTGGCGGTGGCTGTGGCGGTCACGGTCATTCCTTCGAATGTAAACGGACGGGACCTGTATCTCGTCGAGAGTTTTGTAAAAGACCGTGTCATGTATTATGCCACTACCGCATCTGCTCTTGATGATGCGTATAACAGATCTTCACTGGTATTTGAGAGGGATTACGATAACAGATTCATAGCCGTTTCCGGAAAGATCAGTTTCAAAGTCAATGACAAAGAAATGCGTATCATGGATAACGGCAAGACCTGTACCGTGGATATCTCGAACCGTGCCCTCAGATCCGTAGCGGGAAGCCTTGCTCTGGATACGAGAGTGGTGGTCTACGGAAGGCTGGAGGCCGGAAAGGATTCCTATACTCTTGTGGCGGATATAATTGAGATATCAGACCGTACTCTTTCGAGCGGTACTTATGTTTTTTACGGATCCGAAGGAGTCATGGGAGATGCGGTGACGGATCTGACAGCTGACGGAAGGATCAGATACCATGTGCCCGCCTCCTGGAACAGTGCAGCCGTATGCAGTGACCTTACCAACAACGGGATCTCGGGTCATCAGTATTATCTGAATGCCATTTCACCGCAGAATATCAAAGATCCGGAGATCTTCTATATTTTCTATTTTGACAACAGGACTCATCTTGCCACGGTTCCTTCGACTTTCAGCAACAAGAATTATCAGGATATCGAAAAACTCATTATCTGCAACATCTTCGGAGATCCGGGCAGATCTGTGAAGATCAGCGATTACAAGGATGAAAACGGTGTGAAATACGATACCCATCAGACTACGTTCTCCGATGCGGACGGCCGCGAATACAGGCTTGAGTTCGTATTCAGACATGATGACAAGGGGATCATCTGTATGCTGTATCTCTATTATCCGGGTGAATCGTCTGTAAGCCATATCGAAGAAGCGGCATATGTGATCGAGAGCATTGAGATAAAGTGAGGAGGGAAATGACTCCCGAAAAAATAAAAAATCCCCGCAAAATGGCAGAAAATGATATAATAAGCAGGTATTATCGAGAAACATCCATATCTTGGAGTGCAGAAATCATGTCAAAGTAACCCCGGAAAACATCAAAGACCATACGCAGCGCGCGTAAGGTCTTTGTTTTGTTTATGGGTAAATTGAATACAGTTTGATCGTCTTTTTTGATTCGAAAAATAAGGGGTATTTGAATTCATAAAAGGGATTGATGATGATTAAGAAAAACAATCAGATCGTTATCTGGAGGATCATTTTTGCTTATATCATAATGATCTATCATTTTGATAATAAGTATCTTCTTACGGCCGGATTGTGGGGTAACAGCGGCTGGTATATCGGTGTTGAATTTTTCTTTGTGGTGAGCGGCTTTTTGCTTTATGTCAAACTTGATGACCGTATGGCAAGATATAAGAGCAGCTTTGCTTTTCTGTGGCATCGTATAAAGCATATATATCCTTATTATCTGGCGGCATTCATACTGACTCTTGTATTTCTGCTCATAAGAGACGGTATGCCGGAGAATTTATTCCGATTTGCTTCAAGAGCCGTTTTTGAGATGCTCGCCCTTCAGGGAGCGGGACTGGATATGGGATGGGATTTTATAAACAACACGGGATGGTTTGTCTCCGTGCTGTTCATATCTGAATTTCTTCTGTTTTATGCTCTTGCCAGGTGGAAAAAGACCGTCACGGAGTATGTTCTTCCCATAGTCATCATCGTGTGTTTTTCATTTCTGTACAGAAATCTTGGAGGCATCGGGGCAGGACCCCAGACGACCGGGTTTTATGAAAACTGGGGACTTATGAGAGGACTTCTTGATATGTCCGCCGGGATCCTGGCTGCAAAATGGAGCATGTATCTGAGGGAAAAATACACAGATACACGTCTCCTCAGGCTTATGGGAAGTCTCGGATTCTGTGCCGTTATCGTATGTTCTCTTTTTACAGGCAATTCTAAGATCGATTTTATTTACCTGATCATTATCTCCGTTTCCGCAGCACTTGTCTTTCTGCCCTCCGAATGCAGGATATATGAAAACAAGTTCATTCAGGAATGGAGCAGTATCACACTCATCATCTATCTGACTCACGATATGTTCAGGACCTCGATCTTTCCCATGCTCTTCGGATATCCGGAATCTTTTTCGGAAAGATTCGGACTGCTGATCTTATATATCGTAACGGT